>JAYQEA010000061.1:0-23061 GCA_038138625.1 Roseivivax sp.
ATTGAGAGCGCTTTGTTGTAAGACACCATCGCTGCCTCAAGCTTGCCTTGAGCTTTGAGAGCATTGCCAATGGTGTTATGCGCGTCCGCATAATCAGGATTGAGAGAGAGCGCCCTATTGCATGCTGCAATAGCGGCGTCTAGCTTGCCTTGAGCTTTGAGAGCACTGCCTAGGTTATTACAGGCTTCTGAATACTCAGGCTTGATTGACAGTGCTTTGTTGTAAGCTACTATTGCCTCGTCCAGCCTGCCTTTGTTTTTCAGCGCATTGCCCTTGTTGTTATAGGCTTCTGAATAACCTGGTTTAATTGCGAGCGCTCTGTCGAAAGCTTTTATTGCTTCGTCCAGTTTGCCTTGCGCCTTGAGGGTAACGCCGAGATTATTGAAGCCATCAGCGTAGGTTGGATTTAAATCTGTAACTTTTTTAAAGGCGCTGGCAGCAACTTCCGTCCGACCCAAGCCTTTGCTGGCAGCACCCAAGACATTCCATAGGGTAAAGGCTTCGGGATATTGCTCAGTGAGAGCCTTTGCCTGCGCAACCGCTGCAGACAGTTTTCCGGTGTTATAAAGAGTAATAAGGCGATCAATGACTTCCTCAGGTACCGTCTGCACCGCATCCTTTTTTTGCACCTTGGTCAGTGCAGCCAAACCCTGCTGTGCACGAATATTTTTCGGAAATGCCTGCAACACAGCTGTATATAGTTTTTTTGCTTCTTCGATCTCATCTTTCTTTGCATGCGATTTTGCTTTCAGAAGCGCCTGTTCTACTGATATTTTTGCCAATGCCTCAGGCACTCCTGTATGATATCCATTCTGTGCGAATATTAATTCCACACAAGGCAATGAAAACAAGACTTTTTATTAGATCAAAACAATTCCCAGCCCTTCGCCCATGCAGCACCATTGCCCAGCACGCCAAGTTGGGCCCTGACACAGTTTGGTACGGCTTCGGCTTCTCATTTTTTGGCACAGGTTTCCAACACTATATCCTTTCGGACATGCGCCACGGCAAGACGGGTATTCCCAAGACACGGCACAGCCGCGCTTGCCCTAAGAGTGACAGTTTTCAAGGAAAACAATTTTTTAGTTTTTAATGAACAGTCGTATTCTCAGGTCTTGTATGATTGGCAATTGGTCGGCTTGCCTTGATTGCCATTTGGCGCAAAGCCAAGCCAAACTCCTGAGCCACATCGACAAGTACGGGTGCCATATCAGGTCGTACAAGTGTGGTCGCGATCAACAACGCGTCTTCACGCGCACCCTCGCTTGCATAGGCGACAAAATTGGCAAAGCACGATTCATCCGCGCCGAGGCTTTTGCACATCACTTGATGCCGCACCAAAGGTCTGCGTCCATGGCGCGCGCAAAGATCGCAGAGCGCCTCAAAAGATTTCAAAACTTTGCGCCCTTTTTCCGGTCCAAGCGCTGTTGCAAAGTCATTCCAAACCTGTGCCTGAGCATCGGGGCCATCGCACCACAGGCGCAAATAGATGACCGCGCCGGCTTCTACAGGGCCCAGTTCGCTGACAAACCCAACAGGGGCACTGCCTCGGTGTGGTGTCATCGCGTTCATTTTGTCAAAATCAGCTTGCCCGCACGGGTAATGCGAAGTGTGTAAAGCTGATCCTGCAATTTGATACGGGCAAGACCGCCACCCTTAGTCAGGTCAGTCGCCTCGTAAATTGGCAGCCTTTCTTCCGGGCGAAATGTTGTTTCTCTTGCGACGTTTACCACCATAGTCCGCTCCATTCACCACGTTCGGCCATATCGATTAGCCATTCGACATTAAAAAGACTTGGCACGCCAAGATCGAAGCCGATGATCAAAGCTTCATGTCCGCCGGTGCTGTCGATTTCAGCTTGTTCGTCGGCAAATCTCATAGGCCCACGTCCTCCAAGTTTTGGGGTCATCGGCTTGCCATAGATTCGATGGCTGGCTGCATAAATATAAAGTTGACTGAAACACTATGGAAAGTCAATCCGACAAATTTACTTGGGTAATATTTGCTGGATTGATCCCGCAGGATCTGACACCCGACCAAAAACCGAGTTGACCTGGTGTTTAAGTTAGCTTCATGGATGAAGGTGCCGTTTTACTATGCTGAGTTTGAATATACTCGGAATGCACGGACCATATCGGTGGATCAAGCAGCCATTTTTACCAGTCCTGCTAAAATGACACTGGCCGTTGTTTCGCGTAAACTTGCGTGGCCGGAGGTTGAGATGTTACTTTCATCTAACGCAGTCCAAAGTCGATTTTTATCACAGGTGTAGCATGGTCAAGCAACATTGCGGTGACTTTGCCCAACTGGTCCTTCCACGATCCCGCGATCAAATAGACGTCCAATGTTGCCACTACTTAACCCCAAAATGTCTGCGAGGACTTCTTCTGTCTGGCCACCAAGAGTTGGTGCGGGCGTAGGCGCTATTGGTGCAGAATCTCCAAAACTTGCCGGGTGCGCTGGCGTCAGAAACCGCCCCAAACCGGGATGCAAAGTATCAAAGAACATGGGGTTGTCCTCACTCAGGTCGGCATCTCTCTCCAAGGCTTCGGACACTGTTCGGAATTCAGACCATGTCAGCCCGCGCTTGTTAAAATCACGTTCAAATTCCTCGACACGCCGCGCAGCAAACCAAGGGGACAAAATCGCAGTGATTGCGTTGCGGTGTGTCCAGCGATTGCCTTCATCACTTAACGAAAGACCCAGTTTTTGTTCCAGGATTGCAATTTCTTCACTGGTTTCAGTGGCCGCAACCATCCCAGACCACTGACGGCCGGTGAGCCCCACCACCATCACGCGCCGCCCGTCTGCACAGACAAAATCCTGACCATACGCCCCATAAAGCGCATTGCCTGCCCTGCCGCGATCCTGCTTGTTCAAGGTCGCATCACCGATCATCCCCAGATGTCCAAGGGTCGCGGCAGCTACGTCTTTGAGGGCGATATCGACGTTCTGGCCACCGCGACCTCGCAGGCGGTGTCGCTCGGCGGCGAGCAGGGCGGAGACACACATATTACCTGCGATTAAATCCCATGCTGGCAGAGCATGTGCGACGGGATCACTCAGAGTTTCGGGACCGGTCATAAACGGGATACCAAGGGCGGGGTTGACGGTATAGTCTACCTGGGGACGCCCGTGCCGGTCCCCGCTGAGGGCGACCATAACAAGATCACTCCGCGCTTTGCTGAGTGTTTCATAGTCAAGCCAGCCACGTACCTTGAGGTTTGTCAGAAACAGGCCCGCGTCCGGCCCGGGAGCCGTGATAATCTGGGTGATCAAATCGCGGCCTTCGGGGGACTTCATATCGACTGCGACGGATTTTTTGCCTTTGTTCATGCCCGACCAGAACAGGCTTTGTCCATTGGGTGCCAAAGGCCACCGTCCCGCATCCAAGCCGCCGCCAATGCGATCGAACCGAATCACTTCCGCGCCCATCTGCGCCAATGTCATCCCTGCCAGCGGCACTGCCACAAATGCCGAACCTTCCACCACACGCATTCCGCTTAAGACGCTCATTGGGTCTGCTCCCATACGGCCCGCGCATGCATGCACAGATGTCCCTCTTGCGACGTCCAGAGGTCCGTTCCCTCGTCATCATCTTCCAATCCGATGCTGCCATTTGACCCTGAGAACATCGGGTGCATACCGCGGAAATCGAAAAAGAGAGGGTGTCTGCCTTTGTGCCGAACCGCGTTCTGCATCAACAAAACGGCCTGTAGGGGGCCGTGAACAACCAGACCTGGGTAATGTTCCACGTCTTGCGTGTATTGAAGATCGTAGTGGATACGATGCGCGTTGAACGTCAGCGCAGAAAACCTGAAAAGAGATTTTTCGGAGGTTTCAAAAGTATCAACCACCGGACCTGTCACAGGCTTTTTGCGAGGTGGGGTGTACGTGTCGGGTATGTCTAGAAAAACAATGTCCTGTCGCTCTTCGACCGCGAGACCCGATTTTCCGCTGATAAAGTGATCGAGGGTAACCAGCGCCATTGGCCCAGTGCTGCCTTCTTTTTCGACAATGGACCGTACGCGGGATCTGCGCTCCAAGGCTTCGCCAACGCGAATGTGGCGATGGAAGCTAAGAGAGCCACCCGCCCACATCCGACGCCTTAGGGATAACGGTGGCAACAAGTCAGACGCTTGAGGATGTCCGTCTTCCTTCAGCATGTCGGTTGCTGCTGTTGTTGGAAACGCAAACCAATGCCACAGGGGCGGCAAAATACTGTCGTTGTTCAGTGCTGAGGGCCACCCGAGGGTTGCTTGCGCTTGGTGCGCTGCTTGTGATGAAACGCCCCCGAACGTCACCGTTTCGCGGCCTACCCATGCGTCTGCGTTTACCATATCCATAAGTCACTCCACGCGGCTGTAGATTTCAATTTGTGGAGAGACACGAAAAAATCAAATGAAATTATTAACTTAACAGAATACCTTTGTATGCAGATGCTTCGTTTCTGCGCCGCGGCGCCTGAAAATACGCTTTTTTTTATTTTGCTGCAAATGCAGCGTGGTGCAATCTGTCGCAGGTCTTTCAAGGCTGAACTGAGACCATTTTAGCCTGAAAAACCTGCTTCCCAAGACACTATGTTGTTTTTTACCGGCTCAAAAATAACCAATCGGTTCTTTCGAGATGCTCTATCATGGTCAATCGATGGGCACAAAATACCAGAAAACGGTCATGATGAGAGCTCAAAAAATAGCAGGTCGACCAATCGGCTTCAGTACGTCCAAACAGAACACTGCTGCACAAACAAGGGTGATATGGATGACCATGCTCCAATTTCGATGTTGGCGCATAGAATCAGAGCACAGATCCTTTGATCCAACATTCGGAATTTAGACTTTTGAACTGACAAAACGGTTTGTAAGATGCGCAAGGGCGCAGACCCGGTAGTGGCAAAGAGAGTCTCAGTCAGGTCCTGAATAATATCCGATTACGTCCCCGTCTGTGGTGCATCCCAGACCGTTCAGCAAACGATTGGAATAGTTGAAATAGGCACATACCTGATTCACCTCTAGAATCTCGGCATCTTCGCACCCCGCCTGTACCAAGACGTCATAATCTGATTTCACCATGCGTCCGACGTGCCCGGTCAATTTGGCTGTGTAGCGTAACAAGGCCAGTTCTTTTCCGGAAAACATATCTTCTGGGCGATGGGCCTTGAGCGCGACAAAGATCGCGTCTGACTTTGGTTGGTCTTTCAAAAGATTACGCACGTTCATAAAATGATGGGTCAAAGAGTAGGTGCAATCGTTGATGATTGACGTGTAGCTCGCCACGACTTCGAGAAACCAAAAGGGCAGAGTATTGTCCTTGGAATGCAGCACGGAACGATAAAGAGCAACATGCCCAGCCATAGTCTCAGGACGCAATGAATGCACACGCATGACGGTATCCACCGTGCCATGTGGCGTGCGCGCCTGATCAAGCATCGTTTTTAGTCGTGAATTTGCTTCTTCATCTGTTAGCATCCGAATCCAAGAGGTCACTGAGCATCCTTTCCAGTGGCTGCATGGGCGTCTTTGCCCGAACATGATATATCCAGCCCTACCAAAGGCCCCGACAATGCACGACGATTATCTTGAAGCAGTGAGCAACATGTTGATCAGCTGCGGCGAATTGGTCGCGGGCCAATCCGTATTGATTGTCCAAGAACCGCCCGGGGCCGGGTATCATGATCCTCGATTAAGCGCGGTCGTCGCATCTGGAGCCAGGCGTCTGGGACTAAGACCCATGCATCACACGGCGCCATCTTCTCTCAATCCCGGCCCACCGGAGGACAGTCTTGCAGCGGCGATGGAGCAAGCAGATCTGACAGTGTTTCTTGCAAGGCGCGGGGATCAGATGCGCTTTTCTCACTCCAAGACAAGTCACAAGGCCTTGGTCTGTTATGCTGTGGATCTGGCAATGTTGAGGTCAGATTTTGGAACCGTTCCCCACGCCGCCATGGTCGCATTGCGGAATACAATCGATCGTTTTTTATGGCGGGCGGGTCATATCCACGTCGCTTGTCCACTAGGAACGGACTACTGGGGGCGGGTCGACGCCTTGCATCCCGAACCGTCTGATACCCAGACACTGCGTTTTCCACTTTCAGTACATTCCCCTTTACCCGCTGCGGGCTTTGCCGGGCGCATTGTTCAAGCGGGTTTCTTGGTGGGGACCGGGTCACGGTATTACCGGCCCTATGCCTGTCCGTTAAACAAGCCTATTGCGATCAACTGTAAGGGACATGCGATTCTGAGTTTTGACGGCGCGGCTGATGATGTCGCGCGCGCTCAGGCGCATTATGCGGCAATTGCGCAAATGTTCGGATTACAAAAACGTTTTTTGCATTCGTGGCATGCAGGCATTCATCCTGGATGCCAATTTGAAAATCCGGCAGGCACAAATTTTGAACGTTGGAGCGGAAGTGCCTTTGGAAACCCCAGGCTGATGCATATGCACAGTTGTGGCGCATATCCGCCGGGCGAAATCTCGCTCAACTTGCTTGACCCGACAATCACGGTAGACGGGATTGCACTTTGGGACAAAGGCAACCTGCGCCCTGAACGCCTGCCAGAAGGGCCGGCGCTGCTTGCGGTATATCCCGATCTTGCAAGGGCCTTGTACGCGCCCGCACGTGCCTGCGGGGCGGTGCATGACCAGTTATGTTTTGCCTGAACGCTCGATTTTGATACGTTTGGCGACTTTGGCGCGAAATTGCATGGCTCCTGCGTCGAGACCCAAGTTCATGTAGGGTGTTTTGGGGTCGGTCATACCCTGCTGAACAGCTTCCAGGATTTCTTTATCTTCGTTGAAGGCCATTGTCGCCCCAGCGAACATACGGCTGTTTGTCTCTATATTGTCGGGGTCGGTGTTGCGGTGCTGGAACCAAAAATATAAAGACCGTGCTTCGTCGACTGGCGTGATAAAGTTATACGAGATGTTAACGTAAGCATCGTCTGGCAACGCGGCGTCTGGGCCACCTGTTCCGGCACGGGTATAGATGCTCATATTGATCGCTGTGGATGGCAGTCTGCACTCGTAATGCTGTTTGCGATCTGTGGCGTCGCCAAAGGCAAGCATTGCGCGGTAATAAGGGGGCGCAGGTTCATCCATGATCCATCGTGACACGATGACGCCATCCTCCAAAGCCTCAACAGAAAGTGGCCTATTGTCGGTACCCGCCCCACCAAAGCTTGTCACATGCACCCATGCAACATGGCTTGGATCCAGAAGGTTATCAATGACATAGAGATAGTTGCACCCGATTGTCATGGCCCCACATTGCGTGCGTCCCCAAGCGATGTTGTCGTAATTGGGGATCTCGAACATTGGTCCGGGCGGGTCATCCCCCATCCAGACCCACAAAAACCCGTAGCGGTCTTGGGCCGGGTAGCTGCGCACGCGGGCGCGGGCTGGGATCGGATCACCCTGCGTTGGGGCGGATGTACACTGTCCATGGCCATTAAAGGTCAAACCATGATATCCACATTCGATTTTGTCATCGTGCAGGTTACCCATGCTGAGCGGCAGCTTGCGATGCGGACAGGCATCCTCCAGCACCCAAGGTCGCCCGTTCAGGTCGCGATAGATTACTACCTGCGCTCCCAATAGGGTCAACGGGGTCAGCTTGGCCCCTAAGTCCTCACTTCGCGCAGCAACATACCAGCTGTTGTGGATAAAATCTGCACTATGCATTCTTGGCCCCGCTGAATGTATCATAGGCCGCCAAAGCTTTGGCTGAATAGGCGTAAGACGGACCACCCCCCATATAGGTTGCCATCGCAAGCGCTTCGCATAGCTCCTCTCGGGTCAAGCCCAGACGGACCAAAGATTTAACATGAAAGCCGATGCAGCTGTCACAGCGCGTGGCAATCGCGATCCCAAGCGCCATGATCTCCTTTGTCTTTTCGTCCAATGCACCCGATGCTTTGGCCGCCTTGCCCATTTGATTAAAGCCCGCGACCGTGGACGGTATTTCCTGGTTCAATGTCGCGATCTGAGCGACGGTCTCGTCCATAAAGGTGTTCCAGTCCATTTCTACCCCCGCTCGTCCGAGCCCATTTTACGTTCCAACCAACGAACACCTGCGCTGATGATCAACACCAGCACCAGATACTCGAAAATCAATAGCGTATAGATTTCGAGTGGTCGATATTCGGTGACCACCAGTTCATTGGCTCTGCGCGTCAGTTCCTGCATGCCGATGACGCTGGCAAACGCAGACATCTTGACGATGTATATAAACTGATTGGCCAGCGGGGGCAGAATACGTCTGATTGCCTGAGGAAGGATGACATACCGCATGGTTTGAAAATAGTTCAATCCGACGGTTTGCGCCGCCTCTGTCTGGCCTTTGGCGATGGACTGTATCCCTGCGCGAAAGATTTCGGCAGTAAAGGCGCTATCGGATAATGCCAGCGTGATGATGGCCCCCCAGAATGGATCAATGGGAATATTCACACCCATCTGCCGAAAGATAATGGGCAGGCCATAAAATACCCAAAACAGCATGGGCAAGAGCGGGATAGCGCGGATAAATTCCACATAGACCCTGTTTACTGCACGCCAATACCAGCGTGTGGACAGCCCCGGAAGTGCAACCAGCAGGCCCAACGCGATAGAACATACAGCCGCTATGACAGATATGACGATTGTATCCCACATGCCGCTGATCAGGAATTTTATATTAATCCATCCGTTTGGGGTCATTGGATTTATCACATACCACCCCCAAGCATTCGAGGATGAACAGCCCGCAAGCATGAATAGCGCGGCAAGGCCAAGAGACAGATTTAGAATACGGTGCATGTCAGTGACTCAGGATCTGGCTAAGGAACGTTTTGCAACGCTCGGATTTGGGCGATTCGAAAAAAGCATCGGGTGGGCCGGTCTCAACGATTTCACCCCCATCCATGAAAACCATTTGGTCTGCCACTTTGCGCGCAAATCCCATTTCATGGGTCACAACCACCATAGTCATTCCGCTTTCGGCCAGCTCTACCATGACATCCAGTACTTCGGCGATCATCTCGGCATCCAGTGCCGATGTCGGTTCGTCAAACAACATCACTTTTGGTTCCATGCAAAGGCTGCGTGCAATTGCAACACGTTGTTGTTGCCCTCCTGAGAGCTGGCCCGGGCGTTTTTTGGCCTGTTCAGGGATGCGCACCCGTTCCAGATACATTCTTGCACGGGCTTCGGCGTCCTTTCGCGATAGTCCACGCGCTTTCATGGGTCCGAGCATAAGGTTTTCCAAGGCCGTCAAATGTGGGAACAGGTTGAACTGCTGAAAAACCATTCCAACATCACCGCCCAGAGATTCGGGACCGTCCGTGACCTCGTTACCGTGGACCCGAATCACGCCGTTTTGATGTTTTTCCAGACGATTGATACAGCGCACCACCGTTGATTTTCCCGACCCGGACGGCCCGCATATGACCATGCGCCCCCCTGTGGGCACCTCAAGATCGATGTTTTTCAAAACGTGGAAATCGTCAAACCACTTGTTCACGCCCTGCATTTTAATGGCTATGCTTGGATCAGCTTGCACCACTTTGCCCCCTGTCTGCCCGGCTTGGGCAATTTTGACTTGAGCGTAAGTGGTTTATCAGTCCAAATTCAAGTGTAATGCGGGGGCATACCTCGTATCAGCCAGACGGAGACGAACATGAAGACATGGATCAAGGCACTTGCCGCAGCAGCGCTAAGCCTGGGGTTGGCCTCAGGCGTGCAGGCGCAATCTGCGCTGAACGACATCTTAAATAGCGGAACACTGAAGTTTGGGACCACCGGTGATTGGAACCCGATGTCTGTCCGCAACCCGGCGACAAACAGCTACGAGGGATTTGATATTGATGTTGCGACAGAGCTGGCCAAAGACCTTGGGGTCGAGGTCGAATTCGTTGCGACAGACTGGAAAACGCTGGTGAACGGTGTTGTTGCGGGTCAGTACCACATCAGTGGTTCGGCTTCGGTCTCGCCGTCGCGGATGAAAGCTGCGGGCTATTCGGAAAGCTATATCGCGGTTGAGATTTTGCCCTTCACCACGCCTGACAAAGAAGGCATGTTTGATGGATATGACTCGATCAATCAGTCAAGCGTAACTGTAGCGACCACCTTGGGGACAACCTTTGAGGCCTTGGTGCGCGAATGGTTCCCCAATTCCACGATCAAAGTTGTTGAAGCCCCAGCGCGCGGATTCCAAGAGGTTCTTTCAGGCCGTGCTGACGTCTTTATAACCTCCAACATCGAAGGCTCGACGCTCAAAGCAAAACACGGCGTTGTGCAGGTTCCGGGCACTGGTCCCCGTTCACCATCACCCATCGCAATGTTGTTGCCGCAAAGCGATCAGGTCTGGATCAACTACGTCAATAACTGGGTCAAGCTTAAGCAGGCCAAAGGCTTTTTTGATGCGACCAAGGCCAAGTGGGGTCTTTGATCTGAGCCAAATGACAAAGCGAGGGGCTGCCATTTGGTAGCCCCTTTTCCATTGCGCCCACTGTGGGCAACCGTTTTGGGGACATCATGCGTCTGGATCATGCCACTTGGGGCGAAGTTGAAGAATACCTGGCCCGCCGTCGGGCTGTTTTTCTGCCGGTCGGTTCTACGGAACAACATGGTCCCATGGGGCTGATTGGAACCGACGCTATCTGTGCCAAAGCTGTGGCGATCGGGGCCGGAGACCTGAGCGAAACCTATGTGGCGCCCGTGCTTGCCTATACCCCTGCCGCATTCAACATGCAGTTTGCTGGGACGGTATCAGTCAGTGAGGCATGTTTTCGGACCCTGTTTACCGAAGTTACGCAAAGCCTGCAGGCGCATGGTTTTGATCGCATTTATGTCGTGAACGGACATGGTGCGAACCTGGCACCGATGCGTTTGGCGGCTGAATTTAGGCCCGAGATCCGAATACGCAGCTGGTGGGATTTTGAACCCGTAAATATTTTGCGTGATCAGTACTACGGCGACTGGGAGGGCATGCATGCAACCCCGTCAGAGGTCGCAATAACCCAAGCGTTGGTGCGCTGCATTGATCCCGGTCAGGCCATAGAACCACCCAGAGCCTTGTCGTCTGACGAAAGAGCCGCGCGCGCGGGCGACCGTCATGGAAGCGCATTGAGACACAAGGCAGAATTCCCGGACGGGCGCGTGGGGTCGCATTCGGCATTGGCGCGCCCCGAACATGGTCGCGCCGCTCTAAAAGCGGCTGTTGAAGCGGTTGCTGCAGATTTGATCGCGTTCGAAGCAGAATGACTACAGTGTCGCGCGCTTTGACATTCACGCGCGCAGGCTGGCAAAAATTCCGATGCCAAAAGGTTTGCGTCCATGATCCCCAAGCATCCTTGTGTGATAAGCTGGCTGGACTGACCGATTTGGTGATCTTCGCGACACGGCGCAACAAAGAGGGCCGGTCCAAGACGTTTTGCAGTCGAAGCCTTTAGTGCGCGTAAAGATGTTGAGATTGGCTATGCTCGCAGCCTTGTGCGCTCTGTTCCGCCTACCGCGTCGGGATAGGCTCTGGTCCACGGTAGTCATAAAAACCACGTTGTGTTTTACGGCCAAGCCATCCGGCCTCAACATATTTTGTCAAAAGTGGACAGGGGCGATATTTCGTATCAGCCAGTCCCTCGTGCAAGACATTCATGATGGACAAACAGGTATCCAAGCCGATAAAATCAGCAAGCTCCAATGGGCCCATGGGATGATTTGCGCCCAGTTTCATGGACTGGTCAATAGAGTTAACGTTTCCGACCCCTTCGTAGAGTGTGTAGACCGCTTCGTTGATCATCGGCATCAGGATGCGATTGACGATGAATGCAGGAAAATCCTCTGCGCTGGCAGCTGTTTTGCCCAAACGCTCGACCACCGTGCGACAAGAGGTATAGGTCTCTTCGTCTGTGGCGATCCCTCTGATCAACTCTACAAGTTGCATAAGTGGAACAGGGTTCATGAAATGAAACCCCATAAATCGCTCTGGTCGGTCCGTCCGGCTGGCCAGTCGTGTGATAGAGATCGACGAGGTATTGGTTGTCAGGATCGTATGCGGTTGCAGATGCGGCAACAAATTTTCAAATATCTTGTGTTTTACGTCTTCGCGTTCGGTGGCCGCCTCAATCACCAGATCGGTTTGGCCAAGCGCCGACAAATCCAGTGTAGTCGAAATGCACCCCATTGCGGCATCTTGATCTGCCAAAGTAATTTTGCCGCGGCTGACCTGACGATCTAGGTTCGCCCTGATCCTCGCAATTGCATTGTCAAGTGCCTCTTGATTGATATCGTTCAGCAACACATCGTAGCCGGACAACGCCATGACATGGGCGATCCCATTGCCCATCTGGCCCGCCCCAACCACACCGACTGACTGGATGTTGCCCATAGCTGTTGGCTCCTTCGCCTGAAACTCGCCTAGACCATAAGCCTGTGCGCAAGCCGTGCCAACCACAGTTATGCGCATTTTAACTTTAGCCATTTGGCAACAGATTTCAGCGACTCATACGCTTGGGTGAATAGGAGAAAGGGGTAAGGCTATGTTAGCCACCAAGCCGATAATCGGCGGACTGGATTATAATGTCTGTCGCTATGGAGCAAGCCGTGTGACCTGTCGTGGACCAAGACGACAGCTTAATGAAAAATATGTCAGTTGTTTGGGCGGCTCGGAAACGTTTGGACAATTTATCGAAAAGCCATATTCCGATATTCTGGAATCACAAATGAATATGGCATGCGTGAATTTTGGTGTTCCTAATGGCGGGCTGGACGTTTTCCTGAACGAACCAGAGATTATGAATGCCGCGTCCAAGGCGGCTGTGTCCGTAGTGGTGTTGCCGGGGGCTCAAAATGTGAGCAACAGACTTTATAAGGTCCATCCTCGGCGAAATGACCGGTTTCTGAGGCCCTCGCCAAAGCTTGCACAAATGTTTCCACAAATTGACTTTACGGAGTTTCATTTTACGCGACATCTTCTTTTGGCGTTGCAAGAGGCAGCACCGGATGTTTTTCCGGATGTTATAGCTGAATTGCGGTATGCTTGGGCTGCGCGGGTGCGGTCTATTATTTCGCAACTTCGCGGGCGCGTTGTGTAGCTGTGTTTGCAACGTCCTGAATCTGAGTAGAACGAGATCACCGGCCGTGATCCGTTATTCATTACACAAACCATGGTCGATGAACTTCGGTCGCGGGTGATGGATGTTGTCTCAGTTTATCCCAGTCAAGAGTCACTGGCGCAGGGCACACGTGAGATGATATTTGCCGATTTTGAGGAAGGGGCCGCACGTGAATTGCCCAATCCTACATTTCATGCAGACATCGCCAAAGCGCTTGAGCCGTCCATTGTCAAAGCGTTGGAAAGCTAGGTCGGACTGAGCATAAACAAAAAGGCCCGCCATGAAAGGCGGGCCTTTTAAATCATAAGCCAATAAGACCTTGTCAGTTTATAACTTGCCAGTGAGCTCGGGCACAGCGTCGAACAGATCTGCCACAAGTCCAAAGTCGGCGACCTGAAAAATTGGGGCTTCTTCGTCTTTGTTGATTGCAACAATGACCTTGCTGTCCTTCATACCTGCAAGGTGCTGGATCGCTCCGGAAATACCGACCGCAACATACAGATCGGGCGCCACGACCTTACCGGTCTGACCCACTTGCCAGTCATTGGGTGCAAATCCCGAATCAACAGCAGCCCGCGATGCCCCCACAGCGGCGTTCAACTTATCTGCAAGACCTTCGATAATCGCGAAGTCCTCTTCAGAGCCGACACCGCGTCCACCGGACACAACGACGCCTGCCGATGTCAGTTCCGGACGATCACTGGCCGCAACTTTGTCCTCAACCCATTCCGAAAGGCCAGGGTTTGCCGCGGCAGCGATTGTTTCCACGCTCGCAGAGCCACCGTCAGCTGTCGCATCAAAATTTGCCGTGCGCACCGAAACCACCTTGGTGCTATCTGTTGATTTCACTGTTTGCATGGCGTTGCCAGCATAGATTGGCCGCTCGAAGGTCTCGGCGTCGATGACCGCTGTAATGTCCGATATCACCATCACATCCAGTAACGCTGCAATCCGTGGAAGCAGGTTCTTCGCACCGTTTGTTGCAGGCGCCACAATGTGACTGTAATCCCCCGCCAGGGAGACGACCAAAGCTGAAACCGGTTCCGCCAGACCATTGCCGTAAGCGGCATCGTCTGCGACCAAGACCTTGGACACCCCATCCAGTTGGGCGGCGGCCTCTGCCGCACCTGCACAGTCTGCGGACGCACACAAAACAGTCACGTCACCAAGCGCTTTTGCAGCCGTCAGAGCTTTGGCCGTTGCATCCACTGCAAGCGCGCCACCTGCCACCTCGGCAATCAGAAGAACAGCCATTACACAACTCCCGCTTCTTTAAGTTTTTCAACAAGTTCATCAACCGAGCCGACCTTAATGCCTGCCGCACGCTCTGCGGGTTCTCCCGTGGTCACAATTTCCAAACGCGGGGTGGTGTCCACGCCCAAATCTGCGGCCGTTTTTGCATCCAGTGGTTTGCGCTTGGCCTTCATAATATTCGGAAGAGACGCATACCGTGGCTCGTTCAGACGCAGATCGACCGTGATCACGGCAGGCATTGCGACTTTGATTGTCTGCAACCCACCGTCGACCTCGCGGGTGACCACGGCGGCGTCGCCATCTACATCCACCTCGGATGCAAAGGTTGCCTGGCTCCAGCCCAGCAAGGCCGAAAGCATCTGACCCGTGGCGTTCATGTCATTATCAATGGCTTGCTTGCCGCAAATGACCAATCCCGGTTGTTCCTCGTCGACGATTGCCTTGAGGATCTTTGCAACGGCCAATGGCTCTATGTCGGTGTGAACGTCATCGGTCGCCTCGACCAGAATGGCGCGGTCCGCTCCCATAGCCAAAGCGGTACGCAGGGTTTCCTGATTTTGTTTGACACCTATAGACACCGCAACGATTTCGCTGACTTTGCCGGCTTCTTTCATGCGGATAGCCTCTTCGACGGCAATTTCGTCGAAGGGATTCATTGACATTTTAACATTGGCAAGATCGACGCCTGAACCATCCGCTTTGACACGGACTTTTACGTTATAGTCAATCACGCGTTTGACGGGCACGAGAACCTTCATGTGCGTTATCTCTCCATTTATACGGGCCGCGCTGACGCGGATATCGAGTCTTTCTGGTATGTTAAATAGACCGCCGGGCGCTATGGTAACAGAGTAAAAACGTCACGTTAGCGCGATCCGACGTCGCGTTTTTGAACAGCTTGGTCAGTCACAGATCCGTTGTATAGCCAACCATTCGTTTGATCCAATAATTTCCGTCCCCTCAAATCCGTTCGGAATAGCAGCCTGAGCACGTTCAATACGCAAGCTGTCAGGAGGGTGCGTATTGAAATATTCCCAAACGGCGTTATCCGTCGGTTCAATTTTTGGGCCTTGATTAAACGTTGTAAAAAATTCGATCAAAGCGACCGGTGAAATGTCCGCCCGGATCAACACATCGATTGCAAAAGCATCTGCCTTGCTTTCGGCTTGTCGGCGCTCGCGGGACGTAATTATCCGGTTGAAGGCGGTAACTGTCGCGGAACCACCCAACAATTCCCCGAAAAATAAATCTAAAATTCCCAAAGACCCCCCCCATCTAAGCAAATCGCGCGTGGGATCACTGTGGTAGAGGTGTCCAAGCTCGTGAGCAATGACGGCAGCAACCTCGTCTGGACTGCGCGCAGCCTGCAGGAAACCACGAAACAGAACAATCTGATCATCGGGCAAAGCAAATGCGTTGATCAACGGGTGATCAAGAACCAGAACATTTGCTGTCAGCTGTGGAGTCGTCGTCTTGAGCAGACGGGCCAATATCTGATCCAGTGCCGCGCGACCCTCGGGCGCATCGCATAATGCCAGAATGCGATCATTGGATGTCCGCAGGTCCAGAACTGCGGCCTGCCCCAGTTGGGCTTGGGCTTTTTCGGGAATAAGTGGTGCCAGCTTCATAGAGACGAGCGGCATAATGACCGTCATCAACAGTACGACAGAAGCCGCTGCCGCCAACCCCCAAGCCCAGATCCACCGTTTCCGGCTTCTTTGGAGCGGGCGGCGCAAATTTGGAAGCCTTCGAGCCAAGAAGCGATTTTCCATATACAGACGCGCAAGAGGGGTATCCGCACACGCCAAGGTACAGGTCTGTCCTCGTGGCCCGGGCACTTCACGCACATCTGCACACCGCCAGCGTTCGTGAACACCGTGTCCTTTGATCACGAGCCGATCTCCATCAAAATCAAGTTCCACGTCGCGTAGCAAAGCGGACGTGCCATCGGCAAAACGGCCCCGAAGTTTGAGGTTTTGTGGGTCAGTGGCGACACGTATGACCGTCATAAGACCGCACCCACGTCCAAGGCATCCGCGAACCCTTCGGCCTGTCCAACACGATCTTTTCCCCGTTGAGAGATCCTTGTCAGGCTTGGTGGATCGGAGACAGAAAACGCCTCGGTACATGCGCGCAGCAGAGGATAGGTCACAAATGTCTCTCGCGCGACGGCCCAGAAAAGAAGCCCTACCAGATAGATCCCGACAAGCGCAATTTGCACCTGCCACATCCCGAGGATCGCAGGGTCCGGCATAGAAGTCGCATCATTTTGTAGATTATAACTTTGGAGCTCCACGCCCATCACTGATGCAGCGGCCAAACCGCCGATTAGCACGCCGCCTAGCAAAATTGCGGTCACAAAAATCGCCTTGGTCCCGCCCCAGATTAAGATTCCGAGCATACGGTGGGTGCGCAAGCTTAGTCCCAGCGGACTGTCACCCAATTGTTTTGTGCGCGTCAGCCTGATGAATGTCGATATCCGATAAATCGCAAAACAGAAAACCAATACGACCGCGGCAGTTACAAGGGTAACACCTGCAATCATGTCTGCTTGGGCTCGGGTAAGTTCAGGTAGAAGGATTTGATCGACGGCCGAGCGAAATGCATCCGGAGCAAATTCGCCAAATCTCACTATGGCAACAACCATTAATACGGTTGGGATCGGCCAATAGGCTGCATAAAGATGCCACCACGCCCCGCCTTGCCGGAATGGGGCATCGCCAAACCACATGCGATTGGTTTTGAACTGTTCCAGACGATACGTCATGAGCGGCCAGAGCAGTCCGAAGCTAATCAGTGTAAGGCACCAGTAGAAAATCGCGCGCAATGCATAGGCCCAAGCGCCCGGACTTTGTCCAAACCGAATGCCACGCCAGCGGGTGCGCGATAAAACATAGCGTCGGGCGCGATACTTGGCATAGAACCACACGGGCAAGATACCCAGAAAGCTCAGTAAATGGGCAGATTGAAGCCCGTTGAGATAGGCAACGCTGAAAAATGTCAAACCCACATTGATCACGCCAAGATAGAACGCCAAAATTACAACAGCTATGAAAAAACCAAGGATCTTTTCACCCGCATTTCCGGCATATTCCAACGGAATGCCATCTATCCGGATCGACGCCCAGTACCAGCGCCTCAAATGCGTGCGTCGCCAAAATCTGTAAATCCCAAAAGTCATCAGGGTGAGAGTTCCGGTAAACAACGCCAGCCCAAAAATCTGCCACCCCTTGCCTGCAAATGCACCTGTCAAATGTGTTGGTGCCGGCGGCAAGAGGGTTTGATCTGCCATCGCAGAGCGATCTGTGGGTCGCGTTTTTGGCACGACAGCCGAGGGGCGGATAGGGGCAGGGACAGTGATAAACTGCTTGGTTGGAGCGCCCTTTTCTGCTCGGGGCGAGCGATCCGGTGTTGCCGAAACAAGTTCTTTAGATCCTGTCTTCAATCGCGGAGTGGTCTGTGTCGCCGGTTCGGGACCGTCCGTGGTCTCTGCGTCCGCGTCCAGATATGACGCAGCACTAGGTGAAGGTGTTGTCTCTGGGGAAGCCACGGGGGGCCATGCGTCCGGTTCCGGCCCGCTTCGCGGTCCATTCGGCAAGGTCGGATTGGGTTCTTGTGCGTCCGGCGGGGTCTTTCCATGAAAGCCCGTCGGCCCGCGTGAAGGTGGTTGCATCTGACAGCCCCCCGTCCTTATATTTTTGCAACCTGACGCCCTTGCCACGGGTCATCTCTGGCAGCTCTGCAATGTCGAAAACCAAAACCTTGCGATTTTCACCGACAACAGCAATTGAATCGCCGTCTACAGGTTTACAAATCTTGGCTTTTATCCCGCCCTTGACGTTAAGGACCTGCTTGCCCGCGCGAGTTTGGGCAATAACATCATCCGATTGAACGATAAAACCGTCTCCGGCCTCTGATGCGACCAACAGGCGCTGGCCAGATTGGTGAATGAAAAAGTCCAATAGAGACACATCATTTTCCAGATCCAACATGATACGCACGGGTTCGCCCATACCGCGGCCGCCGGGCAGGTTCGACGCCTGAACTGTGTAAAAACGACCATTGCTTGCAAATAATACCAGTTTGTCGGTGGTTTCTGCGTGAAAGATAAAGCGGCCTTCGTCACCGTCTTTGTACTTGATTTCTCTCGCTAGGTCTATGTGGCCAGACATGGCGCGGATCCATCCCATTTTAGAGCAGATCACAGTAATAGGCTCGCGTTCGATCAGCGCTTCTAAGGGCACATCTTCTACGACATCCGCTGCCGCAATCATAGTGCGACGGGCCCCGCCTTCGGCAGTCGAACCGAACGTCTCTTGAACGGATTTCAGCTGTTCACTGATCGCGCTCCACTGACGCACGTCGCTGCTCAAAAGCGTGTTTAGGTCTTTGCGCTCTTTAACCAGCCGATCACGTTCCGCGATCAATTCCATTTCTTCCAAACGACGCAATGCGCGCAGTCGCATGTTCAAAATGGCTTCTGCCTGAACCTCACTAAGTCCAGAAGTGTCACGAGCCTCTGGTGAGACATAGTCATTCTGGTCGGTGGCACGTACAAAATCACGCGTCCAGTCTTCGCGCATAAGCGCCGGTTTGGGCGTCTCATCATAACGGATGATGTCTATAACACGATCAAGGTTCAAAAAGGCGATGATCAACCCCGCCAAGATTTCCAGCCTTTGATCGATTTTTTCAATGCGATGCGCTGCGCGTCGCTGCAGGATCTCGCGACGAAAATTCAAAAAGGCCTGAAGGACCTGTTTCAGATCGCTGACCTTGGGCGTTACGCCGTCAATCAATACGTTCATGTTCAACGGGATACGAAGTTCCAGATCTGTATTCCGGTACAGCGCCCCCATCAGAACGTCAGGATCAACATTGCGCGTCTTTGGTTCAAGGATCAGACGTATGTCATCTGCGCTTTCATCACGCACATCCCCCAACACAGGAATTTTTTTGGCATTTATGACTTCGGCGATGCGTTCAATCAGCTTCGACTTTTGTACGCCATACGGAATTTCCGTAACTACGATATGCCACTGGCCGCGTCCCAGATCCTCAATCTTGTGAACGGCTCTGAGTCGAAATCCTCCTCGTCCGGTTCGATAGGCCTGCGCTATGTTTTCGGCGCTTTCCACCAGCACACCGCCGGTGGGAAAATCCGGTCCCGGAACGTGGACCAGCAAATCATCAACGCTCATGTCGGGCTGTGCGATTAAGCTGAGGCAGGCATCGATCAACTCATGGATATTATGCGGCGGGATAGATGTCGCCATGCCCACAGCGATACCACTTGCCCCATTGGCCAAAAGATTTGGGTACTGCGCAGGCAGAACAACCGGTTCTTGCAACGTCCCATCGTAATTTGGTCGGAAATCCACAGCGTTTTCTGCAAGGCCGTCCAGCAGGATTTCGGAATGTATCGCAAGGCGGGCTTCGGTATATCGGCTGGCTGCGGGGTTATCGCCATCGATATTGCCAAAATTTCCCTGACCATCAACAAGCCTGTAACGCATGGCAAAATCTTGAGCCAAGCGCGCCATGGCGTCGTAGATCGCGGTATCACCGTGGGGATGATAGTTGCCCATCACATCCCCAGATATCTTGGCAGATTTGCGAAAGCCCCCGGTCGATGTCAGCCGCAATTCGCGCATTGCAAAAAGAATGCGGCGATGAACCGGTTTCAAGCCGTCCCGCACATCCGGCAATGCCCTGTGCATGATCGTACTGAGTGCATAGGTCAGATACCGCTCTGATATGGCACGGCGCAGGGGCTCGATTACATTGCGGTCGGTATCTGGTGTGTCGGTATCGTCGGGGGGTATGCTCATGGTGACTGTGATACCTGTCCGGATTGTCTCCTGCAAGCAGACCCTCGTCTATCCGGCGGGCAATTTGCGGTCCAATGAAATCATCGTGCAGCATTTGCGATTTATTCGGCCTCAATATTTTTCGGATAGGCAGTAGGCAAGTGACAGTGTTCGGATTATGCATGCCTCGTCATGAAAACAGTTTTGATCACAGGGTGTTCATCCGGCATCGGGGCGGATTTGGCGCATGGCTTGCGCGCCAGGGGTTGGCATGTCTTTGCCAGTTGCAAAAAATCGTCTGACTGCATGGCTCTTCGAGACGAAGGGTTTGAAAGCCCCTGCATTGATTACACCAACCCTGACAGCATTTCTGCGGGACTGAACGAGGTCTTGGCGGCAACTGGTGGAACACTGGATGCAGTTGTTCAAAACGGGGCGTTTGCAATGTTGGGGGCGGTCGAGGACGTCCCACCCGAGGCATTACGCGCCTGCTTTGAAACCAATGTGATCGGTTGGCACGATCTGACAAAACGTGTGTTGCCAGTTATGCGCGCACAGGGCCACGGACGTATTGTCTATGTCAGCTCTGTTTTGGGGATGGTCCCTGCCCCCTGGCGTGGCGCCTATGTCGCATCAAAATTTGCGCTTGAGGGGCTGGTGCATACCTTGAGGCTGGAAATGCGCGACACTCCGATTAAAATCGTGACTGTCGCGCCCGGGCCAATCACCAGCAAAATCCGCCAGAACGCGATACCACATTTCGAAAAATGGGTGGATTGGCGTGTCTCTCCGCGTGTCAGACAATACGAAAACCGCCTGCTCAAGCGGCTGTATGAGGATACAGGACCGGACCGCTTCGAGCTATCGCCTCAGGCTGTCACGCAGCAGATCGCCCATGCGCTCGAGGCCAAACGACCGCGCGCCCGCTACCACGTGACAGCCCCAACGCACATGATGGCCGTGGCGCGCAGGGTTTTACCGGTACGCGCACTGGATTGGCTGCTGTCCAAAGCATAATCGGGTCTGCGCCGTTATTTCCCATTCGCTTTTGACGACGCGCCCGCTATGTGCACACTCACACTGGCTGCAGGAGACCAACGATGGCCGACGATCCTCTTTTCATTCTTATGGTAGTCGCAATGGGCGCCGTACTTGTGGTTTTGTTGTTTGGCCTATCAGCCTTTGCCAAGGGTGGTGACTTCAGCAAAAAATATTCAAACCGTGCCATGCGTTGGCGCGTTATGGCACAATTTGTTGCTGTGGTGTTGATTCTCGTTTTTGTGTGGATAACGGGCGGTAGGTGACATGGTTGTTCTGAACAAAATTTACACCCGGACCGGAGACAAAGGCGACACAGCCCTTGGAAACGGCGATCGTGTCGCAAAATTTGATGGGCGTGTCACGGCCTATGGGACTGTTGACGAGCTGAATGCGACGGTGGGGATGGCGAGGTTACATGCTGATGAGCAGGTCGGTGCCGCCCTCGCCCTGATCCAGAACGACCTTTTTGATCTTGGCGCGGACCTGTGCCGTCCAGATATGGCCAAAGATGCCGAGGCAGGCTATCCGGTGCTGCGCATGGTCGACGCGCAGGTTGACCGGCTGGAACGCGAAATCGACGCTATGAATGACACGCTAGAGCCATTACGCAGCTTTATCTTGCCCGGCGGCTCCGCCTTGGCTGCGCACCTGCATCTATGCCGGACTGTCGCACGCAGGGCAGAAAGACTGACAGTGGAACTTGCATCCATCGAACAGGTCAACACCGCTGCTGTACGCTATCTCAATCGTTTGAGTGATTGGTTTTTTGTCATGGCACGGGTGGCAAATGATGGCGGTCGGGCGGATGTCCTTTGGGTGCCGGGAGCGAATCGTTAGAGATATTGCAAGACGCGGCAGGGAGCGCTAGCAATAGCCATGCGCAATGTTTTTTCACTTCTCGTTTTGCTTTTGGTTGTGGTGGCATGCTCGCCAGTTGCAAAACAGGACGACAGCCCCGATCCGATTGCTGCCTTTCGCCTGGGTCATGTGGCAGTTGTTGCACCAAATCTGTTGCAAGGTCCTGTGTCGCGCGAGGCCACCCCCGAGGAGTGGATCACTGCACTTAAACCGGCTGTAAAAACTCAACTGGGCCAGATTGAAGGTGATCAATTCTATCATATCGGTATTAATGTGGCAGGCTATGCTCTCGCGCCGCCCGGGATACCGCTGGTAGCCAGCCCCAAAAGCTTACTCATTCTGGACGTAACGGTCATAGACGATGCGTCACGAAAGCAATTGAATGAAACGCCGCAGCAAATTGTTGTGGGCGAGGGTTTGTCCGCTGAAACGATGATCAGCTCTGGTCTGGTGCGCACCAAGGAAGAGCAGATTGAAGTTTTGGCGCAACGTGCCGCAGGCGCTATTGAATCGTGGCTTCGCGAGGAGCAGAAGTCACAGGGATGGTTCACACGTCGTCCCGAGGACGAGTATAGCGAGACTGCCGAAAGCCATGCGGATACCGGCGTTGACCCAGAAACCTTGAGCAGCGATCCAGCAACGCCTGATGACAGCACCGATGCTGAGGTGCCTGTCACTGATGACACGGGCGTTGACGATCTTGCGGGAGATACCGGCGTATCTGGCTCTGATGGGGAAGATCTGAACCCCGACGCAGAGCAGGTCGAACAAGACTAAGGCGGCCAGAGCGCCTGTTGCGTCGCCAAGACGCAAACGGACTTTGACACCGCTGTGACACTACGCCGTTGTTTGTTGTCGATCCATGCTTGATTTTCTTCGCGTCACCAAATAAACGCGCCGCCATGTGACCACCGGGGCGCTCCTGCCCCCTTTTGAACACGAGGCGTCTTTAAAGATGGCAAAGGAAAAGTTTGAGCGCGGCAAGCCGCACGTAAACGTAGGAACGATCG
>JAYQEA010000062.1:0-17690 GCA_038138625.1 Roseivivax sp.
TGCAGTCCGGCTTCTTTGTTGCAATAAATTTCGTCAAAGCAGTGGCATCAAAACGTCGAGGGGTCTGGATGGTCCATGCGCTTTATTCAATCGCTCAATAGATTGCCGACTTGGTTTATTTTGACAGGAAAAAAAACCGATGTTTCCATGGCGCGAATTGCTGGGACCCTTCCGACGCTGGAAAGACTTGCGAGCTACCGCAGGCTCCTAAAAAATAAAGGTATTCCAACGCACAGCTACAGCACTTGGCCCAAGGCGAGCATTTATCGGATATGTGACGCAGTTATGTAGAACACCAAAAGCACGCTCCTGCGCTTAATCGCATATAATCAAGTAAGGTTACCAAAGTTGGTACCCAAGGCCGGACTCGAACCGGCACGCCCGTTAGGGCGGGGGATTTTGAATCCCCTGCGTCTACCATTCCGCCACTTGGGCCTTGCCCCACAGTCTTTGTAGGGTGAGCATGAGTTCGGGCTGATCCGAATCTCTGGTAGGCATGTGTTAGCAAGCCTTGCGCCTGAGGGAAAGCCGCTAAGCTACGATACTACACTTGACGTAGCATCAGTGGCGTGATCACTGCCTGCAACACCCAACGCCAGAGATATATTATGCTGCGCCGCGTTTATGATCGCACAATGACCTTAGCAAACCATCCCTATGCAATGTGGTGGCTCGCCCTAGTCGCTTTTGTGGAAAGCTCGGTTTTTCCGATCCCGCCAGATGTAATGATTATTCCCATGGTCCTTGCCCGACCAGATCGCGCATGGCGGATTGCACTGGTGGCAACCGTTGCGTCTGTGGCAGGCGGTCTGTTGGGGTATGGGATAGGCGCATTGTTCTACGACACGATGGGACGGCCAATGTTGGAAGCGCTAGGCAAAGCAGACAGCATGGACGCCTTTAACGCCCAATTCAACGACTACAGTTTCCTAGCAGTGCTGACCGCTGGCCTTACCCCTTTTCCCTACAAAGTCATCACAATCATGTCCGGCTGGACAGGAATGCCGATCCTCACATTCCTTGCCACATCAATCCTCGCGCGATCCCTACGCTTCTTCATTGTCGCAGGTCTCTTGCGGGTCTTCGGGGCCCCTATTAAATCCTTTATCGAAGAACGGCTTGGCCTTGTCTTTACAGCCTTTATCGTTGTGCTCGTTGGCAGTTTCTTTCTTGTGAGGTATTTGTAATGCGTCGAACACTTAGCACACTGGCCGCAAGCGGGTCTGCTTTGCTTTTGTTAGGGGCTTTGGGGTTCGAACATATCGGGGATCTCGCGCCTTGCAGAATGTGTATCTGGCAACGTTGGCCCCATCTTGTAGCCGTTATGATTGGTCTTGTGGCGTTTTTCCTGCCTTGGCGCGCGATGTCCTTACTGGGTGCTCTTGCGGCAGCGACCACCGGTGGCGTGGGTGTCTATCACGCGGGCGTCGAACAGGGCTGGTGGCAGGGACCAACGAGCTGCACAAGCGGCGATATCACTGGCCTGAGCACCGAGGACCTTTTCAACCAGATTATGACCGCACCTATTGTTCGATGTGACGATATTCCCTGGGCCCTTGGCGGGATTTCAATGGCGGGATGGAACGCTATCTTATCATTTGTTTTGATGGTGCTCTGGATCACGGCCGCGCGGCGCCAGTAAACGAGGGCTTACGCGTAACATCCAGACGTGCACCTGCTGGCACCCTGCCCCTTTCAACCCTCTATTTCCAATGATACGCAGCTCTTTATGCTAAGCTTACAAGACATTTCTTTTGCTATCGACGGACGCCCGCTTTTTGACGGTGCCTCTGCGACCATCCCGGATGGCCACAAGGTTGGGCTTGTCGGTCCGAATGGTGCCGGAAAGACCACATTATTCAAGCTGATCCGCGGTGAATGGCCCTTGGAGTCAGGGTCAATCAAGATGCCCAAACGCGCCCGCATTGGCGGGGTCGCCCAAGAGGTGCCCGCCTCGCAGACGTCCCTCTTGGATATGGTATTGGAAGCAGACGTGGAACGGGCATCGCTGATGGCCGAGGCCGACACCGCCTCAGATCCCACCCGCATTGCCGAAGTGCAGACGCGTCTGGCAGATATTGATGCGTGGTCAGCAGATGCCCGAGCTGCATCAATCTTACGTGGACTTGGGTTTGATGAAGCTGATTTAAGCCGGCCTTGTGCGGATTTTTCGGGTGGCTGGCGTATGCGTGTCGCCTTGGCAGGGGTGTTGTTTGCGCAGCCTGATCTGCTCTTGCTGGACGAGCCGACCAACTATCTTGATCTCGAGGGCGCGCTTTGGCTGGAAAGCTATCTGGCAAAATATCCACATACCGTGATCATCATCAGCCACGACCGGGGTCTTTTGAACCGTGCGGTTGGCGGCATTCTGCACCTGAGCGAAAAGAAACTGACTTTTTACCAAGGAGCCTATGATCAGTTTGCCCGCCAGCGTGCTGCCCGCGCGGCACAAGCCGCAGCCATGGCCAAGAAGCAGGAAACCCGGCGTGCGCATCTGCAAAGTTATGTCGATCGCTTTCGTTACAAAGCTGATAAGGCCCGGCAGGCGCAATCCCGTCTGAAGATGATTGCCAAGATGGACATGATCACCCCGCCGGAAGAGGCCGCAAAGCGGGTGTTCAAATTTCCGCAACCTGACGAGCTGAATCCGCCAATCATTCGCATTGAAAACGGTGCTGTGGGATATGACGGTGCCCCGGTATTGCGTCGTCTGGATCTCCGCATTGATCAAGATGACCGCATCGCGCTATTGGGGAAAAACGGTCAAGGCAAGTCAACCTTGTCTAAACTGCTGTCAGACCGCCTGCCCCTGATCGAGGGCAAGATGACCCGATCCTCGCGCCTGCGCATTGGTTATTTTGCCCAGCATCAGGTGGATGAATTGCGTATCGACGAAACCCCTTTGCAGCACCTGGCACGGGAACGACCCGGCGTTTTCCCTCCGAAATTGCGCGCAGAGCTGGCCGGCTTTGGCCTGATGGCAGATCAAGCCGAAACACTGGTGGGTCGTCTTTCAGGCGGACAAAAAGCACGTCTGTCACTGCTTTTGGCAACCTTGGATGCACCGCATATCCTGATCCTTGATGAACCGACAAACCACCTCGATATTGAAAGCCGCGAAGCCCTTGTCGAGGCTCTCACGGCGTATTCAGGGGCCGTTGTGCTGGTCAGCCATGACATGCATCTGCTTAACCTCGTCGCGGATCGGCTGTGGCTGGTAAACAACGGCCAGGTCGCACCTTACGACGGTGATTTGGAGAGCTACCGGACTTTGCTGTTAGCCGCCGATAAACCGGCCAAAGAAAAATCTAACGCAAGCAAACCAAAACGACCATCGCGTGAAGCCGTGCTGGCGCTGCGCAGCGACGTTCGCAAATGCGAAGAACGTGTGACAACTCTGAACGATATGGCCGAAAAACTGTCCGCAAAACTGTCGGATCCTGCACTCTACGACGAAGATCGTGTCGGCGATCTATCTGTATGGAACCGAAAGTATGCAGAGGTTCAAGACGCAATTGAGCGTGCCGAAACAATGTGGATGAAAGCATTGGAGCGTTTGGAAAAAGCTGAAAACTAGCCTGTCAGCCAATCATCCTCGGGTGGGGCTTTGGGTGTCGGCGTGATTTGCGGGCAGGTTTGGATGTGTCCAAATTGACCACGGCCTACCCTGTTGACCTGACGACTTGCGTGAAAACCTGACGGCAGGGTCAGCCGCAGGTGTGTCCCCGCCAAATCTGCCCCCATGGCAACCACCCTGTCGCGATGCCATCAGCTGCGGGTGCTGTCAAAATCAAGCCGCACAATCGCGATATCGCCCGGTCGCAAACGATCAATTGACAAAGTTAAACTGGTTGCACCATCTACAGGTGATGCCAACTTGACAGGGCCCGAATATACCTGAACCGGCATAGGATCCTGTGTGCCCGGCCCGCCGCGCTCTGTATCCAGGATGATACCGCCCGCCGAATGCGTAAAATCAAAGACCATGACACCGCTCAGCGGTGTGCACCCCGTATTCTGAATTGTAATTTTATCCCACGGATTCCCGTCTTCCATACTGATCTGAAGCGACAGGATCGTATCATCGCTTTTGACCGGTGCGCCCCAGACCATACAAACAAGCAAGAATGTGACACTCAACAACCGCATACAATAAGCCTGAAAACAAAACTACTGCACGACCTTAATGGGAATAATCTTGGGGGCAATCGCATCTGTCCATGATTATTTTCCAAGTCGACGACCGCTAAACAGGGTTGTGCGACGACGGCGCCCAAGATACGCCCATTGGCATGGATATCAGCTTTCTCATCACCGCGTTTGTTACGCTGTTTGTCGTCATTGACCCGATTGGGCTTGCGCCAGTTTTTATCGCGCTGGTGCGCGATCACAGCCCTCAGCAGCGCCGCAACATCGCATTGCGGGCCTGTGGCGTCGCGACAGTTATCCTGTTGATGTTTGCCGGATTCGGGGACGCCTTGTTGGGTGGCATCGGAATATCCCTACCCGCCTTTCGAATTGCTGGGGGCATGTTATTGTTTCTGACGGCATTGGACATGCTGTTCGAGCGTCGAACCCAAAGACGTGATGATCAGGCCGAGCAGGCCGAGGCAGCAGACCCATCCGTTTTTCCCATTGCCATCCCTCTGACAGCCGGACCGGGTGCCATCGCGACGATCATTTTATTGGTGGGCCAAGCGCCATCAACGGCGGACGCTTTTGGCGTAGCAGCCGTTATGCTGGTCGTGATTGCGATTGTCCTTGCCTTCTTTATGGCTGCGGGCGTGATTGAACGCGTCCTTGGCCGGACGGGCATCACAGTCGCAACACGGCTTATGGGCATGTTGCTTGCAGCGCTTTCAGTTCAATTTGTTGTCGATGGCCTGAAGGCCATCAACTTTGGCCTCTGACCTTATCGGGGCAGCGCTGCTGCGGTCCGTGCAAGAGCTTCGATCCGTGACCAGTCACCGGCCGCCACAGCATCAGGCGGAGCGACCCAACTTCCCCCGACACACAGCGTGTTTGAAAGCGTCAGATACTGAGCAGCATTGGCGGGCGATACACCACCTGTCGGGCAGAACCTAACCTGTGGCAGAGGCGCTCCGATGGATTTAAGCGCAGCCGCCCCGCCCGCGGCTTCGGCAGGAAAGAATTTTTGCACCGAATACCCTTTTTCAAGCAGGGTCATGACCTCACTGGCCGTCGCGGCCCCCGGCAAAAGGGGCAGTTCTGCTTCCACACAAGCCGCCAGTAAAAGATCCGTTGCGCCTGGTGAGACACCGAAAGTTGCGCCGGCTTCTTTGGCTGCGAATACATCGTCCCGCGTCAAAAGCGTTCCTGCCCCAACGACACCACCTGGCACCGCCGCCATTGCGCGAATTGCATCCAGCGCGGCAGGCGTGCGCAGGGTAACTTCAAGCGCAGGCAAACCACCCGCCACAAGAGCCTGCGCCAAAGAGGCCGCCCGTGAGGCATCATCAACAACCAACACGGGGACAACAGGGGCTAGCTCACATATTTTTGCGGCGGCAACACTTTGTTCTAAAGGGGTCATTTAAATCTCCTGTGAAATCAGACCACCACGGCCGCGCCGCTGTCCGACGCACCAACAGTCTGACGAAAAATGGCGAAAAGTTCGCGACCGACACCATGACCGTTGTCCCCGAGATCGGCTGTCACGGCAATGCGGTCGGCAAAATCGGGCGCAAGGCAGCTTATTTCTCCGGCAACTGCATCAACGCGCAGCACATCCCCATCTTTTACCTTGGCCAACGGGCCACCGGCTGCGGCCTCTGGCGACACATGAATGGCAGCCGGCACTTTGCCAGAGGCCCCGGACATACGCCCGTCTGTGACCAGTGCAACCTTGAGACCGCGATCCTGCAACACCGCAAGCATAGGGGTTAAACTGTGCAGCTCCGGCATACCATTGGAACTGGGTCCCTGAAAGCGCAGAACAACCACGGTGTCCTCGCAGAATTCTCCGGCCTGAAACGCCGTTTTAACCGACGCCTGATCATGAAAAACCCGTGCCGGTGCCTGGATCACACGCCGCTCAGGGGCAACGGCCGAGATCTTCATCATACCGCGACCGATGTTGCCCGACAGCTGGCACAACCCACCGGTGGGTTGAAAGGGATCTTTAGCGGGGCGCAAAATTTTATCATTTAAAGAGTGTCGCGCGCCGTCCGTCCAGATCACGGTCCCCGCATCCATTTTGGGTTCCCGAGTGTAGCGCGTCAGACCATCCCCCGCCACGGTACATACATCATCATGCAACAAGCCCTCGGACAACAGCTCGCCAATCATGTAACCCAGCCCGCCGGCGGCGTGAAAATGGTTCACATCAGCAAGACCGTTCGGATAGACCTTGGCCATCAATGGAACAACGCTGCTGATGTCGTTAAAATCCTCAAGCGTCAGGTCTATTCCCGCAGCGCGCGCCATTGCAGGCAAATGCAGAACCAGATTTGTCGATCCACCGGTTGCCATCAACCCCACAATACCATTCACAAAAGCACGTTCGTCCAAGACATCACAAACGGGGCGATACTCGTCACCGAGGGCCGTTATTTGCGTGGCTCTGATGGCTGCAAGATCGGTTAATGCATCGCGCATGTCAGAGCCGGGCGAAATGAAGCTGGATCCCGGCAGATGTAATCCCATGAACTCCATCAACATCTGGTTGGTATTGGCAGTGCCGTAAAAGGTGCAGGTTCCCGGCCCATGATAACTGGCCATTTCAGCTGCCATCAAGGCACTGCGATCACAGTCACCCGAGGCAAACTGCTGACGCACCTTGGCTTTTTCATCATTGGGGAGTCCTGAAGCCATTGGTCCAGCTGGAATGAAAATGCCGGGAATATAGCCAAATGTGGCTGCTGCAATAATCAGGCCAGGCACAATTTTATCACAAACACCAAGGTACACAGCCGCATCAAACGTGTTGTGGGATAAGGCCACCCCGGTTGCTAACGCAATGACGTCCCGAGAAAACAGGCTGAGTTCCATACCAACCTGCCCTTGGGTAACCCCGTCACACATGGCAGGAACGCCACCTGCGACCTGTGCCGTCGCCCCAACACGACCTACCGCAGCCTTGATCCGGGCGGGATAGGTTTCAAACGGCTGATGTGCCGACAGCATGTCGTTGTAGGCCGTCACTATCCCTAAGTTTGGCGCTTTTCCCTGCGCCAAATCAAGCTTTGCGTCACCCATAGCCGCATAAGCATGCGCCTGGTTGCCACAGCTCAGATGCGCACGACGCGGTCCGTCTTGAGCCGCACACCGCATGCGATCAAGATAGTCTTTGCGCCGCTGTGCACTGCGTTTGCGGATCCGATGTGTTACGTCAGCAATGGTTTTATTGAGTTGCATGGAGGGACACTCCCCGGCTGCTCCGAACATTAGTTCGGTGTGGCTGTCCCTTTCGAGCAGGAACTTTCGCGCTACTTAGCCATGTTAGCGGTAACAGTAAACCCTGATTCCGTTCCCTGTGCCGGACAAAGCATTTCAAGCGTCACAAAGGGTTTCAGCGCAGACCAAACTTGGTTAAGGACCACAGCATGACATCTTCTGACCTGCCGACCATCCGCCTTAAACCCACTGCCAAGCCACAAGCGATTCGTCGCGGTTTCCCATGGGTATATTCCAACGAACTGGTGCTGGACCGCCGGACCCGTGCCCTGCCAGCAGGCAGTGTCGTCCGTTTGGAAGATTCTGCACGCAGCTACCTGAGGATGGTCGCGCTGACGCCTGACTCCAAGATTGCGGCCCGCGTTCTGGACCTCGAAGAAAACGGATTGCCTGATCGTGCGTGGCTCACCCTTCGACTTCAACGAGCCTTGGACTTAAGGGCGCGGTTGTATGATGCGCCGTTTTACAGATTGGTACATGCCGAGGCCGACGGCCTGCCAGGCGTCATCATCGACCGGTTCGCGGATATCTGTGTCATCCAGCCCAACGCCGCATGGGCAGAGCGGGTACTGCCCGCATTGACCGAGGCCTTGATCGAAGTCACTGGTGTAACAACCATTTTGAAAAATGCAGGCGGTCGCGGTCGTTCACTTGAAGGTCTGGATGACGAAAACGCCGTGCTGACAGGGACGGCGCCCGCCAACCCTATCCCTGTAGTTATGAACGGGGCCACTTACATGGCCGACCTGACGGGTGGTCAAAAAACGGGGCTGTTTTTTGATCAACGTCCGAACCATGCCTTTACATCAAGGTTGGCACAAGGTGCTCGGGTGCTGGATGTTTTCTCGCATGTGGGTGGATTTGGTCTGGCTGCATTGGCCGGAGGTGCCGCACACACAACCTGTGTCGATGGGTCAGAGCCTGCGCTGTCGCTTGCAAAAGCCGGAGCTGACGCGATGGGCGCATCTGACCGGCTCACAACCCTGAACAGTGATGCCTTTGACGCACTGAATGCGATGCATGGAACGCAATTCGACATCGTCGTTTGTGATCCACCCGCCTTTGCACCTGCGCGCGCCGCCTTGGACAAGGGACTGCGCGCATACGAAAAAGTTGCCCGACTGGCAGCGCCCTTGGTTGCAAACGACGGATATCTCGTGCTGTGTTCATGTTCTCACGCGGTGGATATGGCCAATTTCAGAGGCGCCTGCCTACGCGGCATCGGCCGCGCGGGTCGTCGCGCCCAACTGATCCACAGTGGTCAGGCGGGTCCCGACCACCCGCTTTTGCCGCAACTGGCCGAAAGCGGCTACCTCAAGGCACTATTTTTCCGGTTGTGAAGGTCTTTCTGGATACCAACGTGATCTTTCCGACTGTGATGCGCGAGGTTATCTTGGGCCTGGCCACGCGCGGATTGTACCAACCTTTATGGTCAGATCGGGTGCTTGAGGAATGGGCCCGTGCTGCGGCGCGCCTTGGGGCCGAAGCCGAACTGCAAGCCCGCGGTCAAGGCGCTATTCTCAATCGGGATTTTCCCAAAGCGCGCGTCGTCTGGCAGCCGTCCTTGGAAGACCGCCTGTGGTTGCCCGACATCCACGATCGCCATGTGCTGGCAGGAGCTATCGCTGGATCGGCTGATCTCATTGTCACGCAAAACGCCAGTGATTTTCCTCGTAATATCCTGGCCGAAGAAGGTCTGAGCCGCATCGATGCAGATGGATTTTGCATGGGATTTATGGCCAGTGATCCAGACATTACCAGTGACGTCTGCGCCGAGGTGCTGGCACGGGCGCGCGAATTTGGCAAAACCGACTGGCATATGCGTGCTTTGCTGAAAAAAGCGCGGCTGCCGCGGCTGGCAAAGGCCGTCAGCCCCTGACATCCTAGGCGCCAAACAGCTTTTGCCTGAAATGACACATCTATCTATCAATTATTAATTAATATTTTTGAAATTTTGGCCGTGAGTTTATAAGAACAGACCCACAGCCCATCTTTGCATCCAATCAGAAAAGCGGGCATGACGCACGAGCCTGCACAGCAGCGCATTCAGGATGTCACACCGTTTGTAATCTTGTTGGCAGGTTACGTAGTCTCCCGAAAGACGCCTTTGAGCTTTCGAATGGACCTCGTCACAGTGGGATCAGGACAAAATGAGGACGCTGCGGTCATCGTAAAATTCTGTACTGGTGGACCCTTTCACAGTCGCAAACTGTCCTGTCTTATGGAAATCGCTGCGTTCGGCAGCTTGAAAGTTTGCTTCCCACGCGGCGACCGAAACGTCAGCCGGCGTTGATGGGTACCCATCTGTATAAAGCTCTATATGGGTGATATCTGTTTTTGGTCGTTCGAAATCCTGTAATTCGCAGCCTGTGATATGGGTGCCATTCATCGTGTCAAAACCAAGCGGGCTGTCTGATGTGTTTCCAAATTCAAATTGCGTTTGAATACCCCCCATCAAGAACCTTTTGACGGTATCCGCTTCGGTCTGAAGCTTTGTTGCTGCAATGGCGTCGTCAATGATTTCATGGGCGTGGGAATGGCTCAGCACCCCCTCAGAGACAGCTGTCTGAAGCCCGAGAACGATGCCACGACGCGACATTGCCTCAACTACGTCCAGATCATCATTTTGGGATTTAAAGATATTGAACAACGCGACCCGCGCCACGGTCGAGACATGATCAATTGTTTTGTGGCGATGATAGACCTCAGTGCCATTCAACCGCAGCCCGCTATCACCCAAAAGCAAAAATCGCCACGTTTCCCCACAATCCAGTGCTACAGCAATCGTGGTCGACGGAGGCACCTGCAGACCAAGCGGATCTGTGCAGCATTTCAACGCAGATGACAGTTGCGCAATGATCTCTGCACCGCTGGCCCTGCGGCGACTTGGATCCCGCGCAATTGTCGCCATCTCGACGGCCACAGTCATGGCAGCAAGTCGCCCTGCCGCGGTTCCGTTGATCACTGTCCCAAGAGGATCTGTGGCACCATCAAAGACGCCATACACAACATCCGGCACAACAAGAGGAACATCATCGCCCGGCGCAGAACCATCACGGTACTTTGATTTGTTAAAAAGTTCGAGTTGAATAGCGCACCTCAGAGAAAAGCACTGTCGCGGTTCTCGGTGAACCGAAAGACAAGATAGACGCACAGCCCAGTACACAAGAGCAACACTGTGGAAAGGGCTGCGGCGAGACCGAACTCTCCATCCAAAACCGCAAGATAAATCGAAACAGGCATCGTGATCGTCCCTGAATCGTACAAAATCAAAGTACCAGAGAGTTCATTGATTGCCGTGATAAATCCCATAAGAGAGCCAACGATAAGCCCTGGCAAAATAAGAGGAATCGTCACCTTGAGAAACGCGCGCAGCGGCGGGGCACCAAGGTTGATCGCCGCTTCCTCAAGCGAGGGTTTGATCTGGCGTAGACTGGATGTGGTTGACCGGACACCATATGGCAGGCGGCGAATAAAATAGAGCATAATCAGCAACCAGACTGCGCTCGTACCACTCATAAAGCCCGAACGAAATGTGGTGACAAAACCGATTGCCATCACAACGCCGGGGATCAGATAGGGCACCATCATCAGAAAGTCGATCGTTCCAGACGCTGCGGTTTCGCGTCTGACAATGACGTAACTGATCAGCGCCGAAAACATAGTGATCAGGACCACAGCCGCAGTCGCGAAGACGAAGCTATTGGTGATCGCTTCTGGTGCTGTGCGCAGGATACGGCCATAGCTTTCAAGGCCGAAGCCCCCCACGAAAACGGGGCCTTTCGTTTTCAAAAACGACGTGTAAACCACCACCAACGTGGGCGACATTGCTATCAAGACAACACCATGGCAGAAAAAATGAACAGCCGCATTGCGCCAGCCGGTCAAAGTCACCTTTACCGGCAAATTGGTCAGACTGCTGGCATAGCGACGCTTGGACAGGATACGACGTTGTGCAAGTAGCGCAAGCATCGATATCACAATCATGACCATTGATACGGTAACCGCCATGGTTGGAAGACCGCCCAATTCGGACCGGTATGCAGCAAAGGCGATTGTGGACAGCGTACGAAACCCACGGCCAAGAATAGCCGGAGTTCCAAAATCCGCGATGGACAATACAAAACAAATAATTGCACCGGTACTGATTGCAGGAAAGACCAAGGGCAAAGTGATTTTGACAAAACGTTGCCAGGGCGTGCACCCAAGGTTTTCAGCGGCATCTTCAAAGGATTTATTTACCGCCATCAGCGCTGTTTGCGTCATCAGGAAAACAAAGGGGAAGAACTTTAGGGTAAAGACAAGGATAATGCCATGCGCGCCGTATACTGTTGGTATATCGATGCCCATATCCTCGAAAAAATTGGTAATAAAGCCATTTGAGCCAAGCATCATAATCCACGCATAGGCTCCGATAAAGGGCGGCGCGACCAAGACAAGAATGGCAAGTGTCGAAATCCACGCCCGCCCCCAAAGATGAAACCGCGCTGTGAAAAATGCCAGGGGGATACCCAATAGGCAGGCCCCCAGTGTGCCCAGCACCCCAACAAACAGTGTATTTTTCAGACCTTTCAAATAATAATTTCGCGTGAAAAGTTCGACGTAGTTACCAAGCGTCCAGTCAAGCGTGTCCGCATCCACAAAGGACAACATCAGCACTCTAACAATTGGAAAAAGCAACAGCAGAACAAGAACCGCAAGGATTCCGCCGGTAACCACCGTCCAGAAATCAAATCTGCGCAACAAGCTGGTCATCCGATACAACCGCCGGCGTCGCCCGCCTCAAAAAAGGCCAGATCACTTTGATCGACGCAAAGGGTTACGCTGCTATTTTGCGAAAGCCCGATAATTTCGGGATCCGGACGCGCCAAAGATTTGAGTGTCTCGCCCTGATCTGTAACGGCGATGACCTCCATTTCTCGACCTACAAAGCTGACATCCAGCAACCTTGCAGAAATTGCGATTTCATTCATATCAGGCGACACTTTGCCGGGCTTTGCCACAATCGTTTCCGGTCTGATTGCACAAACGATCTCGGCCGTGTCTGCAGAGGCAGCCAGAACTTTGGCCCCCCCGGACATCAGCGTAAACTGGTCGCCAGTGCGTTTGACTGACAAAAAGTTATTTGCCCCGACAAAGGTTGCGACGAATTTGTTCGCAGGCCGCAAATAAATATCGAGAGGACTGGCTGCTTGCTGGATTACACCCTCGTACATCACACAAACCGTGTCTGACATGGCCAGCGCTTCTTCTTGATCATGGGTCACATAGACGGTTGTGATGCCCAGATCCCGCTGAATGCGGCGCAGTTCCGCTCTGAGATCAACCCTCAAGCGGGCATCAAGATTGGAGAGCGGCTCGTCCATCAACAAAACCTTTGGACGAATGACGATTGCCCGCGCAAGACCTACACGCTGTTGCTGCCCGCCAGATAACTCGTGCGGCATACGGTCTGCAAACGCACCCAGTTGCACCACAGCCAGAACATCGTCGACCCTTTTTGTTATTTCGGATGCTGAGATTTTGCGCTGCTTCAATCCAAAAGCTACGTTTTCCCGCACGCTGATATGGGGAAAGATCGCATAATCCTGAAAGACCATTCCCACATCACGGCGATGCGCTGGCAGGCCTTCAATGGCAAGACCATCCACGGAAATACGCCCTGCATTCTGGTCATGAAACCCAGCGATTGTGCGTAAAAGCGTTGTTTTTCCGCATCCCGAAGGTCCAAGAAGCGTAAAAAATGACCCCGATGGTATCGAGATATTGATATCAGAGAGGGCCACAACGTCGCCATAAAGCTTGCGCAAGCCAACAATCTCAACAGAAGCCATCCGGTGCACCTGAAAATTAAGAAAACAGGGCGCAAAAAATGCGCCCTGCTGAAAAATGTTATTGTACGTCCAGCACCATGTCCTGCCAGGCTGCCACCAGGCGTGCGCGGTTTTCAGCCGCCCATGCGCTGTCGTAGCCGACAGAATTGACCTCGGCCAATGGCAATAGCGCAGGATTGGAGGCCACATCAGAACGGACAGGACGACGCCCTTGTTCTGCGACGACAGCCTGCGCCTCTTTTGACATCATAAAGTCGAGGAAAGCTTTGCCATTATCGGGATTTGCCCCCCCTGCAACAAGCGCCATGGCATCTGGTGCAATCGCAGTTCCCTCGGCAGGATAGACGATTTCAACGGGCCCACCGCCTTCGACATAACGCAATGCTGCGTCTTCCAGCGTCACACCAATCGCCAATTCGCCGTCATTTACAAACCGTGGCACGGCCCCGGAGCTGTTTGACAAAACAAAGTTCGACAGCAATCCTTCGTAGACATCCCATCCTGCGGCTTCGTCTTCAAAGGCTTGCAAGACCGTTGCCAGTTGGATGTAGGCCGAACCGGATGCCTCGGCGCGCGCCGATGAGACGATTTCGTCATACATAGGATCGGCAAGTGCTGCCCAGCTATCCGGAACAGGTACCCCGTCCAGTTCACCCTGGTTAACGATCAAAACCATCACAACAGCAGTAAAGGGCGACCACATCGCGCTTTGTTTCATACCATCTGCCAGCATGTCCGAGCCTGCCGCGTCATAGGCCTCGAAAAGACTGGGATTGAAGTCGATCACGGTGCCGTCAACGCTCCAGAGTACGTCTGCCATGGGCGCACTGGCTTCTGCGGTAAGACGGTTCAGAAGCTCGCCGGACCCTGCTTTGATAATTTCGACCGATGTGCCTGTTTGCTCTTCAAACATCGGCACCAGCGCATCGATAAAGTTTTGTGGCACAGCGGTGTACACTGTCACGCTGCCGTCGGCAGACGCCATGCTCGCCCCAACAGTAAGCGCAGATGCGATCGATAATGCTTTAAATGTATTTCTCATATGACCTCCCAAAAGTTTGCTCCATTGGCCAAGTGTTTTGACTTAATCAGCCAACTGAATTGATGCCACTTCAAAAAATCATTTAAGTCAATGAATTAATTCATGCCGGTTCTTCGTAGGTTAAAGACAGCCCAACAAAAAGGTTCTTTATGATCAAACATCAAACATATATCTTGCATTTTTCTACATGCCGGGTATCCGCGAATTTTTTGGAATTCCTGACAGCTACACGTTTAAAAACGCATGGCCCTAGGTACAAAACATAGTCAGAAACACATCTTTTTGTCCAAAAACCAGAAAGTTTGGTGCCCCATAAAGGCATATTGGACCGTGCATTTTCTGATGGACTTGATTTTAAAATGACATCAAGCAGCGATATCGACGATGCTCGTTCTTTTTCGAGAAGGGACGGTCAAATCAGCCGATTTGCTCAAAGCATGCAAAAATGAAGGGGCATGAAATTTGACAGTTTACCCATCACCCTAAGCTGCCGGACCTGCCCGAACAGAAAAGCTGAAGACACACGGAAGTGATCTGTGCTGAAGCACAAAGACGTGTTCCTGAAAGATCTGCAATGATGCCAAGAATAGTCTACAGTTTGATGTACGGCGTCATAAAAATAATTTGCTAAGACGTCCATGATCCATTCACGAGACAGCGAAAGCAATAAACCGCGATGACACTGCAAAGATGGGCAAACGGCCCTAAAGCGAGGACAATCCAATATACCGTTCGGACACCGCAACCTTAATTTTCATAAACTGGCGGTGGTAGATAATCGCTGTCATCGGCCTGTTTCTAGGTTGCGTTTCAGAGTTTTTGAGCCCCCTTAAACTGACGTGACACGCGCGAAGCGTTTTCATCGCTTCGATACCAAATGCAGCGCATCACACCTTTACAATGGCGTGTCAGTACATTTCTTCGATAACTGCATGGTTTGACCTCTGAAAATATAACAATTTGAATGCTTAAATCCTTTGCACGCACCAGCCGCAAACACACTCTTGAGGAAAGCCCAAGGGAACTATAGCTAGACAGTGCAATCCCAAATTTACGCGCGCAGAGTGTTCGATACAGGTTGTTGCAGCAGTCGCAAAACCTAGAACATCATTGTTACGATGACCCCAAAAAGGTTTTCGCGCGACCGTCACGCAACAATGATTGGGGTTTTTGGCCCTCTGGCACGGGACGATTTATCAAACTCTCTGTGTGTTCAGGGTTGGTCCAAGATGTAGTCTGGCTGGATGCCCGATGACTGGATATATGACCCAGCATCATGTCCTGCAAGAAATCCATATCCCGCGATCAGCGCTGTTTTTATTCCTGCCGCCTGCCCGCCGAGGATGTCCGTATGAAGGCTATCGCCCACCATGACCGTGCGGTTAGGATCAAAACGGCCTAACCGGCGGAATGCCAAATCGAAAATGTTCTGGAAGGGCTTACCAAAAAAAAGGGGCTCTGTGCCGGTTACATCGCCCAGTGCGTGTGCATAGCTGCCAGGCTCGGTTGAAAACCCGTTTTCGCGCGGCGCCACGATATCAGGGTTACCGACTACAACGGGTCGCGGGTTTTTGATCAAAGACGCCTCCAACAGCGCCTGACGCTGGTCGGTCCAAGCGGCGCTCCCTAACAGTATGAACCCTTCAGCGGCATCGTAGGCCACAGGATCTTCGGCCAGATAGGTGAGATCAAGATGCTCTAGGTCTTCGCGACCCAAGCTTTCGGTGGCCATGAGGCCCCACCGACTTCGTGGCATTGCGTCCAGTCCGGCCAAAGCAGCCTTTCGACTTGTGATGACGTCATCTGGGTCAAAGGTATAGCCCAGACGGCTGTATTTTTGCATAAGTCCTGAATGCGGGTAGCCGGCAGCATTGGACACCACCATGACTTTCTTACCCATCTTTTGCAGACCCGCGACACGTTCCGGTACGCCGGGTATTGCGGCCTCTCCAATATTCAAAACACCAAACGCATCCAGCAGGAATACGTCAATATCGTGAGATATAGCGTCAAGATTTGGCAGCCTTTGACATTTCGCCGGACGTGCCACATTTGGCAGGCGGTGACGCGCACGCTCATAGCGTGCGAAAGCTTCTTGCATTTTCAAATGATTGCGCCTCTCACTTTGGCAGAGACCCATTCCGATATCACAACTGCTGCCAAGATCACCAACAAGATCAACGAGACCTGAGGCCAGGCCAAAACATTCAAAGACGACGATAGTTGTAACCCTATGCCGCCTGCCCCGACAAGACCAAGCACAGTGCTTTCACGGACGTTGATATCCCAACGAAAGACTGCAATGCCTGCAAAAGCTGGCATGATCTGAGGCACGATACCATAGGCCATGACTTGCCACCGAGAGGCGCCAGTGGCCGTAATCGCCTCGACCTGGGTGTCATCAATTTCCTCGATCGCCTCATACAGCAATTTAGCACAAAATCCGATGGACCGGATCGCAATTGCGATCACCCCTGCAAAAACACCCGGACCGATAATGGCGATCAGCAGTAAAGCCCAAATCAAAGAATTAATCGAGCGGGTGGACACAATGATCAACAGCGCAACCGGCCGCACAAGGTAGACAGATGGGGTTGTGTTACGCGCCGCCAGAAATGCGACCGGAACCGCGAGGATCAATGCAAACAATGTCCCAAGCGTTGCTATATTAAGCGTATCCCAGATCGGCTTGCCGAGCTGTGTGATATATTCCCACTTGGGCGGGGTGGCACGCGTCCAGATATCATTGGCAATACGCGGTGCGTCCCAAACGAAAAACCATGTCGTCGACGCGGATATCTGCTGCCAGCAATATGCAAAGATGGCCACGCCGATCAGCCACATCACCCAATGTCCAAGGCTTTCGCGACCACTGCGTCGTTGCCAGACCTGGCGTCCCTTTAAATCCCGAACCGGCATCACTGGACCCTTTCGCGGATAATGCCCGAGATATATTCAAGAGCCATAACGATAAGGATGATAATCAAAAGGATTGCTGCAGCCGTATCGTATTCATACCGGTCAAAAGCAGTATTGAGCGTGGCACCGATGCCTCCCGCACCAACAAGACCCAAAATCGCACTTTCGCGAAAGTTGATATCAACGCGGTATATCGACAAGCCAATCAAACGCGGCATAACCTGCGGCTGCACCCCATAGTTTATCCATTGAAGCCATTTGGCCCCCGACGCTTTGATCGCCTCTGCTTGCGATCGGTCCATACTTTCGATGTCTTCGGCCAGCAGTTTGGATAAAAATCCGATGGTGGCAAAACTTAACGTTAAAAAACCCGCCAACGGACCAAACCCAAAAATTGCAACCAGCAAAATTGCGACGATAATCTCTTGCAAGGCGCGGCTAATCGCAATGATGGACCGACAGATAAGATATACTGGTAA
>JAYQEA010000062.1:17700-19756 GCA_038138625.1 Roseivivax sp.
ACTGGTAACGGTGCGATGTTACGGGCAGCGCCAAGTGCGATCGGAATGGAGATCGCAATGCCGACCACCGATGAGGCAACCGTCATAACGATACTCTCAACCATGCCTGCCCAAATATCACTCGACCGTGATGAAAAATCCGGATCGGTGAAGGCCAATATGAATTTCTTACCACGTTCAAGGCCTTCGTATACGCGTGACCAGTTTACATCTATCGTCATGAACGCAGCGATCAGATAGGCGACAGCTCCGATCAGCAACACCCATCGCAGCCATGCCCGTTGAACGAATGGGGGCTTTTTCCACGGCTTGCCAACCCGCAAATCAAAATCGCTCATTCTGCGGCCTCGCTATCGTCATCAACCTTTTCTATGGTGGCTTCCCAGTCCTCTTCGCCATAAATTGTTGTCAGTACGTCTGGCGTCAGTGCCTCTGGCAGACCGTCAAACTCCACCGAACCAAAGCGCAGACCGATCACGCGCTGAACGAACATTTGTGCAAGCGCAACATCATGAATGTTGATGATCGCAGCCAGTCCGCGCTCTTGGCACAATTCGCAAATCAGTCGCATAATTTGGCGCGATGTCTTGGGATCGAGCGACGCCGTTGGTTCGTCAACCAGCAACAAGGCGGGATCTTGGATCAACGCACGGCAAATACCCACCCTTTGACGCTGTCCGCCGGACAATTCATCCGCACGTTTGTCCGCCATATGCGCCAATCCCACACGATCCAGCAGACGGAATGCCTCATCCACATCTTTTTGTGGGTATTTCCGCAAGAAACTGCGCCAGAATCCGACATAACCCAGACGGCCCGAAAGAACGTTTTCCATCACTGTCAGGCGTTCAATAAGCGCATATTCTTGAAAGATCATGCCCATACGACGACGTTCCCGCCGCAGCGCCCCCGTGGACAAACCTGTCAGATTAATATCGCCCAGAAACACCTTGCCAGAGGTCGGTTCAACCAACCGGTTGATACAGCGTATGAGCGTGGATTTGCCTGCGCCGGACGGACCGATCAAGGCCAAAACCTGACCTTCCGGAACAACAAGGTCAACCGCTTTCAATGCCTGATCGCCAGTCTTGTATGTCTTTACGAGCTTTTCCAGACGCAGCATGAAATTCCCCAATTTTATAAATTTTTTTGGATCTGGCGAGCCCGGAGGCCCGCCAGATCAGGTCTTATTACTGACAGGAGTAGCTCACGCCATTGGCCGCATCAATTTTGCGGATCACATCCCAAAAGACCTTGTAGGTCATGGGCAGGAACTGGCCTTCGTTTGATTTTTCAAACTCGGCCTGAAGCGTTGTGCCTTCCCATTCAAAGCTGAAGAAAGCATTTTTAATTTTCTCTTTCAGCTCTGGTGTAAGGTTATGTGCTGTGCCGAATCCGGTGGTTGGAAAGGTTTGCGACTTGTAAATCGTCACAACCTGATCTGCCGAGATCACTTCGCGGCTAAGCATGCGCGACTTCACAGAGTTAGCGATTGACGCTGCCATGTAGTCCTTGTTTGCAACACCAAGGATCGAGTTGTCGTGCTTACCAGAGAACACTGGTTCAAAGTCCCGTTCAGGCAACATGTCAAAATCGCCTTTCAGAATTGCGCTCGGTGCTTTGAACCCGGAATTGGACGTCGGAGATGTAAAGGCCAACTGTTTGCCTCTGATGTCCTCAACCTCTTCGATGCCAGAGCCCGGATATGTGATGATCTCCATCTCATACCCGAAATTGCCATCCTTGGACGCCATAATGGTGAATGGGTTAAAGCCTGCACAATTGACCGCCAAAGGGTTCGAGCCAGTGTTGAAACCGGCTATGTGAAGTCGGCCCGAGCGCATTGCTTCAATCTGTGCCGCATTGTTTTGCACGGGAAAGAAGACCACCGACTTACCGGTTTCAGCCTCAAGATGTGTCAAGAAATCCGACCATGCTTCTTTATAAACGGCTGGATCTTCAACTGGTGTATACGCAAAAATCAGAGTGCTGGGATCCACCAGATCGGCTGGATCTGTGGGCGTATCTGCGATCAAGTCGCCATCCACATCACACA
>JAYQEA010000062.1:19766-22924 GCA_038138625.1 Roseivivax sp.
CCGAGCTCGAACCGGCCCAGCCGGCCTATATCAGCGCGGGCAATCCTGCGCTGCCGCTGGACCAGCAAGCGATAAAGTCACAGCCAAAGCTGCACCAGACAAAAGAGTGTTTATTAATTTCATTTTAGTGTCCTCCCTGATAGCGAACGCTATCCAGAAAATGAGAATTTACAAGTTAGATATTCAAAGGTTCTGACTTATTGTCTCGCTCCGATACCGAACCCAACTCAAAATTCTCATCGACCGCCTGAACTTGACACAAAGCCTAATCTTAAAGAACGGGGCAGAGATTTTTTTTAATTTCAGAAAGTTGGGTCGAAAAAACATTGCTCTCTCAGGATTTCGTCACTTTTGAAAAAGGATCGGAAATGAGTTCAAAGGTGAAAATTAATTGTTGTTATAAAGCCCCGTCTGGGTCTGATACGGTTATCACGAGCGATTTTGACTTGGTGGTTGATTTTGCTTTACACCACCCTGCCGTTATATCGTGGCGAACATTGGCAACGGCGCGGGCGCGAACCCAAAAAAATACCACCAAAATCTATATCTCCCGCGAAATCTGACATCATTACATCTCTGACGAGATATAATGTGTTGTCTTCTCACCTGCTAATCGGACTGAGATCAACGATTTTTTTTGGCACCCGCGCAAGGCGAGCGAAGCCGACAATGTTTGGCTGGGTTTTGATCACCGAGTTTGATTAGGCCTTCATGGCGAATACATCAATTCACGCAGCAGTTTGCTTTTAGTTAGGCACCTGGAAAAGGTGCCTGCCCTGCATAAAAATATGAACCATGCTTTGCGCGGCGTGCAAATCCTCCATTAGTGTTAGTATTTTCTGATTGGCCGCCTGTATCGACTGCTTCTCTGCCAACCAATCAATTATAAGGGTTTGACCGATACGTTTTGGGTCAAAATTCGAAGTGACGACCAGTCGTTGACCGACGAGCCATCACTTCAAAGGCCGCGTCCGAAAGCCCGACAGGATGGTTCACGACCAAGCAGTTTGCAGCGACAAACAATCGCGCCGCATTGGCAGGTTTGTCGCATGTAATAATTCCCAACTCTGCTCCACCCAAATGTACCTGCTGGACATGGACAACTCGATCACTTCGACCCACGGCCCGCAGACATGGACGTCCGCAATCAGTTATCTCCACTGCCTGTGCTCTTACCTCCTGTGCATCTTCAAACGAGTTGCAGACCTCGAGAGTTGGGGCCCGGCGATGTCTGCTGCCCCTTTGGGCGCACAAAAACTCCTAAGCCTGCCATGACACAACATCCGGAGCATTACCTGATGTGATTTTTAAGGGCTGATACGTCCTTAATTACCCGAAAAGATTTTGAAGGTGCTGACCGCTGAAGCCTGTCACCACGAGATTCGGTTACATGATAATTGCAATCTTCTGAGCAAGGCGACTGACCGGCCCGGACACACAATGGGTTACCCACCGAACCCTGTAGCGCTCCGCTATGGCATCCGTGCCTATCAGGCAATGCCGCTGAGCAAAACCCACCGTTGCGGCGCAAAACGAATTGGTGTCCCCGTGAGTTATTTCCATAGATCGGATTCGTTGCAAAACACTAACTAATAGAGCTGGACCGGGTTATTGGCTTCTACAACCGGAGCGGCGGCGCCGAGCCGCATCTTAAAGGTCCAGCCACAAGACGAAATGGACCAAGCTGTCTCATCGGCGCACAGCAGGGAACAAATTCCGCTTCATCTGTATGCACTTGCGCAGCGCATTGATCTATCAAAGGAGATAGCCGAGTGGGTGTCGACAGCCGTGCCACATCACAATGACAGATCCTGTAAGCCTATAGTGGTACGCTCGACTATGACAGTTTTCCGACGATTTACTCTCAGACAAAGCGTGTAAGCGTGCCAATTAATGCTGCGATGTCAAAAATGAACCGACAGGAACAGGAACGCATCACCTCGGACGACCTTACCATAGGGAATTGGCGACCCAAAAGGCTGAACAACAAGATCACAGTGCAGTTGGACTTGGGCTTATCTAGCGGGTACGGTGAGACCTTGAAAGCCTCTTGGGACGGGCGCGGGATCGACCACTTCACGGGGCGCGTGACGTCTGATGACAGGGTCCAAGACCAGCGTTACAAAGTCCGTCAGACGGCCATTACCCAATTCCCGAGAGGCGCCCCATAAACTGATCGTAACAAATCGTTATATGTATCCCTGCTTTAGCGATGTGCCTCTACTCCGAGCGGACACATAAATTGTAAATGGGATCCGAAGGAAAATTATTTGCCAACTTGAAATAACAGACTGTTTTGGGCGCACCGATATCTGCCGCACGCTTAACGTGGTTATCAAACCGAAAACAATTTTGCGCCAGTTCTGTTGAAAAGCGCGTCCCTGATCAAAGCCCTGTTCTATGAGGTCTCTTTGTGATGGTCATGTGCCGCAGGATCCCCCGCTGCGATTGATTGATCCCGAGATGCTGATCTGAATACTGATTTGGCATTCCATCCGAGCGACGGATATGTGCAGAGGCCCGTTTGAACCCGGCATATCCATGGGTTCTGTCGCCTCGATTTACCCGATAAGGCACCAAACCTTCACCGATTTCGAAAAACCGCCACAGGTGTTTCCATAAGCGCAAACTGTTGCGCCACCTGTTCGAGAAGACCGCGCCCGCTGTATCGCAGATGGCCCCGTGAGTGGCCTGCGCCTTGCAGCAAGGGCACGTTTGATCGCGGCAGATGCGACTAAGCAGAACGCAACGCCAAAGAAAGACCGGGACGTCAACGCCATAGATCCAAACGATGCAGCCAGTGAACTGCAGCCCGAAAAGGGCCCGCTGCCTTAAGCTGTTCGACCAATTATCTGATCGACACCGGCCGCAGCGTCATTGTTGATGTCGAAGGCACAAGCGCGATCCGGCCACCAAAGTGGGGTCCGCAGATGACATATGGTCTCGCACCGACTTTGCGTGCGGCCCTGAGAACCTGCCATAAAGACGCGCCACTCACGCAGCATCGACGCAACTACCCAGATCCGGCCTGCAAGCCCACAGGCAAGGGCGTTGCCAAATTCCATGCTTTGACAGACATTTGTCATACCTTCCCGCCCTATCTGAATCGCTGTTTGCTGGATCAGAAACACATTGTTTGTTCACAGATCCAGACATAG
>JAYQEA010000063.1:0-14620 GCA_038138625.1 Roseivivax sp.
ACCTACGACCAATTGATTAACAGTCAACTGCTCTACCGCTGAGCTACGCCGGAACACTCGGCGTGTATTAGCAATCACAATCGCGGGCGTCCAGTGGCATTTCACATCAAAATGCAAATTCTTTAGAGACGCTCGAAAATAGCATTCGGATTCAGTTCATTCCGAAAATCAACAACCGATTTACGTTGTAAATCAATTAAGTGCGCCAGTACATTGCGTGTGGCAGCAGGCATTAGGCTGGGTGGTGTATCCAGGTAAACCCGCTTTGCAAGTTCAGCAGCATTTGCAGGTCCTTTTGATAATGCATCCAAAATGGCCATCTCACGCGCCAAACGGTGCTGGACAAGCCAATTCAGACGCTCAGCAGGAGCCTCGATTGCGCCGCCGTGTCCGGGCAAAAATGTCCTCCATGAACGTGATTGCAACATCGCACAGGAAGCCATGAAATCTGTCAGGTCGCCATCAGGGGGAGAGACTAATGACGAGGCCCAACCCATGACATGATCTCCACAGAACAAAGTATCGTTCAATGCAAAGCTTAAATGATTTCCCATATGACCGGGGGTATGCAGCGCCTGTAGGCACCAATCAGAGCCCGTTACACAGGCTTCATGAGCCAACTTAACGTCCGGCACAAAGGCCGCATCGACGCCTTCTCCGCCTCCGATAGCATCCTGTTCGGCCAGTATTTGCATGATCGAACTGCGTCCCGCATGTGCCGGGCCAAAGCCATATACTGGTGCTCCTGTTTCGCGCGAAAGATCGGTTGCCAAAGGGGAATGGTCCACATGGGCGTGGGTCACGAGAATAACCGAGATCTTCTGCGTGGGGGTCAATGCATTCAAGATGGCGTCCAAATGCGGCGCCATCGAAGGACCGGGGTCGATCACGGCAAGGTCTTGCGTCCCCACAAGATAGGTATTGGTCCCGCGAAACGTCATAGGAGACGGATTGGGGGCGACGATGCGTTTGATCAAGGGCGACAGTGCCTCTGGATGCCCGATCACGGGGCGGAAACTAGGGTCTGGATCAATCATGGCCACTTTTCCTTTGGCGAATGGTGCCCTACGCTTAAACCATGTTCTTTGTTACGCTCAAACGCTATATGCCTCGCGGCCTTTATGGGCGGGCAGCCCTTATTCTTGTGTTGCCTGTTGTGACATTGCAGCTGGTCGTCTCGGTTGTCTTCATCCAGCGCCATTTTGACGGGGTCTCGCGGCAGATGAGTACCGAATTGGCCCGCGCATTGACGGTTGCGCTTGATTACGGGTCGGACTTGGAACGGGCCTTGAATTTTGATGTGCGCCGCTATGACGATCCATTGCCACCTAGAGATACGCGTCAATGGTATGATTTGTCCGGGGTCATCGTTGCAAACACGTTACATGATGAATTGCCGGGGTTGAAACGCGTTCTTCTTCCTGATGATCGACGATTGATCCTCTATATCCTGCACGAAAATGAAATGCTGGAGGTCACAGTCAGTCGGCGCAGGGCATCAGCCTCCAATCCCCACCAATTGCTTGTGCATATGGTGTTTTTTGGGGTGTTGATGACGGCAGTCGCCTATTTGTATCTGCGTAACCAACTGCGTCCCATCACGCGTCTTGCCGCGGCCGCCGAAGCCTTTGGTCGGGGCCGCAATGTGCCATATACCCCCTCTGGTGCGGTCGAGGTCAGGGCCGCTGGCAATGCCTTTCTGGATATGCGTGCGCGGATCGAACGGCAGATAGAGCAGCGCACCATGATGCTGTCGGGGGTCAGCCACGATATGCGCACGCCTTTGACACGTCTGAAGTTGGGGCTTTCTTTGCTAGAACATGAAGACCGGGACGATTTGGAACGCGACGTCGATGATTTGCAGGGTTTGCTCGATGATTTCCTTGATTTTGCGCGGGGTGAGGCGCAGTCAGGACAATCAGAACTGACTGATCCTGTTGCATTGACCTCGGATATTGTTGCCAACGCGCAGCGTATGGGGCGGAATGTGACGCTGGTTGAGCATTCGGGCGCAGGGCTTGTTGGTATGCGTCCATTGTCAATAAAGCGCGCATTGGGAAATCTTATCAACAATGCAATGCGGTACGGAACACAATGCGAGGTGTCTGTTCTGCTGACGGATCGTTCGTTGTGCTTGCGGGTTGAGGACAACGGTCCCGGTATCCCGGCAGAGCGCAGGGAGGAGGCCTTGAGGCCCTTTGTCCGGCTGGACCCCGCACGCAATCAAGATCGTGGGTCGGGGGTTGGGCTTGGTCTTGCAATAGCTGCAGATATTGCGCGCAGTCATGGCGGTGTCTTGCGACTGGGCGCAAGTTCACGTCTTGGTGGCTTGCAGGCCGATATTGTCCTGGCACGTTAGGGCAGGTCTTGACCTTGGTCTTGCAGCCTGCAACCCATAGCAAATGATACGAAAAGAGCATGGTGTTATGGCTGATCTGAAAAAACGCAGCGGTGGACAAATCTTGGTGGATCAGCTGCTGATACATGGCGCAACCCATGGATTTTGCGTGCCGGGAGAAAGCTATCTTGAGGTGCTGGACGCTCTTTACGATGTCAAAGAGCGATTCACACTGGTTAATGCGCGCCATGAAGCAGGCGCCGCAAACATGGCGGAAACCTGGGGTAAACTTACTGGCCGACCTGGAATTGCGATGGTTACACGCGGCCCCGGCGCCACGCATGCATCTGTTGGTGTGCATATCGCGCGTCAGGACAGCACACCGATGATTTTACTGGTCGGGCAGGTGGCCCGGCACATGCGGGGTCGTGAAGCCTTTCAAGAGGTGGATTACCGCGCATTCTTTGGTCCCATAGCAAAGTGGGTCGAAGAAATCGAAGATCCCATGCGTATTCCCGAAATAATGTCGCGTGCCTTTCGGACGGCGATGTCGGGTCGACCGGGCCCTGTGGTCTTGTCATTGCCCGAAGATATGTTGACGGAACAGGTGTGTGTGACTGACGCTATGGCGGTCGGCGTCCCCACGCGAGCAGGCGTTGGACAGGCGCAAATAAGTGCTCTGAAAGACGTTTTGAAAACAGCCGAGCGCCCAATTGGCATTTTTGGGGGCGGGTGGTCCGATGTGGATGCTATGGCTTTGACCGATTGGGCAAAACGTTTGAAATTACCGCTGGTTGCAAGTTTTCGGCGACAGGATTCGATCGATAATTCCAGCTCGGTCTATTGTGGCACATTAGGCACGGCCGCAGGTCCCGCTCTCAAAGCGCGCTTACGCGATGCGGACACTGTGTTGTTGCTTGGCACACGGCTGAGCGAGATATCTACCGACGGATATGCTTTTCCAGACCCTGAAACGACACGGTTCGTACATGTTTATCCGGAGGCCGAGGAAATTGGCCGTGTGTGGCCGGCCGATTTGGCGATCCAGGCAGATGCCGGTGCGCTTGCGCAGGATCTGGCAATGACGCAGGCCGATGACTGGCCCGAGTGGTCGCAGTGGTGTGCATCTATGCGCGCGGAATATGTTGCTGACAGCACAGCTGACACGTATCCCGGACCACTAGATCTGGGACAATGCATGATTGAGTTGCAGGCGCTTCTACCGGTGAACGCAATTGTGACAGTGGATGCTGGAAACCATACCGGATGGGCGCAACGGTTTTTACAATACACACGTCCGGGACGTTTGATCGGGTCAACTTGCGGATCAATGGGGTATGCGGTTCCCGCCGCTGTTGCAGCCAGCATGCAGGACCCCGATCGTGTCGCCTTGGCATGTGTGGGCGATGGCGGCTTTCAAATGTCAGGTATGGAACTCGCCACCGCGTCCCAGTATGGCACGCGCCCGATCATTTTGCTCTTTAACAATGGCAGTTACGGCACAATTCGCATGCATCAAGAGCGCGACCACCCCGGCCGCGTGTCGGGAACCGAAATAAGCGGCGCGGATTTTCAAAAGCTGGCGCAAGGACTGGGCGCGCTTGCGATAAAGGTCTCGGAAACAGCAGATTTTACTCCTGCACTGAAAAGAGCCCTGTCTGCGCGACAGCCTGTTGTTATCGAACTGTCATGTGATCCGGCGCAGATTTCAACACGTGCACGTTTAAGATGACTGATCCGGAAAAATCTCACAGTGGAGGCTTTAGTCTGACAAGTGACAGACTAAAGCCTTTGCCGCTGGAAATGGGTCTGGACATTAACGTATCAATAAGAAAATCTACTTTTTTATAATCATTTACAAGATATTGTCGAATTTTGTGAATGTGGTTTGATCGTGTGTCCGGGCGCTGCGTTTAATAAATTTCTGTCTGCAGCCAGAAATCGCGGTTTCAACCGGATCCCGGTTTGTACAATTTTTGACGCGGACGTTTTGGCTCCTTTGAATTCTCATGACGTCCAAAAATAATGAGATCAAGGGCATAGATCGCGGCAATAGTACTATAGAGTAAGAGGCTCATGATTTGTCTCCGTGGGTTGGTTACCACCGAGAACACCTCTGAAAGGTGTCTTAACATGGGCGTGCGCGTGCAAGAATGACGCCATATCCTTATGTTTTTATTGTATTTTTTTCTCTATTTGCAATGAATATTATGTGGTTTGTAATGACTTTGCACGCCAAGTCGCATTATCAAGGCAGCATTATATTGACGATGATGCTTGCTAATTCCCCCGCTGTCGCCGGTCATTAAAAGCTTCGCAGGCGTCCTCTACTATTCCGGTTGCGACGTCACATTCGACCATCACCAAATCCAGAGCGCGTCATTAGAAAAAGCGCTGTTGTTGCCATGCCAAGGATGCCCAGAGACAATGGCATAGGCGTTCCATCAAACGTCAAACCGACGGGTATAACCACCAGAACACCCAAAATAGTCGCGCTGGATCCGATAACGCTGGCACCAATCCCAGCAATATGTCCGAGGGGTTCCATCGCGATTGCATTCAGATTGCCCATCGTCAGTCCCGCTTGAAAGAAAATCGTTATTTTCCAGCTAATAAAGATAAGAAACATTATATCCAATGGCAGATTTTGCAGCCAAATTACTGTAAATATGAGAGAAAAAGCTATTTGAGCAATAAGAATTCCTCGTATGATGGTCACCAAGGCTACCCGGGTCACCAATGCAGCATTCAAAAACCCGGATGATGCGGCCAGCAATGCAACTGCACCAAACCACAAAGGAAAGCTGTCCGCCCGATCAAAGGTTACATCAAAAATTTGCTGTGTCAGTGACACCACCAAAAAAATCATTCCAAGGCACATACCCTGGGCTGCAATCGCCAAAACCACGGTGCGATTGCGCAGAATTTCAGACAGTCCTGCAAGAATTTGGGGGAAACGGAAAGAACGACGGTTTTCCGGTTTCAAGGTCTCGGGCAGCCTCAGAACCATCCATATCGTGTATGTGGTTGCGTATAGGCCAAACAAAACAAATATTCCGCGCCATCCGAAGTAACGCGCAATTTCCTGCCCAACAAGAGGCGCTGCCGCTGGGACCAAAGTAAACAGGATCATGACGAATGACACAATCCGCGCCATCTGGCGGCCACTGTATAAATCGCGCACCACTGCCATTGCCACTACTCTTGGACCTGATGCGCCCAGACCCTGAAGAAACCGTGCTATCAACAGCACCTCTAGGCTTTGTGCAAAAAAGCTCAGTGACGCTCCACCGACAAATAATATTACCCCGCCAAAAATGACAGGCTTGCGACCATAGCTATCTGAGAGTGGTCCCGTGAACATGGTCCCCAAGCCAATACCAAACAGGAAAACTGTCACCACCAATTGAATGGCGTTGACATTATCGGGGGTCAAATCCTCGGCCATTTTTGGAAAAACAGGCAACATTGCGTCAGTTGACAGCGCAATGCCCGCAAACATCATGGCAATCAACGCAACAAATTCGGCGCGCGGCAGGGCTTTTGGCATTGTCGTCGTTTTCCTTGGGTCAGAGAGATATCAGGCTGTGGCGGCCAGTTCGTCAATGACCCGCAACCACAGATCGGTCGGTTGCGCACCTGGCACAGCATGTTGCGAAGCCACAATGAACGTTGGAACGGACGTTACACCCATGCCGCGCGCCGATGCGTCCCGTTCAACGATTTCCCTACGGTCGCTATCGCCTGACAAAAGTCGCAGGACCACAGAAGCATCCATGCCGGCGGCATCAGCAACATCGGCGAGGACTTCGTGGTCTCCCAGATCCCGACCGTCGACAAAATACGCCTTGAACAATCCATCCACAACATCGTTCTGGTGGCCTTCCAAATCAGCCCAGTGAATGACCCTGTGGGCATCAAGCGTGTTTGGCGTCCGGGAAATTTTATCAAGGTTCATTGGAATTTCGCCGTCAATGCCATGCTGTACAACGGGCGCATAGGCATTTATTGCCTCGGCTTTGCCCCCAAACTTCTGCTCAAGGTATGTTCGACGATCCATGCCTGATGCAAGCATCTCGGGATTTAACTGGAAGGGATGCCAGCGCAGATGCAATTGAACGTCCGGGCGCATTTTTAGAGCACGATCCAAATACGTTTTGCCGATATAGCACCAAGGGCAAATCGGGTCGGACATAATGTCAATCTTGACCATGGGGTCTCCTTGGCAGGTCAGGCAAAATTACGCAGCACGCGGCGTAAAATTTTTCCGTTGGAATTGCGGGGCAAACTGTCCACGTGATGAAAGACCCTAGGCTGTTTGTACCTTGCCAGATGAGTAGCGCAATGACTTTCGAGTTCGTGGTCAGGGATTGGTGCCTGGGCCAGATAATAGGCGGCAATCACACGAACATCAGCACGCACCTGTTTTTCGGCAACCGCCACGTCCGAAATCACGGGGTGTTTCAGCAGCGCCTGTTCGACTTCAAGGGGTGAAACACGAAAACCCCCTGCATTCAGCATGTCGTCTTCACGGCCCAGATAGTGGATGTCGCCGGCGTTGGTCATAAGGCCCGCATCTCCGGTCAAAAACCAGTCGCCTTGATACCTTTTTTTGGTGTCGCCATGCGCATTAAGGTATCCGAGCATCAACCCGGGATCATCGCGATGCACGGCGATAATCCCCGGAGTTTCGGGCGGACAGGGCCCATCGGGCCCAACTATCGCAACAACGCGCCCACGTTGAGGTCGTCCGATTGCCGGATTACGCGCCGCCCTGGACGGAGAGCCGGATATAAAGGTTGAAACTTCCGACATGCCGAAGGCTTCGTGGATTTGGGTCCCTGTGAGTTCGTACCATTTTTGCTGCACTGCGTCGGGCAATTTCTCACCCGCAGACAGCGCGTGTCTAAGATCTGGCACAGGGTCGGATATCACTTTTAACATCCTGCGATACACTCCGGGCGAGGATGCCAGAATTGTGGCCTTGTGGGTCCGCATCAAGGCTACCAGTTCCACAAGGGGCGTATCGGGCGCCGGGATCAAGGCCGTGGCGCCGATGGTCCAAGGGTCAAGCACACCTGTTCCCAGTGTGTAGGTCCAGTTAAACGCTCCGGTGTGCATGATCCTGTCGTCCGACGTAGATTCATACCAATCCCGGATCATCATCCGACGCGCCCAGATCGCTCTGTGTGCATGCGCTACCGCATGTGGCGATCCCGAGGTGCCAGAGGTGTATACAATATATGCAAGTCGGTTCGGATCGCCGTAGACAAAGTCTGCCTGTTCAAGATCGTGCCATAAGCGCATTTGCTGTGTAGAGATTGTTTCACAGTCAGCCGGTGGACTGACGACCTCAGGATCCCGCAGAATCATCGCAGGACGCATGTCGTGCAGGATGGTGGAAACTTCCGTCTGTGTAAGCTGTGCTGATGTCGGGATAGGTATGATGCCTGCTGTTATTGCCCCAAGGTAGGCCAGCGGAAAATCAACAGTATTTCCAATTCGTATCAATACCTTGTCACCAGATCTTAATCCCGATTGGCGCAAACCTGTGGCGATTCCTCGGACTGCTTTGGTCAAACGCCCATAATTCCAATCTTCTGCACGATCAGCGGCGACAATGGACAAAGCGATTTTGTCGGGTCGCGTTCTGCCCGCTGACAACACATAGGCCGCCAAGTTAAAAGGGGTCGGGCAAGCACCGGGCCGGTCTGGGTGTATCTCCATGCCTCTTGGTTATGTGGGGATGCACAAGCTGACAAGAGGGGATTCCATTGCCAGTGAAAAACACGTATACAGACTGTATGACCTCTAATGATCCAAGACAGCTGATACGGATTGCGCGAACAGGCGGCGCCGAGGCCGCTCCCGCCGCTTTGGATCTGGGGGCCCGCGTCCGAGAGCTGAGAAAAGCACGAAACTGGACGTTGGAACAAGCCGCACGTGAGGCTGGGCTGGCGCGCTCGACATTGTCAAAAATTGAAAACAGCCAAATGTCGCCGACATATGACGCCTTGCGCAAACTTGCCGAGGGATTGCAAATTTCGGTTCCACAGCTTTTTACGCCGCCGCAACGTGAACAAGTCATGGGGCGCATGACTGTCACGACATCGGGCGAGGGTGCCGGTCATGCCACTGCAACGTATGAACATGAGTTATTGGCAGAAACCTTAACCCAAAAAGCCATGTTGCCGTATCGTTGTCGGGTACGCGCCCGCGCCATGGAGGAATTTGACGGATGGGTCCGTCATGACGGCGAAGAGTTTCTATACGTCTTGACGGGGATTGTCTGCCTTTACACGGAATTTTACGACCCCGTAGAGCTTCGACGCGGCGATAGCGCTTATTACGACGCTGCAATGGGCCATAATCTGGTGTCGATCAGCGATGATGACGCAACTATTTTGTGGGTCACGTCCTTAAAATGATCCGCACGGACAGGGGCGGTCAGCCTGCCCGCAGATCTGCGCCTGCATCACGCGCCAACCCCTGAATGGTCATCCAGTCCTGAAGCTCTTCGCGCGCTTCAAGCGGTGTCAAATCGTGGGTGTGGGCCAGAAACTCTGCAAAATCATCGCTGCTCTCAGGGGCGACCGGAACTGTGCCATGGTCTAGTTGGGGAAACCGTTGTCCAAGCGACGCTATTGCGCGCGACCAATCGCTGATAATTTCACCCCAAGTCATTGCAACCCCCCATGTTCAAATCGTCACGGGTCAAAAAGTAGCGCGACATATACGCACAAGCATGCGGCAATCCGTCGCGATTGCAATTTATGGTGTGAAAATAGGCGTTTTTGAATGTTCAGCCCAAAATTAAAGCATGTCCCCAACGCGCCGTGCCGCCCCGGACAGATCTTCTCCGATACCTTCAACCGTGGAACATGCACCGACCATCAAAAGAGAGGCGATTATAACTACAGGGAAAAAACGCATTGTCAGTCCTTATCATACCACCAGACACTTGGCTGCCACACGATCCAGTCTCCGTACATGGGAACCTTTTCAGGATAGCGTAAATTTTTTGAATGAGCCAACCGACTGATATTCCATTGATAAATCGGTATCACATATCGGCCAGAGGTCAAGACGCGGTCTAATGCGCGTGTGGCCGCAAGAAAATCATCGTGATTGGTTGACGTTAGCAAAAGATCAATCATTCCTTCGGCTGCCGGACTGTCCATGCCCATCCAATTGCGCGATCCCGGTGTGTCAATACCGTCGCGTCCCCAATACGCCCGCTGTTCGTTTCCGGGACTTAATGAAAGGCCCCGACGGTAATAGGCCATGTCAAAATCATAGTCCCGTGTCCGTTCGGTGTACTGCGCACCTTCTACCGTCGAGACACGCAGTTCGATTCCCAATCGTTTCAAAGCGTCGGCATACAAAGCCGCTATTGTTGCGACTTCGGCCGATCCTTGCCGCAACAGCATGTCAATGATCAAAGCATCTCCGCTGCTGTTTCGCATCGTTCCGTCCTGAACGGTCCAACCGGCTGATGCGAATTGTTCCAAAGCAAACTTGAGGTTTGCCCGATTACGCAAACTTCCATCCGAAACAGGCAGGGCATATCCCTGCAACGTGCCGGGCAGCAGGCTGTCTGCATAAGGGGCTAACATCTCGGCCACGCGGCCAGTTGCGGGACCATCTTGCATCGCGAGGACAGAGTTTGAAAAATACGATGTGATACGAGGCTGGCGTCCCCCGGTCACCGCATCATTTATGTACTCGAAATTAAAAGCGTGGATCAGTGCATCCCTGACACGCCAATCGTCAAAAGGGGGGCGGCGCGTGTTCATTACAAATCCGGTGATACCGGACGGACGACGGTTTTCAATTACGGATTTTATGACATCGCCCGAGGATATGGCAGGGAAATTGTATTGGCTGTCCCATTTTTCGACGTTGAATTCCCGGTTCGAATTCAGGATGCCTGCTTTGAACGCTTCAAACTGGGTTACGCCTGTCCCGAAAAACTCCAATCGAATTTCATCAAGATTGGCCTGACCCCGCATATACGGCACATCAGCCCCCCAATAGTCGGGGTTGCGACGCAGACTGACAAAACGCCCTGCTTCAAAGTCGTCGATAACATATGGCGCAGTGGATATTGGGATAATATCCAGCCCACTTTTTTCAAACTCCAAATCCGTCCACTGTTCCTTTTTCAGGATTGGCCGCATGCCGACGATCAGCGCCAGTTCTCGATTATCTTCGTTGAATGTAAACCGCAGCGACCGTGGACCGGTCTGTTGCATTGTTGCGATCTTGTTCCATAGCCCACGGTAACGGCCATGTCCTTGTGTTCCCAGGGTCTCATAACTCCACATCACGTCTTCGACTGTGACAGGGCTGCCATCGGAGAATCGCGCTTCTGGACGAAGTTTGAATTCCACCCATTCGCGATTCGGTCCAACGTCTATCGATTCGGCCAAAAGCCCGTAAAGCGCGAAAGGTTCATCCCAGTTTCGCCCCATAAGGCTTTCATATGCCAAAAACCGCAATTGCCACGGAACCCGTCCTTTGCGGATCAAAGGATTGAGGCTGTCAAAGCCGCCTACTTCGCCTGTTACGATCCGGCCTCCAGTGGGGGCGTCGGGATTGGCATAGGGCAAAGACACAAAATCCGGTGGCAGAGCGGGCGCTCCATACATAGCTATGCCATGCTGAGGCTGGCTAGTCGCCGCGCTGGTAATGAAGCTGAATGCAACAGACCATGCTAAATTGCCCAACCATTGGCGAATTGTTTCGCTCATCCTGCTCAGTCCTTTCGCCGTACAAAAGTGGTGCCGTCACCGGACCGTAACGTGGGTTTTACGTCTTTTCAAACTTTTAGCTTGGCCTGCGCTGCAAGAATGCCTATATATATCTTACTGCTCGATAGGTTTCTTGCCTGTATGAAACCTGCCTCAATAACTGGACGCCGGCCTTGCGCCGGCGTTTTTTTTGGCGAATTGGACGTCGAGTGCTTCCCATTAGGACACTTTCACAGTTTATGCGACGGGGACACTTTTGGTCCCACGCATACCACAGCTGAGGAGATAGCGATGACACTCGCAGGCAAAACCGCAATTGTAACGGGCTCTACTTCGGGGATTGGACTGGGGATTGTTGTAGAACTTGCCAAAGCAGGGGCGGATGTCGTGCTGAATAGCTTTACCAACCGCGACGAAGATCATGCTCTGGCAGCTAGGATTGCACAAGATTTCGGTGTGTCCGCGCGCTACCTTCAGGCAGATATGTCTGATGCAGACGCTTGTCGCGGTTTGATTGAAAGCGCAGGTATATGCGATATTTTGATCAACAATGCAGGCATTCAGCATGTCGCGCCGATTGAGGAGTTTCCGCGATCCAAGTGGGATGCGATCATTGCGATCAACCTAAGCTCTGCATATCACACCACCGCAGTTGCGGTCCCGATGATGCGCGCCGCAGGTTGGGGCAGGGTGATCAATATCGCCTCTGCACATGGCCTGACTGCATCACCATATAAATCCGCATATGTGGCAGCCAAACATGGTATTGTGGGCCTGACAAAAACCGTGGCTCTGGAAACGGCCGAAGATCCGATCACCTGCAATGCGATTTGTCCGGGGTATGTGTTGACACCTTTGGTCGAAGCGCAAATCCCCGACACGCAGGCCAAATATAACATGAGCCGCGAAGACGTTATCAAAAATGTAATGTTGCAGCGGCAGCCGTCACGCGAATTTGCGACGGTAGAGCAACTGGGCGGCACGGCTGTCTTTCTGGCATCTGATGCGGCTGCGCAGATAACGGGCACAACCATCAGTGTCGATGGTGGCTGGACGGCGCTTTAGATGATGCGCATAAATCTTGGCCTTCAGGGTGGCGGCGCACATGGTGCCTTTACATGGGGTGTCCTTGACCGGCTTTTGCAAGAACCAGAGCTTGAGATTGCCTCGATTTCGGGAACCTCGGCGGGCGCATTGAATGCTGCGGCGCTCAAATCCGGTTGGATAATGGGCGGAGCCGAGGCCGCGCGCGAAAATCTTGATTGGCTCTGGGCGCAAATGGGAGCCTTGCGAGATGATCGTTTGCCGCACTGGATGCGCGCCTTGTTGCCGGATGCCGGTCAAACAGGCCATATGTTGTCAATGTCGCCGCCATACCTGATGGCAGATGCGCTTAGCAGTCTGACCACTCCGTATGCCATGGGCCCCGTCTATGAAAATCCGCTACGACGGATTGTTGATCGGTTTCACTATGACCGTGTATGTGCAGATCAGGGGCCTGTGCTTTTTGTTGGCGCCACCTGTGTTCGTGACGGAAAAATTCGAATATTCCAAGATGAACATATTACATCCGACGCACTCTTGGCCTCTGCCTGCTTGCCAACATTATTTCAATCCGTAGAGTGCCGCGATCCCAAAACGGGCAAACAAGAGGCGTTCTGGGACGGCGGCTACACAGGCAATCCAGCGTTATTCCCGATGTTTCGAGACGATTTGCCGGCCGACATCGTGGTGGTCAATATCAACCCACTAGAGCGTAATTCCCAGCCGGTCACGCCCCATGAAATACAAAACCGTATCAACGAGATTAGCTTCAACAGTTCTTTGTTGCGGGAATTAAGGGCAATTACATTTGTCCAACGCCTGATCGAACAGGGGCGTCTGTCAGATGATGCAATGCGCAGCCCACGTATCCACATGATTGCAGATGATGCCTTGATGACCCGTTTGTCGGTCGCAACCAAGCTGGTTCCGATTCCCCATGTACTGCAAGAACTGAAAGATGCGGGGCGTGTCGCGGCCGAAACTTTTCTGGCCCAACACCGCGCAGATATCGGGGTGCGCCAAACCTCTGACCTCAGAGGGATGTTCGGCTAGGAACGCCCAGGTGGCCAGAGGTTAAGACCAACTGTCAAGGCTGCCGTTTGAGAGTGCGCTTGAAATTTTAAAACACCAAATTTCCGCCCTGCTCGGCGCGTTTAGGTGTCCCGAGGCGCGACGATCGCCTCGATTGTTCCGTCCTCGCGCTCGTTCGGATATACCAACCCTGCCGAAATCACCAGCTTGGCCGCATCTTCGATGGTCATGTCCAATTCAATGACGTCTTCTTTCGGAAAAAACAGCAAAAAGCCAGAGGTCGGGTTGGGCGTGGTTGGTACAAAGACAGACACGATCTCGCCTTTCGTGTCCACGCGTCCAGCCACCTCGCCTTTGGCTGTTGTCGAGATGAAACCGATAGCCCAGATGCCTTTTCGAGGGTATTCGATCAAACACGCTTTTTCAAAGCTGCGTTCCGATTGGGCAAAGACCGTCTCTGCAATTTGTTTTATGCCCGAATAGATTGATCGTACAACCGGCGTTCGATCAACGAGCGTTTCTGCAAAGCTGATCAACGATCGGCCGATCAGTCCCTTTGCCACCCATCCTGCAAAAACCGTGAACAGCAAAAAGAAGATGACGCCAACACCACGCAGGTTGATCCCTATGTATTGTTCAGGATTGAAACGGTCCGGTACAAGTGGCAGCACAAAACCGTCAACCCACCCCACGAGGGTCCACAAAAGCCAGACTGTCAAACCGACAGGCGCAATAACGACGAGCCCGGTCAAAAAGCTCGATCGGAGGACCGCAAATGGTCCCGGGCGACGGGGTGGTTTTTCAAAAGGGGCGGTCATAAGGTCGTTTGCTGAAACATTGTGCGGTCAACCTAGGCTCTAATAAGGCTGCCCACAACTGTCTGGATTACGTTGGCGGTGTTTCTTTACCAAATTTGCTCAATTCGCAGGCAATCCGTGCGGCAAGTTGGGCGTTGTTCCTCACCAGTGCGATATTTGCAATCAGCGATCTCCCTTCTGTCAGCTCAAAAATGCGGCCCAACAAAAAGGGCGTTACCGCTTTGCCTGTGATAGCGGCGCCCGCTGCGTCGGCGTTTGCCCGTTCGATCACCGGATCCATGGTCTCGCGCGGGATTTCATGATCAATCGGGATCGGGTTGGCCACAAGTTGCCCGCCCGGCAATCGCAGTGAGCGCCGCATGTGATGTGCTTGTGCGACCGATTTTGCGCTGTCTAATCGCAATGGTGCGACCAATCCACTGCTGCGCGACCAAAAGGCCGGTAGGTCATCCTGGCCGTAAGAAATAACAGGAACACCTTGTGTTTCCAGAACTTCGAGCGTCTTTTGCAAATCCAGAATGGCTTTGGCACCCGCGCAAACGACGGTGACGGATGTTTGCGCCAGCTCGGATAAATCGGCAGATATATCAAAGGTCTCTTCCGCCCCCCGATGGACGCCTCCGATACCTCCGGTT
>JAYQEA010000063.1:14630-22916 GCA_038138625.1 Roseivivax sp.
CGCGTGCAAAGACGACAAGCCCCGCAAGGGCGGCTCCCATCAGTGTCGCAGCCACGGTGCCGGCCCCGCCTTTGCCTTGCCTCCACCACACAGCCCAACCTGCACGGCTTAATTTGGAGGCATCCTGCGATTGTGCCAGATGCTGTAATTGCGTATCGGTCAGCCCAATGCACAGCACGCCGTCCAACACAGCGATTGTTGCGGGCACTGCGCCATGATCGCGAACATCCTGCTCTACTTGGCGAGCCATATCGAGGTTGTCCGGCCATGGCATTCCATGGGTTATGATCGTGGATTCCAGTGCGACGATTGCCTGGCCTGCTGCTTGGGCCTGCGCGACCTCAGGGGACAAAGTGAAGACGGTCATTAGGTTCCTTCCGTTGAAACATATCGCGCGGCGACTTTAAGCGCGGTTTCTATCGCTTGGGCGCGGTTTGCCCCCGCCAGTTCTGCATCCATATGCCCCGCCATAAAGCTGTCGCCTGCGCCGGTAATTCTATGAACCTGCACATTTGGCGGGGATCCGGTCAGGCAATCTTGCGGTGTTGCGTCGGCTGCGATCTGGGCGCCATTGGTCACCAATGCCCGTGCTGCCCCCGCCGCGACCATCGCCTGCGCTGCTTCGGGGGCGTCGTCGAACCGTTGATTTAGGATCAACTGAGCTTCGGCCAGATTGACATAAAACGTGCCGCGGCCTTCTTTCAAAAAGGGCACAAGTCGTTTGGCTTTTCCGGGAAAGGCATGTGACAGACTCAAAACCGCATCGCGAAAAGACGTGTCTGTTGCGATAACAAACAGCAGGGCCTCGGTCAGGTTTCCATCCAGCGCGATCAATCCGTCGTAGGGCGCGTCGCTGCTGCCCAGAGTGCCATCTCGCAAAGGGCTTAGGATCAAAGAACCCGCATCTTCAAGAGAGTGGGCATCTGCTATTGCCGCAACCAGACCATTGACGCCCTCGATCGCCATGTACTGGTCTGTTGGTGCATCTGTACGGCTGAGAAATCGACAGTCCAGGCGCATCTTTTCACAAGCGACTACCAAAGCATCGCCGTCTGAATCCTTTCCGATGGCGGATAATAGCGCGGGGCGGTGGCCCATCTGTGCTAAGGTCATTGCAATATTGAGCGCAACGCCACCCGGCAGGCGGGAAATCCGTCCAGGCACATCATGGCCCGTAGACATGTTCCGTGATGTGCGGCCAATTATGTCCCAAAGGACCGAACCGATGCACAAAGAGCTGGGGGGATCTGGTATCTGAATCATATGTGACTGTAAGCCATGAGTGCTCTGCGCTTGCAATGGCGTGTATTAGAGATATTGTCAGGTCTGCTCGCGGTGGGGTTTGCGCCCCACGCGTGTTTTTTGATCAAAATTAAGGCACAACAATCACTTCGTCGAGGGTTCATGATATTCGGAATATTGGCGCTCCGTTGGCGCAGGACAATTACAGCATGCGTTGCTTTGATATGTTTGGCGCAGGTCGTCGTCGCACATGAGGTTCTGCCCGCTATCGGCGATCTTACAATAGAAAACGGCGGTGTCGTGCTTGACATTTCCTTGAATGCCGAAGCGATCGTAGCGGGTGTAGACCTTGAGGGTGTCGATGATACCAACGACACGATTCTGTCACGCGAAGTTGATGCCTTGCGCCTTTTGCAGCCCGAGGAATTGAGCGAACGTATTCGGGTGATGGCGCCTTTTATCGTATCGGTCATCGAATTTTATGCAGATGGACAGATCGTCCCGCTCCAGCTGACCGGTATCAACGTGCCAGATGTCGGAGACAGTGCCCAACCACGCGAAAGCCAACTCACGTTTGAGGCCTCTGTTGCGACCGCGACAGGTCAGGTCTCATTGAAGTGGCCAGCAGAGTTCGGCACGCTTATCCTCAGGCAGCAAGGTGTTAGTGACCCCTATACAGGGTATCTCAGCGGGGGATCTTCCGGCCCGATTTCTGTACTCGGAGGCGAAGGCCAGAATGGTCTGCAAACCTTTACGCAGTATATTCCGGTTGGTTTTGATCACATCCTGCCCAAAGGGTTGGACCATATTCTTTTTGTGATGGGGTTGTTTTTCCTTGTTCCACGATTGCACGCTTTACTGTGGCAAATCACAGCGTTCACTCTGGCTCATTCCATAACCCTGGCGCTCGCCGCACAAGGCTACATTATAGTTCCTGGCAGTATCGTGGAGCCGTTGATTGCGGCCTCTATCGTTTATGTAGCGATCGAAAACCTCGCAAATGAAAAAATAACAAAACTGCGGCCCTTGGTCATTTTCGGCTTTGGGCTCTTGCATGGTCTTGGGTTCGCCAGTGTTCTGAGCGAATTTGGATTGCCACAGGGTCTTTTTGTTCCGGCTCTGATTGGTTTCAACGTCGGTGTTGAGGTCGGACAGATCACGGTTCTGCTCGGGCTGTTTATGCTCACCGCGCCGATATTGTTGGTAGAAAACGGTAAAATACCCGCAAAGATGGGGTTTGGTCTTTATCTGGTGTCGACCGTTGTGCTGATTGCGTTGCGGTTTGTCTTGGATTCCCAAGCGTTCGTGACGCGCATTGGTACCCCACCCGAAGTGTTTTTGGTGCCGCTTGCGGCGTTGTCGGGATTATGCGCATTGGCGTGTTGGTTCAGTCAATCGCGAAAAAGCACGTATCGTCGCTACGTCAGCGCCCCGGCAAGCATTGGAATTGGCCTTGTGGGAAGCTTTTGGTTCATAGAGCGGGTGTTTTTGTAACTCTTGCATGTCTCAAGGGTTGCCAATCCTGAAAAGCTGCCTTAAGTCCGCGTCACTCAATCCTGCAGGCGGGGATGGGGCTTTATCGGGACAGACATCCCCGTAAGTCCACCGGTTGACACACATCGTGTTAATGCCCCCGTCAAGGCGCAAACCGGAAAGGAAACGCACGCATGGCTCTGCCCGAGTTCACCATGCGCCAGCTGCTCGAAGCTGGCGTTCACTTTGGTCACCAAACCCAACGCTGGAACCCTCGCATGGGACCGTTCATCTACGGTGCCCGTAATGGGATCCACATCATGGATCTGACGCAGACAGTCCCTCTGCTTGATCAAGCCCTCAAGGCAGTCTACGACACTGTCGCTAAGGGTGGCCGCATTTTGTTTGTCGGTACCAAACGTCAGGCTGCTGGCCCTGTGTCTGAAGCTGCAGAAAAATGCGCTCAGTACTACATGAACCACCGCTGGTTGGGTGGCACACTGACAAACTGGCAAACTGTTTCGCAGTCCATCAACCGCCTCAAGGCCATTGATGAAAAGATGGAAAATGGTGCCGAAGGTCTGACCAAAAAAGAACGGCTCGGCATGGAGCGCGAGCAGTCCAAACTGCAGGCGTCCCTTGGAGGCATTCGTGAAATGGGCGGTGTGCCCGACCTTTTGTTCGTCATTGACGTCAAAAAAGAAGCATTGGCCGTCGCCGAAGCCAACAAGCTGGGCATCCCGGTTGTGGCAGTGGTCGATACCAATTGTTCGCCCGATGGTGTTGATTATATCATCCCCGGTAACGACGATGCCGCGCGTGCAATTTCACTTTATTGCGATCTGGTGTCTCGGTCGGCGCTTGATGGCATGACGGCACAGATGGGTGCTGCCGGTGTTGACTTGGGTGCCTTGGAAGACGCCCCTGTCGAGGAACTCGCGGAATAACTTTCCGAAGGACACCCTTTCGGAAGAAAAACAGACATATAGACGGTATGGACTGGGGCGTGGCAATCACCGCGTCCCGACCCTGTTTGGGGGCCAGCCTAAGTGACGAAAAGGAGAGCCAAATATGGCGATCACGGCAAAGCAGGTAAAAGAGCTGCGCGAAATGACCGGCGCGGGAATGATGGATGCCAAAAAGGCCCTGGTGGAAACGGACGGCGATCAAGACGCCGCTGTTGATTGGTTGCGCACCAAAGGTCTTGCCAAAGCTGCCAAGAAATCTGGGCGTGTTGCAGCAGAAGGCTTGGTCGCGGTCAGCGTCGATGGCGGCACCGGAGTCGCTGTTGAGGTCAATTACGAGACAGATTTTGTCGGCAAAAACGCCGATTTCCAAAGCATGGTTGCGACCATAGCGGGCGCTGCAATGGGTGTTGATGATATCGACGGCCTCAATGCAGCGGATATAGACGGCAAAACGGTTGCAGATACCATTACAACGGCCATCGCAACGATTGGTGAAAATATGTCCTTGCGTCGGATGGCAAAGGTATCAGGCGATCAGGTTGTTTCTTACATCCACAATTCAGCCGCTGATGGCATGGGCAAAATCGGTGTTCTCGTTGCGCTGAAGGGTGACAACGAAGCTTTTGGCAAGCAGGTTGCCATGCATATTGCTGCCGCTGCGCCACAGGCCCTGGGCGAGTCAGATCTCGATCCGGCGGTCGTAGAAAAAGAACGCCAGATTCAGATCGATATTGCGCGGGAATCGGGCAAACCGGATGCCGTCATTGAAAAGATGATCATTGGCCGTATGAAGAAATTCATGGCCGAAGTCACGCTTTTGGGACAACAGTTTGTGATCAACCCTGATCTGACCGTTGCAAAAGCGGCGGATGAGGCTGGTGTTGAAATCGTCGGCTATATTCGGATGGAAGTTGGCGAAGGTATCGAAAAAGTCGAAGAAGACTTTGCCGCTGAAGTTGCGAAAGCAGCGCAAGGCTGACGCAGAGAATGGTGTCGGACGGATTTTATCCGTCCACCCTGACCCGATTTGGTGTCAAAACAAACTTTTTTCGCGCACAATTTGGGCTGTAAAAAGTGAGGCGCTGTTCTGGGGAAAGAACAGCGCCTCGATGCATGGGTCAAAGTGTTGGGGAAACCCGACCCGATGTCTAGAGTTGACTTGGACAACGTTAAATATGCCACCCAAGTCAACAAAGAAAAGAGAGCCCTGTAATTGCAGGGGTCGTTTCCCAAAGCTCCTAGGCTAAAGCCACCACTCACGGAACACCCTAACCATGCCATTTAAAGCAAAACGTTGATAGTCAGGAATTCCTCACTATTCATCAGATTTAGGTGATTAAAGCGTGAAAATAGCGTTAATTGTAGCAAGTCGCGTATGATAAGAAACAGTCTGCCACGATTGTGTTCGGCACAGTTATTTGCCTTTTGGTGTTACACAAAATGAAACTGGCTGCTTTTAATACTCCAATTTATATTATGCATATATTTTAAGCATCTGTTTAAGCAATTTTTAGGCAAAGTTGAGTCGTGAGCGACGATTTCTGTCGCCTTCTTCTTGCGATCTTTTTTGTTTTGGTGACTGATCTACGCTATAGTTGTGAACATTCAAAAAGTGTCCCAAATTTATTGCCAGCGTAGTTCTTGTAGCAGAAAATCATAGACACGACGAATGCGTATACTTGTACTTAATTCACGATGCGCAACCAGCCAGATTGGAAACCGCAAGGGTTCTAAATCTGGCAAAATACGTCTAACACGTGGCTCTGCGTCCCCAATTTTGGCGTCCAATATACCGATTGCGGCGCCTTGTTTCACAAGTTCCCACATCACCAAATAGCTTTCCGTCAAAAGTGGGAAGTTCGCCTCGGTCAAGCCAAGACCAAGTGAATTGAGGCCTTTCATCATTGCGCCTGTTCGATCCATATTTACAAACGACGCGTCTTTCAGATCGTAAGGCGTTTTGGGATTCCCTAATTGTGCAATATATTCGGGAGACGCAAAAAGCACCGCATCGGCCATTCCAATTTTTCGTGCGATCAAATCTGGTTCTGTCGGTCTGAAATTGCGGATAGCGATATCTGCTTCTCGGCGTAAAAGATCACTGGCGTGATTGGCCACCACGATCTCAACCTGAATACCGGGTTCTTCTGTTCGCAGTTTTGCTACAATCTGAGGTAATAGAACCGTGGCATATGTCTCGCTTGCGGAAATGCTGATACTGCCTTCCAAAGCTTGGGACTGACCCAATGCGACAAGCGAGACGCGACCTGCTGCTTCTCCCATTGTGCGAACATGTTCCAGCAATTCCAGACCGCTGGGCGTCAGTGTCAGGCCGCGCCCGACGCGTTCGAATAGGACAACACCAAGCTCCTGCTCTAGTCCATCAACCTGACGCCCCAACGTCGGCTGTGCCATACCCAAGGCGCGTGCTGCCGCCGACAAAGATCCCTCTTCAGCGGTTACCAGAAAAGCCCGCGCTTTGTTCCAATCAAACTTAACAGATCGCCAATCCATACGAATCTGCATATCAAAAATTGAGTTTTGGTCAATTCGCATACGTCCTGCATCGACGTAAACCTCGGTTAAACGGAACATGCACAGAGGAAAGACACCAAAATGACGTTAAAGACACATGATAATTGGGATCCCCAAGCGGCGCGTATGGCTGGCGCGCTGTATCTCTTGATCGCGCTATTTGGCGGTTTCAGCATTGGATATGTCCCGCTGCAGATCGTGGCAGACGATGCGGCCACCACCAGCGCAAACTTAATCAATAATCAGGGGCTTTTTAAACTTGGTGTTTTTGCAGACAGCGCCGTGATCTTGTTTGAACTGGCAATTACGGCCCTGATCTATCATCTTTTTTATCAAACGGGGCCCAAAATGGCGGTTGTCGCACTGATTGCGCGGGCCGGTATGATCACTGTTATGGGCATAAATATTCTGCTGTGGATCATGCCTTATATCTTGCTGACCAAACCAAGCGGTCTTGAAACCGCCCAGCTAAACGCGTTCGTCCATTTTTGCGTTAATGGCCATGCTATGGGTGTCTTTGTCTGGCAGCTGTTCTTTGGCGTGCATTTACTTGCCTTGGGTTGGCTTATCTTGAGGTCGGATGTGGTCCCGCATCTGCTGGGACGTGGACTTTTTATTGGGGCCTTCGGCTATCTTATCGAAGGCTTTGTTAAATTGACATTTTTAGACCTTGCCCTGCTAAATTACACCATTGTCGGACTTCTGATCGTTGTGTCGATATCGGAAATCAGCTTTGGATTGTGGTTGCTGGTTCGCGGTGGGCGCGTATCTGTGCAGCGCATGCATATTTCCTCTGTTTCGGCGTAAAGGAGCACCCAAATGCTTGCCTATGCTTACACATCGTACGGTTCACCTGACGTCGTCAAAAAAGTGAATATTGACAAACCAATTCCAAAGCCGAATGAGGTTCTGGTGCAGATCTATGCGACAACGGTCAGTGCCGGTGACTGGCGTGCGCGCAGCCTAACAATGCCCCAGGGTCTTGGTTTTATGGGGCGGCTTGTGTTTGGCATAACTGGCCCGCGCAAACCGGTGCTTGGAACGGAATTCTCGGGCGTGATCGAGGCCGTTGGTTCCAAAGTCACAAACTATAGCCCCGGGGACGCCGTTATCGGCTTTCCTGGCGCTGATTTTGGAGCGCATGCTGAATTCATTACAATGCCTGCGAATGGGAAACTGACAAGAAAGCCTGCCAATATGACGTTTGAACAGGCAGCGGCCATCCCCTTTGGGTTTACGGCGGCATATGATTTTTTGGTAAACAAGGCCCAATTGCAACCGGGACAGTCTGTTCTTATCAACGGTGGGTCCGGAGCTGTTGGATCAGCTTGCATCCAAATCGCCAAATATCTGGGCGCAGATGTTGTTGCCGTATGCAGTGGTCGCAATGCGGATCTTGTTCGCAGTCTCGGGGCTGATCAGGTGATCGACTACACAAGCCAGAATGTCATTGCCCACGGTGTGCATTATGATTTGGTTGTTGACACCGTTGGGACACTGCCATGGAAAAGCGCACAGAAAGGGCTGCGGCGGGGGGGCAAGATGGTTTTGATTGCCGGTAAGACATCCGATATGCTGTTGGGCTATTTCAAAGCGGCGCTCAAAGGTAAAACGATGGTTGGCGGTGTGGCATCTGAAAGCCCCGATGTCCTTGGGGCGGTGGTTGATCTGGCGGAAAAAAACGCTGTGCGACCCATTATTGATCGCAGCTATTCATTTCATGACCTGAACGCTGCACATGCACATGTCGATACTGGTCACAAGAAGGGCAGTGTAGTTGTAGCGGTCCAGCCTTCGTAACAGGTTGGTTCGCGTATTGTCGTCATAGGTGGGCGTTTTTCGAGATGCCAAATGCCACCGGTACAAGTAATGCGGGGGTGGGTCTTACCATCCCTGCACAAATTTTTTTGATAGATAGCCAAGAGTTGAAAGACAGGAATTTAAACGTCATTTCAATTTTTTACACGGTTGCCTTTTTATAGAAGACCTTTGTCACAGACATGTCAAAATCAATGGCAGACAAAATCATCATGGTTACGTCTTCTTTTGTCATCATGCTGGGCACTTC
>JAYQEA010000064.1:0-22770 GCA_038138625.1 Roseivivax sp.
CGCGTGTTTCACTCTCTCTCAGTCGTCCCTGCTCAACGAGCAGAAAACGATCAATTACTACGCCTTCCTCGTCAATCGTACAGCTATCGGGCGGAGCAGAGCCCGGTGTTTTGCCTCCGATGTCGGCGTGGTGACCACGCGAGGCTACAGAATATATGATCTTTTCGCCTTTGGGATCAAAAACCGGCGTAATCACCGTGACATCCGGCAGATGAGTGCCCCCGTTGAACGGATTGTTCATCATAAACACATCACCGGGGCGGATCTTTCCCTTGTTTTCAGCCAAAATGGTGCGCACGCTTTGTGACATCGATCCCAAGTGCACGGGCACATGTGGGGCATTAGCGACCAAATCACCATGCTGATCAAAAATCGCACAGGAAAAATCAAGGCGTTCCTTGATATTGACGGAATAGGCCGTGTTCGCAAGCGTCGCGCCCATTTGTTCCGCGATGGACATAAACAGGTTGTTAAAGACCTCAAGCATGACCGGATCGACTTTGGTGCCAATGGCCTTTTCGCGCTTGATTGCGACAACTCGTTGCAAAACAAGGCTCCCGCCCGCGATACATGTTGCCTGCCAGCCGGGTTCCACGACATTCGTGCCGGTAGGATCGGTCAGGATTGCCGGGCCATCAATGGATTGACCAACCTCAAAGCGTGTCCGATCGACCAGCGCCACATCCCGCCAGGCACCGTCAAAACACGCAGAAATATATGTCTGGTGCTGCGGCGTTGCGCGGGGTTCGGGTAGACTGATTTCTTCACCAGTGTCACCAACTGCCTCGACCACCAACACATCGATGATCAGGTCGGACACATCTGGTGAAAAACCAAATCTTAGTTTGTGGGCGATCACGAAGTCTGCGGTCATATCAGCAACATCTCCAAAGCTGACTTCGAGGCTTTGCTGTGCCGCGCGGGGCCGAATTTGTACCCGTTTGAAGATCTGGATGTCGGAAGGATTGATGCCTTGGCCCTTTACCTCGTCGCCCGCGATCTGCGCCATTTTATCAAGGGCACGACGGGCGCTTGGGTCGTGTAGGGGTTTTTCAAATTGCTGCTCGCGCATCGCCCGTACATCGGCCAGTCCCATGCCAAACGCAGACAGCACACCGGCAAAGGGATGGATAAAAATACGCTCGATACCAAGGGAATCCGCAACAAGACAGGCGTGTTGCCCACCTGCCCCACCAAAGCAATTCAGTGTGTATTTCGTAACATCGTAGCCCCTCTGCACGCTGATTTTCTTGATGGCATTGCTCATGTTTTCCACAGCAATGCGCAAAAACCCCTGGGCCAGCTCTTCGGTACTATTGTTGCCACCAATTTCCGCCCCCAGCTCTTCGAATTTTCTCAAAACCGCAGATCTATCAAGGGACTGATCTGCGTTCGGGCCAAAAACATGGGGAAAATGGTCTGGATTCAATTTCCCCAAAAGGACATTGCAATCTGTGACAGTCAATGGGCCACCTCTTCGGTAGGCTGCCGGACCGGGATTTGCGCCTGCGCTCTCGGGACCTACCTGCATCCGTCCATCGCGATATGACAGAATTGAGCCGCCGCCAGCAGCAACTGTATGGATCGACATCATCGGCGCACGCATCCGCACGCCCGCCACCTCGGTTTCAAAGGACCGCTCGAACTCTCCGGCGTAGTGGCACACATCCGTCGACGTCCCACCCATATCGAAGCCAATAAGGCGATCATAACCACAGGCGGCAGCGGTGCGCACCATCCCCACAACGCCCCCCGCCGGACCGGACAGGATCGCATCTCGGCCCTGGAAAAGACGGGCGTCCGTCAAGCCACCGTTGGATTGCATAAACATCAGCCGATCGCATCCGCCCGAATGTGCCCCAAGAGCATTTGCAACCTGGTCGACATATCGACGTAAAATGGGAGACAGATAAGCATCAACAACCGCCGTATCCCCACGACTGACAAGCTTGATCAGCGGGCTGGCCTCGTGACTGAGAGAGATCTGGGTGAACCCAATCCGCTTTGCGATATTGCCCAAAACCTTCTCGTGATCGGGGAAGCGATAGCTGTGCATCAAAGCAATGGCAATCGAGCGATATCCATCTGTGTACGCACGAGTCAACGCGGCGTGCGCGCCAACCAGATCCAGTGGTTCGAGGATATCCCCATTGGCATCCAAACGTTCGGTTACCTCGAAGACATCTTCAAACAGCAGTTCTGGAAGTTGGATGTTCAGATCGAATAACTTCGGTCTGTTTTGATATCCTATCCGTAACAGGTCTTTCATACCCTTGGTTATCGCCAAAACCGTCCGCTCGCCCTTGCGCTCTAACAAGGCATTGGTGGCCACTGTGGTTCCCATTTTGACAGCCTTGATAAGCCCTTTTGGCACGGCTTCATCCGGCTTAAGCCCAAGAAGTTCGCGAATGCCATGTACCGCTGCATCCGAATAAACCTCTGGATTTTCGGACAGAAGTTTGTGTGTCCTCAGATCACCAGCAGGTGACTTGGCGACGATATCGGTAAAGGTTCCGCCACGATCCACCCAAAATTGCCACATCAGACCGATCTCCTTTGTTTGCAGCCCGCGGGCTGCATTACTTTTACGTAAACTTTTGTGAATCTTAGCCGACTGCGTTCGGCAGCCAGAGCGCAATATCCGGGACCACAATCAAGGCAAAGGCCATGACCAACATCACAAGACAGTATGGCAGTGCACCAAGCATGACCTCGTTCAGCGTACCGGATTTCCGGGCCCCTTGCACAACATACAAGTTCAACCCGACGGGCGGCGTAATCAACGCCATTTCGATCAGGACAATCATCAAAATCCCGAACCAGATCACGTCATAGCCCTGCTCCAGAACCATCGGAACAATGATCGGGATCGTTACAACCATCAACGACAGGGTTTCGATAAAAAACCCGAGCACGATGTACAACACGACAACGACAAGGATAAACCCGACCGGCGATAACCCTAGCCCCTGCATAAAGCTTGTCAGTTCACGCCCCAAACCTGCCGATGCAAGCGTAAAATTCAGAAACGATGCACCGATGATGATCAGCATGATCATGGATGTGATCTTGATGGTTCCCAAAAGGCTGTCTTTTATCATAATCCACGACACACCGCCAAAGCCCATGGCGATGGTCAAAGCCCCGGCAACCCCTACGGCTGCGGCTTCGGTTGGCGTTGCCCAACCGGCATAGATCGAGCCGACGATCAAACCGAAAAGGATTATGATCGGCACCAGATCAATCAGGGCCCGCGCCATCTGAAAGAAGGGAAAAACCCGGCGATTGCCTCCCAGCTCAGGGCGGATCACACAAATAATTGCGGTCACCAAAAGGAATGCCAAAGCCAGAACCAACCCCGGAACAAGACCTGCAAGAAACAGTTTCGGGATCGAAGATTGGGTCAGGAACCCATACACAATCAGGTTGATTGACGGCGGGATCATAATTCCCAACGTACCGCCAGCTGCGATTGCACCGGAAAACAGCTTTGGATCATAATTCAGCTTTTCAGCTTGGGGCATTGCAACAGTGGCAACGGTCGCGGCGGTAGCAACAGATGATCCAGAGGTCGCGGAAAACATGGTGGCCGTAGCAACATTGGCGTGGACCAGACCACCGGGCATCCAGCTGACCCACCGGTCCAAAGCCGCGTATGTGCGCGTCGCAACCCCTGACCTTACTAAAATTTCACCAAGCAGCACAAAGAACGGGATCGCAATCAAGGTTGCGGAACTGGACGAAGACCACACCATATTGCCCAATGCGCGGCTCAATGGAAATCCAGAGAAAAACTGATCTACGCCAAACCCCAACAGAAACAAAACAATGCCCACAGGGATAGAAAGGGACAACAGAGCGAGCAGGCCCGCCGAGACAAAAGAAATCATTTCAGGCTATCCTGCTCTGCAAAGGCGCCTATGAACGGCTCTGTTTCTGATGCGCGTCCACGCACAGCCATGCTGATCGTGGCAAGCGTGATCAGACAGGCAACCACGGCAAACCAGACCCATCCTGCAAACCAAGGTACTTGGACCCATGCAAGAGGTGTGGCAAGCGGTGTGTTTGCGCGGCTGCCGTTTTCCACCGCGCGCGCGACAACCGGCCAGCATTTGATGGCAATCACCACCACAACTCCGGACATCACGATCATCGAAAAAATATCGAACAACGCCCGTAACGTACCCGACGTACGTGATCTGATCAGGTCAATTCGAATATGGCCCAGCTCCAGTAGCGTGTAGGCCATGCCCCATGAACTGACCAAGGCCATTGCGTAGCCGGCCAACTCTTCAGAGCCGCCAAAAGAGGCGTGGACCTGGCGAAGCGCAATATCAGCAACCACAAAGGCTGCCATGCCCAGAAGACCAAGACCAACAATCAAAGCGATCGATCGGTTGATTTTTCGGAGCGTATTAATCAACGCCAGTTCCATTTTCATACATCCTTATCCGTCAATGCGTGGGTTATTGTATAACTACACCAACAACCTGTCCGACAGAGTCATTCCACCGCGACGCCCAATCGTCGCCCGCGCGCTCTGCCCAGTCAGGAAGCACTTCACCAATCAGGATGCCGCGCGCCTTGTCGAAGTCAGCATCTGAAATGTCTACGAGGTTCATGCTGCGTGACTCACCGCTTGGGCAATCGCCGTTGCCTGTGAGACATGCGATATCATTGACCAAGGCATCTTGGGCACTGGCCCATGCTGGCTCTTCAAAGTTTGAAGAAATCTGACCACGGATGGTAGCCTGATCGTCAGAACTCAGCCCATCCCATTTATCCGCGTTCATGGCTGTTACCACATGATCCCAACCGCCAAGGGGGATTGGCAAAAGATGTGTGGACACTTCCCACCAACCGGCAGAATATCCCGATCCCGCGCCTGTCACTGCGCAATCGACGACACCGTTTTGCAGTGCGCCGGGCACTTCGGAGAAAGAGACATTCACACCTTCGGCGCCAAGCGCCTCTAGAAACAGTGCGGTCATACGTCCCGAGGCGCGAATTTTCAGCCCCTCAAGGTCGGAAAATGTCGAAATATCCGCGTTGCAGAACACGACCTGCGGAGGATATGGCGCAATTGCCAGAACTTCGGAATTAAACCGTGCACGATAGATTTCCGACACCATAGGACGCGCAGCGTCGACCATGGCGCGCGCCTCGTCCGCAGTCAGTGCCAGTAACGGCACGTCCAGACCTTCCAGCTCCGGTGCATCCCCCACAGCATAATCAGCAACAGTCATAGCCACATCATAGACACCCTGACCCAGCAGAGGATAGATCTCTGATACACCTAGTCCCATCTGGTTGTGCGTGGTCAGTTCGACATTGAAATCACCCGCGGCCGGCAGTGTCTCGGACCAAAATGGAGCTTCGTATTGTTTGTGCAGGGGAAGGCTCGACCAGCTGCCTACAACAGACAAGTTCTCCGCCACAGCAGGCCCAGCAAGGGCCGTGGTGGTGGCCAGTACAGTCAGCATTCTTTTCATTTCTAGACTCCTAGTTGGTTTTATTTCTGAAAGATTGTTGTTTCTGCGTCTTCGGCGACATCAGTGATCAGCATATGCCCCGGAGCATGTGTGATGCAGATTGGCAGTCGTGCCGCCCGAAGAACATTTTGAGGGGTCACACCACAGGCCCAGTAAACCGGGACTTCGTCGGATGCGATATCCACAGGATCACCGAAATCCGGCTTTGCAAGATCACGAATGCCTATGGCGGAGGGGTCTCCTACTGCAATCGGCGCCCCATGTGCTTGTGGATATCTGGCACTGATGGCACGTGCCTGTTCGATTTGATCTTGATGCAAAGGGCGCATCGTGACGACCATCTTGCCACGAAAAGGTCCGGCTGGAACCAGATCGATATTGGTCCGGAACATGGGCACATTGCGACCCATTTCTATATGTCGCACGGGAATATTTGCCCGCATCAGCGCGTTTTCGAATGTAAAGGAGCATCCCAAAGCCACGGCAACAAGGTCATCTGTCCAAAGATCAGAGATATTGATCATATCTTCTGCAAACGCGCCGTTGCGAAAAACCCGATATCTGGGAACATCCGTCCTGATGTCGATATCATTTCCCAAGGTCGGCAGCATTGGGTCGCCTGTTTCACCAACGCCAACCAAGGGACAAGGTTTGGGGTTTCGCTGGCAAAACCGTAGAAAGTCCAGTGCATATGCTTCAGGGAGGATCGCAAGATTGCACTGTAACTTTCCACGGGCAAGTCCGGCCGTGTGTGACGTGTGTTGCCCGGTTCGAATAAGTTTTCGAATGGCGTCGCTCGACAAAAGTGTGGCGTCGTCGGGTTGATTGTGTGTCGTCATTGTCCCACCGTGCTGGTTGAGCGCAATCTTCACACAGCACAGGCATTCAATCAAATTATCTATTTTTATCGCTATTGATAAAAAAATTTTAATTATCTGGGATGAGCATCGTGCCAGCCCGTAGCAACCTCACGCGCTATTTCTGCACTTTTTTCAATAAGAAAGCTATGTGGTTCTGCCAAATAAGACGCGGTGAATTCAAGAGGCGGTGGCACAAAGCCGGGATCGAACTCTTCGATTTCGTCGGCCGCAAGGTGATGGGCCGCCAGAACCCTTGGATATGGCCCGACGGTGATTCCCGCAGCAATCATTTTGAGACTCGCCGACAGAGACGCGGAGGAAAAGACACGCGATTTGGGTCCAACACGGCGCGCCAGTTCAGACGTTAATTCCCGGTAAGGGCGGGTTTGACTTGAATAAGAAATGATCGGGATCGTCGAAAGATCGATATCGCCCAGTTGCCTAGATTTGTACCAATGCAAATCAAACTGCGGCAAGGCAACATTTTTTACCGAATATTCCGAAATCGGTCCCATCAGAAACGCGAGGTCAAGACGCCTCTCTAAAACCGCTGCGCGCAAGTTGATAGAGATATCAACGGTTAGGTCGATGTTTACCCGTGGAAAATAGGTACTAAAGGCCTGAATAAAGGCAGGCAACCAAGCCTGTGCTATTGTCTCGGACGCTCCGACCCTGAACAATCCCTCGGTTTCAGAAGGGTTCGCAACCCGTTGTTTGATTTCTTCCTCCACGAACAACATCTGCTCGGCATACCCCAAAAGCTGTTGGCCCTTTTTTGTAAGAACGAGGTCACCGGGGCCTCTTTCGAATAACGAGGCCTCCAGTTCTTGCTCCAGATTTGAGATCCGTGTTGAGACAGCAGGCTGCGACAGGTTCAAACGATCCGAGGCTTTGCGAAACCCGCCCAGTCTTGCAACCCAAAGAAAAGTGCGTAATTGCTCGAAAGTCATTTGGTTTCCTATCGATACTTTTTAAAAGTCAGAGCAGATCGCGCACGCACTGATTAAAATAGAGCTGCGCATATGATGCAGTCGGCATCTTGCACTTGGTCCCGCACCAACGCAATCATGTCACCTGTCTGCGTGAAATACACGTTCAACACGAAATTCTATAGCATATGCGCTGAATAACTCACAAGAACTCGCGTCGGTGCATCGACGCCTCAGGTGCCGCACCTACTGACGCTGTCCAGTATGCCCGAAGCATCAAATAGGCGACAGGCTGTGCCTTTTTCACTGAAGGGGCATTTAAAACATCAGACAAAATGAAGTAAGGGGTAACATACCAAAGGGTTCCTGCCCTGAAAGACGACGGACCTACATTAGGAAAAAGCAATGCGCATTCTTATCACCAACGATGATGGCATCAATGCACCGGGGCTGGCTGTCCTGACAGAGATTGCCACAGAGCTCGCCGGTCGCGAAGGCGAAGTGTGGTGCGTGGCGCCCGCCTTTGAACAATCCGGTGTTGGTCATTGTATCAGTTACACTCACCCGACCCTGTTGTCGCAAACCGGCCCGCAGCGCTTTGCAGCAGAAGGGTCTCCGGCTGACTGCGTTATGGCCGGAATTCACGTTGTCATGCCACAACCTCCCGATCTTGTTTTGTCCGGGGTAAACCGGGGAAACAATTCTGCGGAGAATGCGCTTTATTCCGGGACCTTGGGTGCCGCTATAGAGGGCGCGCTGCAAAATGTCCCCTCGTTCGCGCTTTCTCAGTATTACGGGCCTGATAACGTAAACTTAGAAGACCCGTTTTCAGCCGCCCGTGTGCATGGCACGGATGTGATACGCAGGCTTTTGGACGCCGCGCCTGACAACGAAAGCGCCTATCAGCTTTTCTACAATATCAACTTCCCCCCTGTCCCGGCCCAAGACGTCAAGGGAACACGCATTGCGCCGCAGGGACGTCGGACAGACACAAGTTTTCGTGCGCAGGAACAAGAAAGCCCGTCAGGCAAGCGTTTTTTGTGGATGACCGGCGGTGATCAGCGGGCCCCAACCGCGCCAGGCAGTGATGCCAGCCTCAACCTTGATGGCTGGATAAGCGTCACCCCAATGCGTGCTGATTTCACCGCACATGATCTTTTGTCTCCACTGGAAAAGGCGTTTCCATGAACGCCCGTTCCCAAGAGGACCTGATGCGGTTCATCTTCGAAGTACGGTCAAAGGGGGTCACAGATGCGCGTGTTCTGCGCGCCATGGAAAGTGTTGATCGGGCCTTGTTTGTGACCGGTCACTTTGAAGACCACGCCTATGAAGACACGCCCTTGCCGATCGCTTGCGGACAGACAATCAGTCAACCCTCGGTGGTTGGTTTGATGACGCAGGCACTGCGTATAGGGGATCGCGATAAGGTTTTGGAGGTTGGAACAGGCTCGGGCTATCAGGCGGCTGTTCTCAGCAAGCTGGCCAGACGCGTGTATACAGTGGATCGGCACGCACGTCTGGTTCGCGAGGCCGCTGCCCTGTTCAGACAAATGAACCTTGGCAATGTCACAACCATGGTAGGCGACGGAAGCTTCGGGTTGCCTGATCAGGCCCCGTTTGATCGCATACTTGTGACAGCTGCGGCCGAAGATCCGCCCGGGCCGCTCTTGGCGCAACTGAAAATCGGGGGTATCATGGTTGTGCCTGTTGGACAGTCCGATGCCGTGCAAAGCCTGATCCGCGTCACAAAGACAGACACCGGTTTCGACTACCACGAACTGCGGTCCGTGAGATTTGTGCCGTTGGTAGAAGGATTGGGGAACGAGCTCTGACCAAGCCTGTGGGCCAAAAAATAGTAGAATTGATAAAGTCACCAGTGCTCACTGGGGACTATCTTGAGGAGCTTTCATATGGCAAAGTTCGCCCATACCTTGGCCTCTGCGGTCCGTCGACACCGTCGCACGACGGTGCTGCTTGCGGCCGTTGTCGGGCTGACCGGTTGTAGCAACGGGTTTGATCTGGACATGCGCGGCGCTATCGGTGGTGTGTTTTCAACCACCGAAGCCGCTAATAATGCAGCCAATGTCAGACCGGATCCTGATGATCGGGGTGTCCTGTCTTATCCAAATTATCAAGTGGCGGTTGCGCGTGACGGTGACACGCTTGCAACTGTTGCCAGTCGCGTCGGTCTGCCGGCAAAAGAGCTCGCGCGATACAATGGAATTAAAGAGGACGACCCCCTGCGTCTGGGAGAAGTGATCGCCCTGCCTGTTAGGGTCAGTGAACCCTCACCCGCCACCGGCGCGGCGGGCGTGGGACCAATTCAACCCCTGCCACAGGTCGATATCACCACAATTGCGACAAGCGCCATCGATGCGTCAGAGCCAACGCCAGTCACTGAATCCGAAAAACCTCCAGCTTTGGTTGGTGTTGAGCCGACACGTCACCGGGTGGAACGCGGCGAGACTGCATATTCGTTGTCGCGGCGTTACGGTGTCACCGTACAAACACTTGCTCAATGGAACGGGCTTGATGCCAGTTACACATTGCGCACCGGGCAATATTTGTTGATCCCCGCGGCAGAAGATGCCGCCCGGCGCCTTGCAACTCCAAAAGCGATCGTAATCGAACCCGGGCAGTCGTCAATCACTCCGCCACCTCCGAGCGCCCTTCAGCCACTCCCCGATCAAACCACACAACCGGTTGCAGAGACCACTCAAGACACCAAAGCGCCCGATTTGCCCACAACTGGCGCGAGCCGGACAAAAACCGCCATGTTGCCTCCGGTGGACGGCAATGTCATTCGCGACTTTGTACGCGGACGCTCTGACGGAATATTCATGACTGCGGCTGCAGGGTCTGATATACGTGCCGCAGATGCAGGCGTTATTGGTGCGGTAACATCCGACCAGAACAACCAGACCGCGATCGTAATCAAACACGAAAACAATTTGCTGACTGCCTATTCAAACGTGGGCAATGTCCGAGTGCGTAAAGGCGATCGTGTCACTCGCGGACAAGTTATAGGAAGCATGCGGCCAGGGTCTCCGCCATTTTTGGATTTCCGGGTTTATCGCGGGTCAGACAGCGTAGATCCGAGCGACTTTATTCAGTGACGAGCAATCGGCTGCTTGATGCGCGGTCTTCTTTTTTTTGGGCACGATAATCTGCGAGCCCCTTGCCCGGCTCTTCAACAAAAAGGCCGGGCAAAGGTGAAAGATCGTTGATCCGGTCCATGCGGATTTCGCTAAAAGACGCGGCGGTTTCATCCCACGCAACACACGTCCAAATCCGGCCCCAATAATCCAGATGCAAAGGCCAAAGCACCACAGGCTTTGGGTTTCCATCAAGGTTTACACGCAGCTTCTGACGGGCGCGTATTGCACTGCGCACGGTTGGCATAAATCGAAACCCATGCGCGGCCTCTGCAAACATCTCGGTGGCAAAACCGAAACGGTGGGGAGCCGCAGTGGGTTCTTCCGGCAAGACGTCTTCGATCCGGCGCGACAAAGCGGCGGCTGCATGGCTCATCTCGTCCATGCCTAACTGCCCCACGACTGCCAGACCCAGATGCAGGGCCTCTAGTTCTTGTGTGGTCAGGTTGAGCGGCGGCAATGTGACGGTGGCCCGCGCGCTATATCCTGTTCCACGCGCCCCTTCCACGGGTACGCCAGACGCCGCAAGGCGTTCCATATCACGATAGATGGTACGAATGGACACATTGAGGTCTTGTGCCATCGCCTCGGCTGTGTGAATGCCGCCGTCTTTTAAACGTTGCATCAGGGCAAATAACCGATCGTCGCGTTTCATGATTCGTCCTCTTTCAAAACCGATACTGACAAAATCCTGACAACTGACAAGCTGCTGACACACACAGCACCGAAACACGGCGTTTTGTCGCTTTTTCGCAGCACCCAAATTCGCTAGTTAAACATATGTAGAAGCCGCAGAGCGCGGTTGTTCGAATGATATTCCCAGCAAGGAGGATTCCTCATGCTCAACAACATCGGCCCCATGGGCTTTATTCTGATCGCAATCGTGGTTCTTGTTCTGTTTGGCCGGGGCAAGATTGCCGGCCTTATGGGCGAAGTGGGTAAAGGCATCACAGCGTTTAAGCGCGGCGTGAGCGACGGAAAGGAAGAACTGGAACAACAGGCTGCCGATCAGGCGACTGACGTGACGCCTGAAGCTGAAAAAGATAAGGTCTAACCACCTATGTTTGACTTTGGCGGCACAGAACTGTTGCTTATCGCGGTCGTTGCGTTGATCGTGGTCGGACCCAAGGAATTGCCGCAGTTGTTCCGTACGGTCGGACGTTTTGTCGGCAAGGCACGCGGCATGGCGCGGGATTTCAACAGGGCCATGAACGACGCTGCCGATCAAGCGGGGGTGAAGGAAGCCCAAAAGGCGTTCAAAACCGCGACAAACCCGATGGGTAGCGCGGCGGACACTTTGCGTGAGACCATGCGAGAGACCAACAGCGAACTTAATAATCTGACCGACATCGGCAGTCTGGATGATGACCGCGCAGAGGCACGTCGAAAAATTGAGACAGCCACCGCCAAAGCAGCAGCAGACCGTGCCAAAGCCGATGCCGCTGACGCCGCACGCACCGCGCAGGCAGCACAGGAAACGGCAGACAGGCTGCAAGACATTTCTGCAGGCGCGCCAAAACCGCTGCCAACATCCAGTACAAATGACGAGCCAAAAGGCACCGCATGAGCACTCCTTCCGACGATATAGAAGATAGCACCGCCCCGCTGATAGAGCATTTGGCGGAACTGCGTACACGACTGATACGGGCTGTGCTGGCATTTATTGTCGGTATGATCTTGATGTTCACAGTGGCAGAACCAATCCTGCAATTCCTGCTCGCCCCGATCGAGGCCACCCTGCGCGACCTAGGCGATCCAGCGCCTGCCCTGCAGTTCACGGCGCCTCAGGAATATCTATTCGTACTGTTCCGAATATCGATGGTATTTGGCCTGATTGTTGCCTTTCCGGTCATTGCCTATCAACTTTGGCGTTTTGTTGCACCGGGCCTGTATAAATCTGAGAAAAACGCGTTTTTGCCGTTCGTAATCTCATCACCATTAATGTTTTTGCTGGGCGCCAGTTTTGCACAATTCGTCGTCACGCCGTTAGCGATGAACTTTTTGTTGGGGTTTGCGGACTTTAGCTTCACCACTTTTGCAACAGACCTGTTTGTCGCGCAAATGGACGGTGTACCACCAACCGCACCGGATACGGACAAAGGGTTGGCCATAACCTTTAATGGTAAAGTCAATGAATCCTTGGATATTTCCTTGAAATTCATCTTTGCGTTTGGGCTATGTTTTCAGCTGCCGGTTCTATTGACCCTGATGGGCAAGGCGGGTTTGGTCAGCGCGCAGGGATTGGCCGCGCAGCGTAAATACGCGGCCGTGGGCATCTTGGTCCTTGCGGCTTTGGTGACGCCTCCGGATGTCATAACGCAGTTAATCTTGTTTGTGGTTGTCTACGGGCTTTATGAGGTGTCGATATTTTTGGTCGCGCGCGTTGAGAAAAAGCGCAAGGCCGAGCTGCAAGAAGATGGCGTCTGGTTTGATGAGGACGATCTTGAAATCGATCCCGCATTCAAGAAATTCGAAAAAGACGAGTGACAGGACCGCTCCAGATGACTGGTGAAGTCTCGCGCATACGGCAAACCTTGATGACTGCGCTGGCGGAAATTGACGCCGGACATACGGATGCAGCGCGGTCCCACCTGCTCCGACTTGGGATAGACGCGATGGATCACATGGATCAGGATTTGAAAACCGTGAGCAAAGTGGCAACTGACGATCCGGCTCGAACAGGTTATGACCTGACATCATTGAACCGGATTGCTGCTGCGCTTGAAAGGATATCGCCTGCGCCTTTGCCAGCGCCCGACCTGTCGCAGCATCAGGCTTTTATCTGGCAGGTTGACCCGGACAGGCTGGACCCTGTGGATCAGGTCAATCGCATCCCGCTTGATCTTTTGGTTGGTATCGATCGGACGCGTGACACGCTGTTGTCCAATACGCGCCGTTTTGCCAAGGGGCTGGGGGCCAATAACGCGTTGCTCTGGGGCGCACGCGGCATGGGTAAATCAAGCCTTGTCAAAGCGGTTCACGGTGCGTTGTGTGAAGAAGGGCTGCCGATTGTCTTGGTTGAGCTTCAGCGCGAGGACCTACCCTCTGTCGGGCGTCTTTTGGATATCCTGCGGCAAAGCGACCAGCGGATTATCCTTTACTGTGACGATCTTAGTTTCGGGCATGATGACCAACATTACAAATCCCTAAAGGCGGTGCTTGACGGTGGCATTTCCGGACGCCCTTCAAATGTGATTTTTTATGCTACCTCAAATCGTCGCCATTTGATGCCAAGAGATATGATCGAAAATGAACGGCAAAGTGGGATAAACCCATCCGAGGCGGTTGAAGAAAAAGTGTCCTTGTCTGACAGATTTGGTCTTTGGCTTGGGTTCCACGCCTGTCCGCAAGATGACTATCTGGCGATGATAGACGGCTACTGCAAGGCCTATGGTGTCAACGTGGATCCGGATGTTTTGCGTGCAGAAGCCATCGAGTGGCAGGCGACACGAGGATCGCGCTCTGGCCGCGTGGCATGGCAATTCTTTGTTGATCTCGCTTCACGATCTGGCGTTTTGGTGGGTTGAGGCCGACTTTTTGCGAAAAAACCACACTTCTTTGATTTTATTATGAAGCCCTGCAAGAGTTGGGAGTGTTTGTACGTGGGATGATCGGAATAAATCGTGCAGGCGAAATCGTGTCCCCTTTGTGGGCATAGCCGCCCGTGTGGCCATGCGTGGTGTCTGATGCGGCGTTCCAAGCTGCGCCTCGATTTATCGGGAGCCTAAGCATCTCGTGATGTTTCTGCCGATAAATTTTTCGGGCCTTGTGGACAATTGGACCTACATCTACCGCAGCACAAGACGGGAGCTTTTCATGACACGGACCTTGACGACCCTTGCCGCATTTTTGGCGTCGACAGCACTGGTGCAGGCAGCCTCGGCGCCGGCATCCCCCCCCAAACCAACGGAAACCTCGACCGTATGTACCGAAAATATGGTCTGGGACGCTGAAGCAGAAGCCTGCGTCGTCCCAGAACCGGCGATGTTTGACGATGACACATTGTACGGAATGGCACGTGAGCTGGCCTATTCGGGCCGCTATGACGATGCGATCGACATCTTGCGTCTTGCACAGGATCAGGCAGCCCCCCGCATCCAGACCTATTACGGGTTTGCATATCGCAAGGCAGGATATACCGAAGTCGCGATGCAATACTACAAAGACGTGATCGCAAAACACCCCGACTATTTGCTTGCGCGCTCCTATTACGGTCAGGCTTTGCTGCAACAGGGCAATCACGAGGGCGCATGGCAACAGCTTGCAGAGATCACGGCGCGCGGCGGCGCGGGCACATGGGCGCACCAAGAACTCGTGCAGTCCTTGCGTCACCGGCGCGCAGCATCTTACTGACGCGATCCGTGCAATATGGCCTCTCTATAGACAGTTTATCGTAAACGTGAGCCGCTGTCCAAGCCGTCGGGGACAACCCAGATGGCTTGGTGGTTGGTTTTGCCGATAGCGCAACAGCTCCGTCGGAGGTCATAGTTTTTGATCAAGCACTTTGAAACGGCTTTTAGCACGATCAACCCCGTTGATCTGGACAGTAAGACTATGCGTGCCAGGACACAATTTGAACGTGCTGGCCCCAGCCTTCAGCTTGTGGCGTTTCGCTAATTTAACTGGCACACCTGCGTCCAGCTGGCGGGTGGCCAGTTTGAAGACCTTGGTCCGCCCGCCCGCGAAAGAAATCCTGTAATCGACCAAAACATGTGCAGTGGTTGACGCGACAAGCGACACCTCAAACATCAGCGCATCGCCAATGACCACTGTGGTATCTGTGATGTGTACATCGGCCGTAAGCGCGACGTGCGGATCATAGCCGAGGAAGGTCAAGGCATCCAAATCACCGCGTTTCAGAGCAGTTCTCAAAGCGTGCCGCGTCATCCAGTCAAGCTCTTTGGCGCGCTGTTTGCCGGTCTTGTGCCAAGCCTTTAATCGGTGCAGCACCGCCGCGCCATTGATCCGCGTCAAATCATTCAGGTGATTTGCCACAGACCGGGTAACATATCGCGTCGGGTCTGCATGTAGCCGGTCCAAGAGAAAAACGGCCCGCATCGGATCCAACCGGAGGGCTTTGCCCCACGGCAAACGCGGGCGGGTTCCCTCACTGACAAGACGGCGAACGTGGTAGTTGTCATCTTCAGCCCAGACCGCCAAGCGTTTCAGAACATCGTCCGGCCAACGATCCAAAAACGGACGAATGTAAAATTCCATTGAAAACCGCTGCGTTGCACTGTGCAATAATTCCAGTGCCTGGTTGGGATACTCCAACCCGTGGCGCACAGCAAGTATGCCCGGCACGGCGTGGATGAACCGGCCAAAATCCTTGTCCGACAGGTTAGGGTCCAAAGGCGGCGGCATCGCAGCCATCAGACTTTCGGACATAGCGCAAAAATCCTTTGGTAACTGATCCTGAACAGCATCCGCAATGTGGTCCAGCCGCGCCATCAAGCCAAGCGGTTCAAGTCCTTGCAAAGCTGTGGTTAGAAAAAGGTCCCGATCAAACCCCGGCAGCCGCGCATAGTCAGCCGCAAGGTCCGACAGAGTATTGGCATTAAAAAGCTGGTCGCGCAGAGAAAAGCCTGCGCCACCGCCAGTACCATCAGGTCCCCGCGCCATCAGAGCGTGAAATTGGTCGCACCACCATCCAGCAATAGATTCTGCCCCACGACAAATCCAGCTTGCTGCGAACACAAAAATGCGCAGGCTGCACCAAATTCAGCCGAGGTTCCGTAACGACGCGCGGGAATGGTTGCCATGCGGCGGGCCCGTGCTTCGTCTAGGGTGATATTTTCGGACGCAACGACCCCGCCGTCCAATGCCAATGCCCGATCCGTATCGTGGATACCGGGTAGTAGGTTATTGATCGTGACGCCATGTGGCGCAACCTGACGCGCTGTGCCAGCCACATATCCCGTCAGTCCCGTCCGGGCAGCGTTGGACAAACCCAGTACCGGGATAGGCGCCTTGACGGATTGGCTTGTGATATTGACCACCCTGCCCCAGCCACGTTCCATCATGCCGGGCAAGCAGGCTTTCATCATCGCGATTGGTGTCAACATATTTGCGTCAAGCGCCTTGATGAAATCGTCCCGGTCCCAATCGGACCACATCCCGGGGGGAGGACCACCCGCATTGGTCACGAGAATATCCAAGACACCAGCCGCCTCTAACAGCGCCGCTTGCCCGTCAGGAGTGGTCACATCCGTGGCCAGCGTCGTCACCGAAACACCATGCGCGCTACGGATTTTGTCAGCGGCACTCTCTAACGCATCAGACCCGCGCGCGTTCATAACGAGATCGACACCGGCTTCGGCCAAAGCCTCAGCACAGCCAAGACCCAAGCCCTTGGATGAGGCACACACCAGCGCCCGTTTGCCCGAAATTCCCAGATCCATGTAAGATCTCCCTTCAAGTTGCATGCGGATATAAAACGGGCTTTTGCAGCTCAGAGCAATGGGGGCAACCAGGATTTTAGGGAATTGCATGCCTCTATGTCCTGACCTGCAAGAGCTATAATTCAGCGACAGAGGCCATCTTGCACAAAGATCCTTTTCCAGCGACGATAACACCGAAATGAAAACGGCTCAGGGAAATGAAATGACACAGAAAATTGCATTGGTGACTGGTGGGGCGCAGGGCATCGGTTATGCCTGCGCTGAGGCATTGGCCGAAGATGGATACCGCTTGGTTCTGGCAGATATTCAAGCCGATGAGGTGGAAAAAGCTGCCCGACAACTTGGTGGCGGCGCAGCAGCATACACTTGCGACATGGCAGAGTCTGGCGCTGTTTTGGCTATGTTTGATTGGATCGAGGCCGAGATTGGCCCCGTTTCAGCTCTGGTCAACAATGCAGGCATTGCCGCACCTGGTGATTTTTTGACTTATGATCTGGCCGATTTCGACAAGGTGCTTGGTATCAATCTGCGCGGCGTTTTTGTAGCGACGCAACGCGCTGCCAAAACAATGGTCGACAGAGATATCCAAGGCGCAATTGTCAATATGTCGTCGATTAACGCTCAATTGGCCATCCCGGCTATTCCGGCTTATTGCGCTTCGAAAGGTGGCGTCATGCAATTGACCAAAGTGGCAGCTTTGGCGCTGGCTCAGTATAATATCCGTGTCAACGCAGTCGGACCAGGGTCGATTGACACGCCCATGATGGCAGGCGTGAATGCAAATCCTGCCGCGATGACCACAGCGATGTCGCGAACACCCTTGAAACGTATGGGCTCTGCGCGCGAAATCGGTGATGTGGTCGCATTTCTATGCTCTGACAAGGCCAGCTATGTGACCGGCGAAACCATCTACGTCGATGGCGGGCGTTTGGGTTTGAATTATACCTGCTGAGCGAAACTGCCAACGTGTTGGCCTCGGGTTGCTACGCCCGAGGTCAATCGTATCAACAATATCCGAAAGGCCCTGCTGTGGCCTTCAAACAACGATTGGTTGATTAATCCCACAACAGGACCGCATATATCAGACTGCAACGGTGTCCTGTAAGGATAAAAGCGCATCCAGCACAAGTGTGGCGGCATCTACATTGACACCGCGCGCATGACGTGCGCGATCCCCGATAACCTGCGCGCGCGCCGCCCAATCTCGGCCTGATTGTGCGTTTGGCGCCAGTCGCGATATCATCGTCGACTCTCCCGCAGCTGCCTGAACCTCTGGCGCACGACCTAATGCCCCGGCCCGCGCCAACCGCGCAAGCGCAACATCCAACAGTTGCAACACAAGGTCCAGACGTGCTTCGTTCTGTCGACCGGCACAACTGTTTGCCAGTGCCAGCGCACGTTGACGATCAAGTTGAGGACTGCTGGCAAGCAAAGCGACCAATTCAGCATAAATTCCAAGCCCATCTTGAGAGAGCAGCCGCAACGCTGCACCAACCGAGCCCTGAGCCAATTCAGACAGGGCTGCTGCGCTCGATGGATCGACTTGCCCGCCCGCCGCAGTCACGGCAGTGGCCATATCGGCCGGTTCGAGCGTGCCAAGTCGTAATGTACGGCACCGCGACCTGATTGTGGGCAAAAGTCGTGCAGGTTGATGACTGATCAGCAATAAAATTGCATTGCGCGGTGGTTCCTCTAACATCTTCAGCAACGCGTTGGCAGCTGACGCATTCATTTCATCTGCTGAATCAATGATCACAATCCGTCGTCCTCCATCAGCAGCAGACAGGCCAAAGAAACCAGACAAACGACGCAGCTCTTCAACTGTGATTTGCGCCTTCAGCCGTTTGGCTTTTTCATCAAAGGGGCGTGTTATCGAACAAAGGCCGGGTTCTGCCCCTGCAATCATGCGACGCGCCACAGGATGATCATCAGGAATATCCAAGGATGTCAGTGCCACGGATTCCCCAAACAAAGACGAGCCATCTTGCGGAGGTGTTGCGATTAGAAACCGTGCCAAACGCCACGCCAGGGTGGCCTTGCCTACCCCCTGTGGTCCTGTCAAAAGCCACGCATGATGCAGCCGTCCGCCGTCAAAGGACGCCAGAATCTCGGCCTCGGCTGCAGCATGGCCGATCAGACGTGGACAATCGCGGGGGTGTGGGGCGCCCGAGACACGGTCGGCTTCGGGACGATCGCTCATATCATGCGATCTGCGACAACCGACTGAATACGGGCCGCGACCTCATCTGGTGATCCAGAGCCATCGACTGTGATGAACCGATGCTTAAACTCCTTTGCAAGCGTCAAAAAACCGGCCCGCATCTTACTTTGAAGATCCAACCCAAAGCCTTCGAAACGAGTATCTTCTTGGCCCCGTGTTGTGGCCCTGTGCAAACCCTGCGCAGGATCCATATCCACCAATAGTGTAAGATCGGGCTCGAGCCCGATCATGATCTCGTGCAGCGCATCCACTTGGTCACGCAAGTCGCCTCGGCTCAGGCCTTGATACATTCGGGTACTGTCGGCAAATCGGTCGCAAATGACGATCTTTCCGACATCAAGCGCCGGTCGAATGCACCGCTCCAAATGATCGCGCCGCGCCGCCGTAAAGAGCAGGATTTCGGTTTCAGCCGACCAGCGATTTGCATCGCCATTCAAAACAAGCGCGCGTATTTCCTCGGCACCGGAGCTTCCACCGGGTTCTCTGGTTAATACCACGTCATGTCCGCGACCTCTTAAAAAATCTGCCAAAAGCGTTGCTTGGGTAGATTTCCCAGATCCGTCTATACCTTCAAAGCTTATAAACACAGGCGATAGGTCCAATCAAAAGGCATCAGGGTTGGCTCCCAATCGCAACAAGAGCACCTGCGCAACTGTGCCGACGCGGCGCATGACGCCTGCCCGTCCAACGTCCTTTGCCGCGACAAGCGCCACGCGGTGTTCTGGTAAACCCTCGGGACGGATAATCATTTCTGCCAAAGTTTGGCCAGCGTTAATGGGCGCCTCAAGCGGCCCAGAGTAGATCACTTCAGCCTTCACAGTGCCCTCTCCGTGAACAGGCAAAAGGATTTCGAGATCATGTTCCGGCACCAGTTTGACCTGATCGGCATCGCCCATCCAAACGTCAGCTTCTATCACGGATTGCCCCTCTCGCAGGACCGTTTTTTGTTCAAATTGCCGGAAAGACCAGTTCACGATGGCTTCAGCTTCTTCTGCGCGTGCAGCAGCACTGTCCAGTCCAGTGAACGCAAAGATCACCCGCCGCCCATTTTGGCGCGCTGATCCGACTAGACCATACCCCGCCTCTTGGGTGTGACCCGTTTTGAGTCCATCAGCACCAATGCCCAAACCCAAAAGTGGATTTCTATTCATAACGTTGCTGGCGGCCCGACCATCAAATTCAAAACGTCGCTCCGAAAACATGGGATAGAATTCAGGAAAATCTTCTATCAACCGACCGGCCAACAGACCAAGGTCGCGCATGGACATGCGATGCCCATCTGCCGGCCAACCACTGGAATTGGCGAATGTCGAATCCGTCATACCAAGTTGCTGCGCGCGGCGCGTCATAGCCCGGGCAAAGCCCGACTCTGTTCCAGTTGGGCTAAGGGCTTCGGCAATGACAACACACGCATCGTTGCCTGATAACACCACAATACCCCGGATCAGATCCTCGACCCTTACACGGTCTGTTGTATCCAAAAACATGGTAGAGCCGCCAAATGACATTGCGTGCCTTGATACTGGCAAGCGGTCTTCCATAGACAGACGTCCCTCTCGCACAGCTTCAAATGCCATATACAAGGTCATCAGTTTGGACATTGACGCCGGTGGCAGGGCTTCGTCCGCATTTTTGGAGAGTAAAATCGTGCCAGTGGTCTGGTCTATAACAAATGCAGCTTTTGCCCTTGTTTCAAAGGCATAGCCAGAATTTGCCAGACACAGGATTATGGTGGCAGCAAGAATGGTAAGGCGACTAAAAATCTTCATGGCCGGGCTCCTTTCAAATCAGGGCAAAGTTGCATAGGCATCGCGAAACCCCAAAACCCGAGCCAAACTTAAAAGCCGACTCAGGGCGGCGCCTGTCCGAATTGGCGGTGTGTCTACGTTATACAAAACCGTCGTGCCATGCGATACTTGCCGTACCTGCGCGGGAACGCCACGGTCGCGCAAAGATCGTACTGCACGTTCTGCATTCGCGCGATTGGAAAAAACGGCTATCTGCAGCCGGGACTTAACCGCCTGCGGCGCTAATGCGGGCCTAATACTGCGTGAAGGCGCGGATTTAGACAGTGCCGGCGCAGGCTTGGAAAGTGTTTGTGCGGTATTTGTAGACCTTGCACCGACAACGGTCTGCGGCGTCGTAGACCCGGCAGCGTCTTGATAACTCACAACGTTGGTATGTAGCAACGACCCATGCTCTGCAACGATGTGAATAGAGGTCCTCCGATTTGCCCGCAGGCCAAGAGCCTGTGCAGCATCTGATGAAAGCCGAATCGGCGGAGAATCCTCTTTTTCACCAGGATAAAGCGCGCCCACGGTTTCGCGACCTGTACTAGAATTGCGGATCACCACGCGCTCGGGCCCGGACGCCGCAGGATGGGTCACCCAAATCCCGCCACGATAGAGTGTGCCATCCCATTGCCCCGTGTCTTTGATCCTGAAACCCTCTGTGACCACAGGCTTTTGCGAATGACTAAACGTATTCGCGCCGCTGCCACACCCAAACAATAGAAAACAAGCGAAAAGGGTCAGGCAAAAATTCCGGAGCCGTGGGTATGTCATAATACGTATTCAGCCTCGCAAGTTGTGCCGATGTCTGAGACACGGTTTAACCCAACGATAGCTTTGACTTTTGTGAGAGAAAACCCCTCTCACACCACTTGCGCAAAGGCGCGCTGACAGATAAATGGTGTCGGAATACGGAGGGGTGGCAGAGTGGTCGAATGCGGCGGTCTTGAAAACCGTTGAACGTGAGAGCGTTCCGTGGGTTCGAATCCCACCTCCTCCGCCACAAACCATTCGCGAACCCGAGACGAGGCCCCAGCGCGGGCCTTTTTTCTTTTTGTTTCAAAGGGGTTTAGCGGAGCCATCCGACTTTCGGAGATTGGCCGTTGGCCCGAAATTGGTCTCCGAACGCCCCGCGTCTCCTTTCACCCGCCCTTCACCCAAATCGAGACGCATTCAAAAAGTCTCGCCTTTTCAAGTGCTTGCGAAAAATGGATTACGCCGCAGTTGAGGTGTGTTCGACCGCTGTCGAAACGGTCAGAGACACCCGAAGGCGGCGTGATTGAGCGGGGTAGTGAGAAAGCCTTAGCAGGTTGGGCCACAACCAGGTCGGGCGACGATGCTCCCGGGACAGCGGTCACCGGATCCTGGACCAGTCATTCGCTGCAGCTTGCAGCAACGACCGAGATGCGGGACAAAGCGCTCTTTCGCTGCAGGTACGCCAATGGCCGTTTTCGGAATAACACCTTCGGCGAACAGGCCACAGCTGTCGTATCTGTAGTCCACAAAAAAACGATGGCTCCCTTGCATGATTACAAGTTTGTCTTTTCCGGCCGTTCGGTGCGCAAAAGCTGGCTTTCGCCGTTGGCACCGCTCATGCCGCCGGGTCATGAAATGAAACATAAACCTGCCGCCGACCACGCAAACTCCCGCTTGCTCTGAACCACCGGACCCGTTCACGCAACCATTTTTGCGGAATTGTCTACGGGCCCCTTTGATCGCTTAAAGAACACGTAATACAGCACCGGTGCGGCAACCATCGTCAGCAGGGATGCGAATGCTAGTCCGCCCATAATGGTTGCGGCCATGGACTGGAAAAAAGCATCCCAAAGAAGCGGCAACATGCCGAGGATCGTCGTTGCCGCCGCAAGAAACACCGGCCGCAAGCGCGATGTCGAAGCGGTTACAATGGCGTCTTCCAGTGG
>JAYQEA010000065.1:0-13839 GCA_038138625.1 Roseivivax sp.
CTTTCAACCCCGTACTGTGCAGTAATCAGGTCGTAGTTCATCTGCGCGACAGTCGTGATCTTGCTGCGAAGCGTGTTCTCGGCAATTGCAGTTAGGATTTTGTCGAGCTCCCAGAGTTCCGGTCGCCGATTTCGTTCTTCTGGGCGCGCCAGGATTTCATCCTCCCACAACGTCCGCATAGCGGCGCCGACGACTTCGATCGGGATCAATGTATCCCGGTCCTTTGCCCACTTAAGGGTTCTCGCCAGATGCGTCATATACCCTGCAACTGTTTGTGGTGTTCTTTCACCTGCCGACAATAGATCGGCATATTCGTAGAGCTCCTGCTGCGTCAGGGTTGAGACCTTGGTTTTCCCGAATTCGTCGTTTTTGATGTAGTTCAGAACCTGAAGGGCTGAGCGTCCCAGGGTTTTCCCGCGATCCAGGCGGTCTTTGATGATGTCAGAGACGGTCGTCTTTGTGACAATTTGAACGGGAAACCCATTCTCTTCGATGTGCAGAAGTTTTTTGTTCCGCCATTGCCTAGCATTTGACAGGTGCCGGAACGTTTTGGCGAGGCTGTGTTGCTTGCCTTCCACACGTCTTCGGATTTGAACCTATACGAGACAACGCCTTCCCTCCCGACAATCTCCGTGATGTTCGGTACGTCGAGCTTTTTTTCCTGAGATTTTCCCTTTTTGGCTTTCTGAGGCGGCTTCTTTAGAGGTGTTTTTCCTTTCGTAACAATTGGTGGAAGAGGGTTGTCAGTGGAAATAATGTCGAAGTCCGCAGGATCGTTTTGGGTGGTTGCGGGGGGCCAGGCATTCTTTGCGGCAATGGCAGCGAGAACTTCTTTGGTGCTGATGTCGATCTTGGTCATGGAATTCATTCCATCTTGGTTTGGGTGATGGGGAAGTCGGTTTGAACACGAAAAAAATATTCGGGGTTTTATAGCCGATTTCCGAAAATGAGAGAGATGATGGGAAGGCGGAGTCCGGCAACGGAACCGGCTGCATTCTGGCCGCTGTCGGAGCCCTCCGGATGTGCTACACCGTAGCACACTCGAATCGAAAACCCCCAAAAACCCCGGGAAATACAGAGAAAACCAAGGAAATCGTGCTACACGGTTCTTAGATGTGAATGGATCTAACGCTTTGAAAAATATAGCACAAAATGCAGCGCGTTTAAGCGTGGCGCCCATGATGGATTGGACGGATCGACATTGTCGATTTTTTCATCGCCAAATCTCGGGTCAGACCTTGCTCTATACAGAAATGATTACTTCGGCTGCACTGGTTCGTGGGCGAGCATTGCATCTTCTGGACTTTAACGAAGAGGAACAGCCAGTTGCTTTGCAGCTTGGGGGATCAGATCCCAAAGAATTGGCGATAGCGGCGCGACTGGGGCAGGCAGCGGGCTATTGTGAGATCAATCTGAATGTCGGATGCCCCTCGGATCGGGTGCAGTCAGGTACATTCGGGGCAGTGTTGATGAAAGAACCGTCTGTCGTTGCAGCTTGTGTGACTGCGATGCAAATGGCGGTTGATGTGCCAGTTACGGTCAAATGTCGGATAGGCGTGGATGATCAGGATCCCAATCACACGTTGCCCGAGTTTCTTGCCCAAATCGTAGCGGCTGGATGCGAACGCGTCGTGGTGCACGCTCGGAAAGCCTGGCTGCAAGGGCTCAGCCCAAAAGAAAATCGTGAAATTCCGCCGCTGGATTACGCTTTGGTGCACAACATGAAACAGTTGTTCCCAAACCTGCATATATCCTTGAACGGTGGAATTACGGATTTGGACGGTGCACTGGTGGCATTGGATGGTGGAATGGATGGTGTCATGATTGGCCGCGCGGCCTATCATGATCCTTGGAGGGTTCTGGCGCAGGCCGATGCGCGGCTGTTCGGGCAACGGGCGTCCTTGAAATCGCCCGAGGACGTCGCCCGTGCGATGTTGCCCTATATCGAGGCCCATGTGGTAAGCGGGGGGAAACTGGGGCAGGTGAGCAGACACATGTTGGGGTTGTTCACGGGGCGTCCCGGTGCGCGCGCCTGGCGACGGTATCTGAGCGAACATGCGCATCGTCCGGGGGCAGGTGCCGAAGTGGTAGAGGCTGCCTTGTCGCAGGTTGCCTCCCGAGCGGCATGACTGTCTTTGATCAGTTTCAGGCTCGGGGTTGGGCTGTTCTGCCGCCAGAAGAATCGGTGGCTGCATGGTCCCGGGCAGCCCTCGCAGCAGGTGCTGGAGCCCTGGCGGATCCTGTCCAGCGCGCGGAATGGCTACAATGCGAGGGCACGTGGTTTGTTGGCGTGGATGCCTTGCCCAATGCATCGGACGGCAGCATTGACGGCGTTCCGTTAAAGGGGGCATTTCTATGTCTGACCGGCCCCATGCCAGCGTTGCATAGAGCACAACTATCAGTCACATGGCCGGGCTACCCAAAGCCTCGATATGGTGAAAGTGATGCGAGCTTTGCCTATCGCCGCAATCGTGATGCGGCTCATGTAGACGGGCTGCTGCCGATCGGCCCGACCCGCCAGCGCCAACTGCGTGAACCGCATGCGTTCATCTTGGGGCTGCCTTTGACAGAGTGTGATCCGGGCGCCAGCCCGCTTGTCGTCTGGAGCGGAAGCCATAAACGGATGGGGATGGCGTTATGCAACGCACTGGCCAAAGTGCCCGAGGCAGAACGATCAACATATGATTTGACCCAACCATATATCAACGCACGCAGAGAGGTCTTTGAAATCTGCCCAAGACATGAAATCAGCGTGGCCCCCGGTGGCGCAATCGTTTTGCATCGTCACCTGCTGCATGGCATTGCGCCCTGGCGGGAGGGGGCGCGAGCCCCGGCAGCTGGCCGTCAAATTGCTTACTTTCGTCCGCAATTCAAGACGTGCCAGGCGTGGATGAACGCCGAGTTCGTCTAACCCGCTAGGGCGGGGCATTCTTAGGGTCACTGGGCGGGCGTGTAATACGATTGGCAGGGCCTTAGGATGTTTCATCCTCGGACAATTGCATATGCCAAAGATGCGCATAGCGCCCCTGGTCCGCAAGCAGGGTGTCATGGGTTCCTTCTTCGACAACCCTTCCTGCCTCAAGCACCACAATCCGGTCTGCATTGGCCACGGTAGACAACCGGTGGGCAATGGTGATCACAGTCCGGCCTTCACTGGCCCGTGCAAGCGCATCCTGAATCGATGCTTCTGTCTCGGTGTCCAATGCCGATGTCGCCTCGTCCAATAGCAAGATAGGAGGGTTCTTTAGCAATGTACGCGCAATACCAACACGTTGTTTTTCACCTCCAGACAGCTTGAGACCCCGTTCCCCGACCATGGTGTTGTATCCGTCTGGCAGGGCGATGATGAAATCATGGATTTGTGCCGCGCGCGCGGCATTTTCAATGTCCGTTTGTGTAGCGCCCTCGCGCCCGTAGGCAATGTTGTAGCCAATCGTGTCGTTGAATAACACGGTGTCTTGTGGCACCACCCCGATGGCCGCTCGCAGGCTGGCCTGAGTGACGTTCCTCACGTCCTGACCATCAATTTCCAGAGCGCCAGAGCCAACATCGTAGAACCGGAACAACAGTCTGCCAATCGTCGATTTGCCAGAGCCGGAAGCCCCAACGATCGCAACCGTTTGTCCCGCATGCACATTCAGATCTACGCCTCGCAGGATGGCCCGCTCGACGTCATAACTGAATTCAACCCCGCGCAAAGCGACCGCACCACCCGTTACCTTAAGATCAGGCGCGTTGGGGCGGTCTGTGACCTCGGCTGGTTGTTCCAAAAGATCGAACATCTCGCCCATATCAACCAAACCCTGACGGATTTCGCGATAGACCGTGCCCAGAAAGTTCAATGGCATGGTAATCTGGATCATATAGGCATTGACCAATACGAACTGTCCAATTGACAGGCGTCCCGCCTCGACACCCAGAGCGGCCATGACCATAACCGTCACCAGACCGGTTGTAATGATGAACGACTGGCCAAAGTTCAGCGCCGCCAATGACGTTGCTGTTTTTACGGCAGCGGCCTCATAACCTCGCATGGAGGCATCATAACGTTCTGCCTCACGTGCTTCTGCGCCAAAATATTTCACCGTTTCAAAATTCAGAAGGGAATCAACGGCTTTTTGATTGGCGTTGGTGTCTTGAGTGTTCATTGTGCGCCGCAGTTTGACGCGCCATTCGGTGACCCGAAAGGTAAAAACAGCGTAGAGCGTTATGGTGCATGCAATCACCAGTAGGTAGCTGAAATCCAACACCCATGCCAAAATCCCCGCAATCATGATCAATTCAAGGATCAACGGACCAATGCTGAACAAAAGGAACCGCAACAGGAACTCTACCCCTTTGACACCGCGTTCGATGATACGGCTCAATCCTCCGGTTTTCCGTGTGATGTGATAGCGCAGGGACAGCGCGTGGATATGGGTAAAGGTCTCGAGGGCCAGTCGCCGCAGCGCGCGTTGGGCCACACGCGAAAACACCGCATCACGGAGCTGCTGAAACCCGACATTGCCCAGTCGGGCCAGCCCGTAGGCGACGGTCAATCCCACCGCCCCCAACATTAACGGCGAAGCGGCACCGTCAAGGGCATCCACAGCCTGTGCGTACAATAGCGGGGTCGAGGCGGCAACAACCTTTGACAAAACCAGCATGGTCATGGCGATGACAACGCGCCAGCGCACCCACGCGAATTCGGGTTGGCTTGGCCAAAGATACGGCAGAACACGACGAATGGTTCGCCACCCTGAGCGCCGCTCGGCTTGGGCTATGTCATCCGGTCCGGCCTGATGGGGATCTGACGGCCGGGCAAGCGGAGCGGACGTGTTGGCAGAAGCCGTGCTGTTGGCCATCGAAGTCTCCTTGCGCGCACCCATGCGCGCCTCCAGACGGGCAACCTAATGGTTCGTTATGTGAACTTCCAGTGCTCGCGTGAATTTTCCAATCCGGTGATTCCCGTTCTGGCGTCTGCCACGTTGGGTTTAACCCGTGCGTTCGGTGCGTGAATAATATATGGGTATACGCTCCGGTTACATCGGGGGCTGGCTGATCAGCCCCTGCTGCTCGCAAAGCTTAGCCGAGGGCATAGCCCAGTTTCTGCAAACCCTGACGGATTTCCTCCAAGATGGCGGGATCATCTATTGTTGCGGGCATTTTAAAGTCATCATTGTCGGCAATCTTGACCATGGTGGCGCGCAAAATCTTGCCAGATCGCGTTTTGGGCAGGCGATCCACGACGCAGGCCAGTTTAAAGGCTGCAACGGGTCCGATTTTTTCGCGAACCAGCGCGATCACTTCTTTGACAATTTCGTCGTGAGGGCGGTTTGTGCCAGCGTTCAGGCATAGAAAACCAAGCGGCAGTTGACCCTTTAAGGTATCGCTCACGCCGATCACGGCACATTCCGCAACATCGGGGTGTTCTGCCAGAACCTCTTCCATTGCGCCTGTGGACAAACGATGACCGGCAACGTTTATCACGTCATCTGTGCGCGCCATGATATACAGGTAGCCGTCACTGTCGATCATACCTGCATCACCGGTCTCATAATAACCGGGAAAGGTGGTCATGTAGCTTTTACGAAATCGTGCCTCGGCGTTCCAAAGTGTGGGCAGTGTTCCGGGTGGCAGCGGTAGCTTGATCGCTATTGCACCCAATGTATCCGGACCCACAGGGGCGCCGCCTTCGTCAAGGATCTGCACATCATAACCCGGCATCGCTACCGACGGACTGCCGACCTTTATGGGCATTTCTTCAATCCCAAGAGGATTGGCTGCAATAGCAAAACCGGTTTCAGTCTGCCACCAGTGGTCGATAATCGGAACGCCCAATTGGGTTTGTGCCCACAAAATCGTGTCCGGATCCGCGCGTTCCCCGGCCAAAAAAACCGCCCTTAGGTTTGAAAGGTCGTAATCTGCGATTAGGGCGCCTTTGGGGTCCTCGCGTTTTACGGCGCGAAAGGCCGTGGGCGCGGTGAAAAAGCTGGCCACCTTATGTTCCGAGATCACACGCCAGAATGTGCCAGCATCAGGTGTGCCGACGGGTTTGCCTTCAAAGACGATGGTTGTGTTGCCGTGGATCAGGGGGCCATAGCAGATATAGCTGTGCCCCACGACCCAGCCCACGTCGGACGCGGCCCAGAAAACCTCGCCCGGATCGACATTGTAGACGTTCTTCATGGTCCAATTCAGCGCAACAAGATGACCACCGGTGTGTCTGACGACGCCCTTGGGTGCGCCTGTCGTGCCCGAGGTATACAGAATATAGGCGGGATGGTTACCAGAGACGGGCACACAATCCGCCGGTGCAGCAGTGCGGGTCAAATCGTGCCAGTCCACGTCCCGGTCCGACATCTGGGCGGTTTCTTCCGCCCGCTGAAGGATGACGCAAAACTCTGGTTTGTGCTCTGCGATGTCGATTGCCCCATCCACAAGAGGTTTGTATTTCACAACGCGGCCGGGCTCTAGCCCACACGAGGCGGCAATGATTGCCTTGGGGGTGGCATCATCAATGCGCACAGCCAGCTCGGCGGCAGCAAAACCACCAAAGACCACCGAATGCACCGCACCAATCCGCGCACAGGCCAACATTGCAACAAGTGCTTCGGGCACCATGGGCATGTAGATAATGACCCGGTCGCCGGGCGCGATGCCTTTGGCAACAAGGCCCCCAGCCAAGGCCGCTGTGCGGTCTTTCAGTTGCTGGTAGCTGATTTTGTCCTTGCGTCCCGTTATGGGGCTGTCAAAAATAATTGCGGTCTGCGCGCCTTTGCCTGCGATGACATGGCGGTCCACGGCATTGTAGCATGTATTGGTCGTGCCATCCGCGAACCATTCGAACAATCCATCGCCCTTGTCCGTCAAAGCGCGTGAGGGAGCCTGTGTCCAGTCAATTGCGTGAGCGGCCTCCATCCAGAATGCCTCCGGGTCGGTTTGCCAAGCTGCATAGGTGTCGCGATAGCCCATAAAGTGTCCTTCCATTCTGGTGGTACTGGGATAGGCGTCCCAGTCGGGTCTGGGCAAGTGTCAAGATCATGCGAGGACAAGTTACCGCAGTAATATTTGCATTTTTGAACATACTTCGGTGCAACTTTTGCAAAGTTCGTGATATTTCAAACATCAATTGCGAATGATCGCTGGGTTTGCAAATTCTTCAATACTGTTTGCAAACAAGATGTTTGGCAATGGACCTTGTAGCTGCTGGCGGACAGGTGTTCAGTAGCCCCATGAATGAAACAGCTTCAAATCCGCTTCGCGGGCTTATGTGGATGGTGGCAGCGGGGCTATGCTTTGTCGCCGTTGCGGCATTGGTCAAATTTATGGACGGACGCGTACCGGCGGCTCAGGCTGCCTTTTTGCGGTATGTTTTGGGTCTTGGGTTTTTAATTCCGCTTTGGCCGCAGCTGCGCGCGCTGCGTCCAACCCGCCGGCAGTGGGGTTTGATCACGTTGCGGGGGGTGGCCCACACCTTGGGTGTTGTATGTTGGTTTTATGGCATGACATGGCTGCCCATCGCCGAGGTGACCGCTATGGGTTATATTACGCCGATAGCAACAACCATTCTGGCGGTTGTCATTCTGGGCGAACGTCTCGCGGCGCGGCGCATTCTGGCGGTTCTGGTGGCCCTCGCAGGGGCGTTGATTATTCTCAGACCGGGGTTTCGCGAATTACAGCCGGGTCATTTTGCCATGATGGGCACGGCCATGTTCTTTGCTGCTGGATATCTAAGCGCCAAGATCCTGTCGGGCGAGTTCTCGGCGTCAATCGTTGTGGGTATGTTATCGATCACGGTGACAATCGGACTTGTGCCTTTGGCATATGCCGTTTGGCAACCGGTGCTGCCGATTGATTTGGTGATTTTGTTTGCTGTGGCCTGCTGTGCCACGGTTGGCCACTACTTTATGACCCGTGCTTTTGCTGCGGCTCCGGTTTCGGTCACTCAGCCTGCGACCTTTCTGCAATTGGTGTGGTCGGTCCTGTTGGGGATCTTTGTGTTTGGAGATGCCATCGACATGTATGTCATTGTCGGCGGCACTGTCATCGTTGCGGCGGTCAGCTTCATCAGCTGGCGCGAGGCGGTTTTGCGGCGCCGCGTAACCGCTTTGGTCCCAGAGACAAAGCTGTGAACGTAACGGCGGGAATTGACGCGGGACGTTTCCCGCGTCATGCCTTGCGACAGTAGCTTTACGAGGGAGAGTCGCACATGCTCGAGACGCAGCCCAAGGCCAGCCATTTTGTCGGTGGCGCCTACATGGAGGATCGCGACGGGGAAATCATTGATGTTATCTATCCCGCAACCGGAGAGATCATCGCCCGTGTTCACGAAGCAACCCCCGCCGTGCAAGAGGCTGCCATAGCCGCAGCGAAGGCGGCACAGGTGCAATGGGCCGCCATGAGCGGTACTGAACGTGGCCGCATCCTGCGTCGTGCCGCCGATATCATGCGCGATCGCAACCATGAGCTGTCGCAGCTAGAGACATTTGACACCGGCAAACCCTATCAGGAAACCAGCGTTGCCGACGCCACCTCGGGCGCGGATTCGCTGGAGTATTTCGGCGGCTTGGCGGCTTCCCTGACCGGAGAACATATCCAGCTGGGCGAGGATTGGGTCTATACGAGACGCGAGCCTGTGGGCGTCTGTGTTGGAATCGGTGCGTGGAATTATCCAACCCAGATCGCCTGCTGGAAGGCCGCGCCAGCACTTGCTTGTGGTAACGCATCCATCTTCAAACCGTCTGAAGAAACTCCGTTATGTGCATTGAAAGTGGCTGAAATCCTCGTCGAGGCAGGATTGCCTCCTGGGCTTATGAATGTGATCCAAGGCCGCGGCGCGGTTGGTGCGTCCTTGATCCGTGACCCGCGTGTGGACAAGGTGTCTCTGACAGGATCGGTGCCGACGGGGCGAAAAGTCTATGCAGCTGCTGCCGAAGGTATCAAACATGTCACGATGGAGCTTGGTGGAAAGTCGCCTTTGGTGATCTTTGACGATGCCAACCTCGAAGACGCTGTCGGTGGCGCGATTTTGGCCAACTTTTATTCGTCAGGTCAGGTGTGTTCGAATGGAACGCGGGTGTTTGTGCACAAAGGCCTGCGCGAGGCCTTTGTGGCACGGCTGGCGGAGCGGCTAAAAGGTGTTGTGATGGGCGATCCTCAGGACCCATCTGTCAACTTTGGCCCTTTGGTCAGCGCGCGGCAAATGGACATCGTGCAAGGCTTTGTAGCTCAGGGTGTCAAAGAGGGCGCACGGCTGGTCTGCGGGGGGGATCGTATCGACCAACCGGGGTTCTGGATGCGACCGGCTGTTTTTGAAAATGTCACGGACGACATGACCATTGCCCGTGACGAGATATTCGGCCCGGTTTTGTCTGTTCTAGAGTTTGATGACGAGGCAGATGTGATTGCGCGGGCCAATGCGACCGAATTCGGGTTGGCGGCGGGCGTTTTTACCCGCGACATCAGTCGTGCGCATCGGGTGATTGCGCAGCTCAAGGCAGGCAGTTGCTTTATCAATTCCTACAATGACGCACCGGTCGAGGCCCCTTTTGGTGGATCCAAGCAGTCAGGCGTTGGGCGCGAGAATTCGAAGGCAGCGATAGAGCATTATTCTCAATTAAAGTCGGTTTATGTTCGTATGGGAGCCGTCGAGGCCCCGTTTTGATTGATCTACGGCGATAGTGGACGGGTGCGCTGTTGATGCACCTGTGCCTCTTTATCGCTGGGGCGACGTGATTAAGATGAGGCGATCAAACTGTCGTATGGCGCAACCCTTGGTGCAAACATAAAGCTCGGCATTCGATAGTGGATGGGGCAGGCGGCCAAAGCGATCATACCAAGCTTAAACAGACCGCGTAGCCAAGCCGGTTTATATTAAGGAGATGACGATGAAGGCGGATTATGTGATTGTTGGGGCGGGTTCTGCTGGCTGCACTGTGGCCTATCGCCTCGCCGAGGCAGGTCATTCCGTCATCGTGATTGAATTTGGGGGAACAGATGCTGGTCCCTTCATTCAGATGCCCGGCGCCTTGAGCTACCCGATGAATATGTCGCGGTATGACTGGGGGTACCAATCTGATCCCGAACCTCACCTCGGGGGGCGTCGCATTGTCTGCCCGCGTGGCAAAGTGATCGGTGGCTCGTCGTCGATCAACGGAATGATTTATGTCCGTGGTCATGCGCTGGACTACGACCACTGGCGGGATCAGGGGGCCAGCGGATGGGGCTATGCGGACGTCTTGCCGTATTTCAAACGCATGGAGCATTGGTCGGGTACGGAATCCGGCTGGCGCGGACATGACGGTCCACTGCGCGTGACGCGGGCTGCGGCGGAAAATCCTTTAATGCGGGCCTTTATCGATGCGGGCGGGCAGGCAGGTTACCCCATCACCCAAGATTATAATGGCCATCAACAGGAAGGGTTCGGTCATTTTGATATGACTGTTCATCGTGGCGCGCGGTATTCGGCGGCCAAGGCCTATTTGCGACCTGCCCAGAAACTGGGTGTGCGGCTGGTGCGTGGGCTGGCCCACCGCGTGGTGATAAAAGAGGGGCGCGCCGTTGGGGTTGATCTAGGAGACCGTGTGATCCACGCAAATCACGAGGTGATCCTCGCCGCATCTTCCATCAATTCACCGAAATTGCTGATGTTATCCGGCATTGGACCCGCAGACCATTTGCGATCTCACGGTATTTCCGTGCTGGCGGATCGTCCGGGCGTTGGTCAAAACCTGCAAGATCACCTTGAGCTCTATATCCAAAAAGAGGCAACTCAGCCGGTCAGCTTGTATTCATACTGGAACCCGCTTGGCAAAGCCTATGTCGGTGCGCGGTGGATGTTTACGCGGACTGGACCAGGAGCGTCTAACCAGTTTGAATCCTGCGCCTTTTTACGCAGTCGTGCGGGTGTGCAATATCCAGACATTCAGTACCATTTTCTGCCCTTGGCTGTGCGTTACGATGGGAAAACGGCAGCCCCCGGTCATGGCTTTCAGGCGCATGTAGGTCCGATGCGCAGTCCGTCCCGCGGTGCTGTAACCTTGCGTTCGTCTGATCCGGCCGAAGCCCCGTCTATCCTGTTCAACTACATGTCTGATCCGCAGGACTGGGAGGATTTCCGCACCTGTATTCGAATGACCCGCGAAATTTTTGACCAAAAAGCCTTTGCACCCTATGCGGGGGCAGAAATTCAACCCGGGGCACAGGCACAATCCGACGAGGCGCTGGATGATTTTATCCGCGAACATGTCGAAAGCGCTTACCACCCCTGCGGCACCTGCAAAATGGGGCACGCTGATGATCCCATGGCCGTGGTAGATTCCCAAGGCCGCGTGATCGGGGCAGAGGCCCTGCGCGTGGTCGACAGCTCGGTTTTTCCGCGGATCACAAACGGCAATCTGAACGCGCCGTCGATCATGACGGGCGAAAAAATGTCCGATCATATCCTGGGCCGTCAACTGCCGCCTTCCAATGACGTGCCTTGGGTCCATCCGGAGTGGGAGACCTTACAGCGCTGAGACGCTGTTAACCTTCGTTAATATTTAACTTGTTGGCGTGGGCGACGTTAACTATTTCTTAACTAATGTTAAGATTATTTTACGTCGTCGTTTGTTCGCTATTTTTGATGTCCGCTGCCGTAACTTCGGATATTTACGGGGCCGCTGTTGTTATAGATGGTGACACAGTCATTGTCGGAGACACTAAAATCAGGCTTCATGGAATCGACGCGCCTGAAATGTCTCAGACCTGTGTAGTGGGGGGTGGTCGCGAATACGCCTGCGGCAGACATGCGGCCCGCGTATTGCGGACAATGACAGCTGGCCGAATTGTGAGTTGCACACCAAAAGGGCGAAGCTATGACAGGATTGTCGCACGATGTCTGGTTGACGGTCACGATGTGGGTGAACGCGTGGTCTCGCAGGGGTGGGCCATCGCCGCATTGGGATATGGCGTTGACTACTCGGTAAGCCAGGAAAATGCGCGTGCCAACAATTTCGGTTTGCACCAGTCGCATTTTATGGAACCTGCTGCGTTCCGCTCGTATGCTCCTGATACCCAAACATCAAAAGACTGCGTACTCAAAGGCAATATTTCTAAAAACGGACGGATATATCACGCGCCCGGTCAAATCTGGTACGATCGAACCAAAATTACTCCCGGTTGGGGCGAGCGGTGGTTTTGCAGTCGGGCTCAGGCTGAGGCCGCCGGTTTTCGGGCGGCCAGACGTTAACCGTTTGACCTGGCAATAATGATTTCAAACTGGCAGGTCATGTGAATGTAGACACGGATCATTGGCTGTAGGCGCATAAGCATCATTGAAACGAAAACGGGCTGGCAAAGGAATACCCTTGCCAGCCCGCTCGTTCCCGTTACGGTCACGGAAATGGGTTACAGACGTCCAGCGACGTTTTCCCAGTTCACCAGATTGTCGAGAAAGTTCGACAGATAGGCAGGACGCTTATTGCGGAAATCGATGTAGTAGGAATGTTCCCAAACATCACAGCCCAACAGAGCGGTCTGGCCAAAGCACAACGGGTTCACACCGTTTTCGGTCTTGGTGACCTTAAGGCTGCCGTCTGTGTCCTTGACCAACCAGCACCAGCCTGCGCCGAACTGGCCGGCACCCGCAGCTGAGAATTCTGATTTAAACGCATCGACAGAGCCGAAGCTTTCTGTCAGGGCCTGTTCCAGCGCACCGGGCATGCCCGCATCACCTGGTCCCATCATTTCCCAGAATTGCATATGGTTCCAATGCTGGCTGGCGTTGTTGAAAATGCCATTTTGCGCAACAGCACCAGCTTGATATGTTCCGGTGATGATGTCTTCGAGCGATTTGTCGGCCCACTCGGTGCCCTCGATCAATTTATTGCCATTCACAACATAGGCATTGTGGTGAATGTCATGATGGAATTCCATCGTTTCTTGGCTCATGCCTTTACCGGCAAGTGCGTCGTGGGCATAGGGCAGATCGGGAAGTTCGAATGCCATGGGATCAGTCCCCCTTTTTTAACATGTGGTCCTGACGGTGTAGGTGTGGCGAAACACTCGGCGCGTCAAGCGATTTTCGCGATTAGTCGGACTTGCTGTTGTGTTTGAGGCGCGCTGCGCGACCGCCGCGCCTGCGAAAGAGCTTAGATTTACGGTCCGGCAGATCCTGCATAATGGCGCGCCGGTCTTCGGCTGACATGCGTGACCAGCGTCCAATTTCGTCCAAGCTGCGCAGGCACCCTGTGCAGATACGCGCCTCGGGGTGGACCACGCAGATCTTAACGCAGGGGCTTTCAACTTCAGTGCGGCTCCAGATGGAATCAGTCATTCGCGGTATCTTTCAAATGGCGCAATCGATCCAATGCACCCTGCAATATGTATGCCGCAGCCACATGGTCGATCACCTCAGAGCGACGCTTTCGCGACGTATCCGCCTCGAGCAGTGCCCGCTCTGCGGCGACTGTGGACAAACGTTCATCCCAAAAGGTCAACGGTCCGTCAAAAAAGGAGCCAAAATTCCGCGCAAATGCGCGCGTTGACTGGCAGCGTGGTCCTTCGGATCCGTCCATGTTGCGGGGCAGGCCAAGCACCAGTCCGTCGATCTGTCGTGTGGCCAGAAGGTCACGAAGCGCAACGGCGTCTAGGGTAAACTTTTTACGTCGGATCGTATGCCATGGTGTTGCAACCGAGCGTAGTCCATCCGATATTGCAACCCCGATCGTGCGGGTGCCAAGATCAAGACCGGCTAAAGATCCGTGGTCAGGCAAGGCCGCAGCAAATTCAGATATATCGTCAAAAAGCGTCATGTGGAGGGCTTCTGTCGGCGCCAAAGGTTGAAATGGCTGTGGATAGCAAGACGGGGCCTGTGAC
>JAYQEA010000065.1:13849-22651 GCA_038138625.1 Roseivivax sp.
CGTCATGTGGAGGGTTTCCGTCGGCGCCAAAGATGGAAGGCTGTTGATAACAATACGGGGCTTGTGACCTGCCACAGCCAGAGGTTCAGGGCGTCAAACATCATCCAAATCTTTGCGTCAATGCGACACGTTCTTTGACGGGATGTTTGCAGCCGATTTCTGAGATTTCACGATCATTGCACAATTTCCGCCGACTGGCCTGCGGTGTAAAGTGTGCGCAAGGCAGCGTCATTGCCATCAAAGACCTGCCGTGCCTCGCGATAGACTGCCTGTGCGGCAACGCGATCGCCTAAAACGCCATAGGCACGGATCAGCCGTGCCCAATCATCAACCGGTCCCCCTTCGCTGGCCAACCTGTCTGACAATTGCGAGACCATGCCTTGGATCATGGAAACCCGTTCTTCTGCGCTCATGTTTTGTGCCGCCTCTATATCTTCGGCAGAAGGGCCGCGGATTGGTTCGGATTCGGCAGGCAGTTGATAGCGGTTTTGCCCTGCCAACCAGGCCAGCTCCTCGATCTGATCGCGAATAGCCGGAACCCAGGGCGCTTCGGGAGGACTTGATTCAAGCAAGCTCCGCCAAATTTGAAAGCCGCGATCGGGTCGGCCGGTTTGGGCAAACATTTGACCGATATAATACTGCGCCAGTCCATTGCGTCCGTCCATCTCAAGCGCTGCGCGCAGTGCGTTTTCTGCTTCTGGCGATACATACCCACTGGCTGCCTGAACCATCAAATCGGCCAAAACTGCGTGGTCCTGCGCGATGGCGTTGGCCCCCAAGAGTGCGATCACTTTTTCTTGCGCCTTATAGGCGGCAGCGTAGTTACCTAGTGCCGCTTCACTGCGGACCAAGAATTGATGTCCTCGCAGATCATCCGGGCGCTCGGCAACCACGGTGCGCAATTGCTCGACCATCGCGACGTAATCTTCCGGCAGGGTCGTCGGTTGTGCAGGTCTTTGATTTGCCTCAACGAAGGCCTGATTGGGTCGGTTTTCAAGGGCTTCGGCAGCAAGCAACTTGCGCAGATCAAGCGGAAAATCAGCAAATCCCGGCGCTCCGAGTGTTGAGTAAGCCCAAAAACTTCCGAAAAATGCGAACACCGCAATCAATGCTGCCACGATAACCCCGTTTTTGCGGGAGGTTTCGACCGTGCTGACCGGTTTTGCCCTGTCGGCCGCCAACATCCTGCGGGCAACTTCGGTGCGCAAACGCTCGGTCTCTTCCGGGGGAACGATTCCTCGCAGGGCATCGCGCTCGATTTCTTTCAACTGATCTCTGTAGACGCGGATATCGTAAACCGACGCAGGCTGCGCGTCCCGTGCGCCTGAGATAAGGGATCGCGCCAAAACTGCCACCACGAGGGTTACCAGCACAAACGCACTCATTAAAAAGGATGTTGAGCCAAAAGAGGCAAGCCATTGTGTCACGCGCCAATACCTTTCTGTCGCGATGCCTGTGTTTGATCTATCCCGAGATGATGCACAAAAAAAGGCCCAGGGTCGACAAAGCGTGGTCATGTCGCAAGAAGGTGCCCAAATGACGGTTGCAAACGACGCAAAATGACGTTGAACAGCCTATGAAGAGCTAGTCCACCGCTGTCTGGGAATCGTGTCGCTATGAAACGCTATTCTGCCTTTGCCGTCGCTCGCGAAGCGTTCCGCAATCATTTGGGTTGGGACCGTGCCTGGCGTGCTGCGCGCCCAAAGGATCGCTATGACGTTGTCATCGTCGGGGCCGGAGGTCACGGCTTGGCAACGGCCTATTACCTTGGACGCAATTTTGGCATTACAAACGTTGCCATTTTGGAAAAAGGATGGCTTGGCGGGGGTAATACGGGCCGTAATACAACAATCATCCGCTCCAACTATCTGCAAGATGCATCTGCGGCGATCTACGAAAAATCACGTAGCCTTTACGAGTCTCTGAGCCAGGACATCAACTATAATGTGATGTTTAGCCCACGCGGAGTGATGATGCTGGCCCAAACCCAGCATGAAATTCGCGGCTATGAACGCACGGCACATGCTAACGCGTTGCAAGGCGTTGAAACGCGCTTTATCGGTCCGCGCGAGGTCAAACAGCTCTGTCCCATCATTAACCTGGATGGGCCACGGTATCCAGTTTTGGGCGCGTTATGGCAGCCTCGTGGGGGCACTGCCCGTCACGATGCGGTCGCTTGGGGCTATGCGCGGGCCTGTAGCGACATGGGAATGGATATTATTCAACAATGCGAGGTCACTGGCGTGCGCTCGGTGGGCGGGCAGGTTACCGGTGTCGATACCTCAAAAGGGGCTATCGCGTGCTCCAAGCTTGGAATTGTTGTGGCTGGTCATTCCGGCGTTTTGGCCGATATGGCGGGATTTCGGTTGCCCGTAGAATCTGTGGCATTGCAAGCGTTGGTGTCAGAACCCATCAAGCCGTGCATGGATGTGGTGGTCATGGCCAATACCGTGCACGGATATATGAGCCAGTCTGACAAGGGAGAGATGGTCATCGGGGGTGGCGCCGACGGATATAACAACTACACGCAGCGCGGCAGTTTTCAACACATCGAAGAAACCGTGCGCGCTTTGGTCGAAACCTTCCCTATGATCTCGCGGTTGAAAATGTTGCGCCAGTGGGGTGGGATTGTGGATATGACGGGCGACCGGTCCCCGATCCTGTCGGCCACGCCGCTAAGCGGATGTTTCATCAATTGTGGCTGGGGCACCGGTGGGTTCAAGGCGATCCCCGGTTCCGGTTGGGGAATGGCCGAACTGATGGCAAAAGGACACTCTCCACTGACAGCAGAATTCGGTCTGACCCGTTTTGCGGAAGGCCGCTTTATCGATGAAAGTGTTGCAGCGGGGGTGGCTCATTGAGAAACCTGTTTGATAATCGTCCGATGTTCAAACCGCGTGCCCGCAAAGACGCGGTCCTAGCGAAACCAGAGGCCCAGACATGCTGATCCTTACCTGCCCTTGTTGTGGCGTTACAGGCGAAGAAACAGAATTTCATGGTGGCGGCGAGGCGCACCTGACCCGCTATGGTCCGGGCTCAACTGATGACGAGTTTCAGGCTTATCTTTTTCGTCGCGAGAACCCTAAGGGTGTGCACTTTGAACGCTGGCGGCACGTAAATGGCTGTGGGAAATGGTTCCATGCCGCGCGCTGCACCGTCACGCTTGAGGTGTTTGGCACATATTCTGCCCAAACGTTACGCCCTCCCGAAGACCTGCTAGAGCGCATTCGCGAAAAGCGTCCCGGTTGGCGTTGGAAGGATTTGTCATGATCCAGACACCATCTGTTCCTTGCGCACTATCCGCGCTCTCTATTCATCTTTTGTGCAAAGGTCTGCTGACATGAGCACCCGTATCGCCACAGGTGGCCGCCTTACCGATCGAACAAGGCAAGTTGATTTTGCATTCAATGGCAAACGCTTAAAGGGCATTCAGGGTGATACGCTGGCCTCTGCTCTGCTGGCCAATGACCAGATGCTGGTAGGTCGGTCGTTCAAATATCACCGGCCACGGGGCATCGTTGCCTCGGGATCCGAAGAGCCCAACGCATTGATGAACCTCGGTCGTGGTGCCCGTTTTGAACCCAATCAGCGTGCCACCACGACCGAGCTTTTTGACGGGCTAGAGGCACACAGCCAAAACCATTGGCCAAGCCTTGAATTCGATATTGGCGCAGTCAACGGTCCGATGGCACGGTTTTTGCCGGCGGGATTTTACTACAAGACGTTCATACATCCGCGACCCTTTTGGAAGCACATCTATGAGCCTTTCATTCGCCAGTCTGCCGGTCTTGGCAAAGCACCCGACGCGGAAACCAAGGATGCAGATACATATGAGCATTACTATCATTTTACCGACGTTCTGATCCTTGGTGGCGGTGTTGCAGGTCTGCAGGCCGCACAGGTGGCGGCGGCGTCTGGCGTGCGGGTCACCTTGCTTGAACAATCAGCGCATTGGGGGGGACGTGCCCCAGTAGACGGCGGGACAATCAACGAACAAGACCCCGACGTCTGGGTTGCGAATGCGATCGCTGCATTGCAGCAGATGCCCAATGTCACTGTCCGGACACGCTGTATGGGGGCAGGGGTCTATGATCACGGTTATGTTCTGGGATATGAACGCCTGACGGATCACGCGCCAGAGGCGAAGGGTCCACGTCATCGTCTGTGGCGCATTCGTGCATCGCAGGTTATCTGCGCCACCGGGGCTATCGAACGCCCCCTAAGCTTTGCAGGAAACGACATTCCCGGCGTCATGCTGGCCAGTGCTGTTCGCGACTATGCAACCAACTATGCTGTTGCTGCTGGCGATCGTACGGTCGTTGTGACCAACAATGACGATGCCTACCGCACAGCCCTGACGTTACATGCGGCCGGGTTGTCCATTCCGGCCATTATCGATGTGCGGGCCGGGATAGCGGATAGTCCGCTTATTGCGCAGGCGCGCGCTGCCGGGATCCGGATCGAACAGGGGCGTGCGATTGCCAAGGTCAAGGGCGGAAAACGTGTAACTGGTGTTGTCATATGTGCACAGGCTGGCTCTGGCGGTTCACTGGATGACATTGATTGTGATGCTGTTGCCATGTCGGGCGGGTGGTCCCCTGTGGTACATCTTTGGTCTCACTGCGGTGGCAAACTGCACTGGGACACTGCGCAGGCGATGTTCAGACCCGACGCAGAAAGGGCACCAACCGGTGCTGAGGGCACCCCGTTTGTGGCCTGTGCAGGTGCGGCGGACGGATATTTCGGATTACAAGAGATCCTGAACGATGCGACCGAAACGGCGCTGAAGAGTGTAACACAGTGCGGCGGATCCGTGTCCGAACAGCCCCAAACGCAGGGTCACAGCCTGCCCGAGGCGCCGCTGGCGCCCGTATGGCTGATGCCGCAAGGTGCAACGCATGATCGTCGGGCGAAAGCGTGGTTGGATTTTCAAAATGATGTCAAGGTCACCGACGTGCAACTGGCCGCGCGTGAGGGCTATGAAAGCGTGGAGCATACCAAACGCTACACCACGTTGGGCATGGCGACTGATCAGGGGAAACTAAGCAATATCAATGGTCTTGCCATCCTTTCAGATGCGCTTGGCGCGGATATTCCGGCGGTCGGCACAACGACGTTTCGCCCCCCTTACACTCCGATCAGCATGGGCTCTATCGCGGGTGAGGCGCGGGGTGACTTATTTCAGCCAATCCGTAAAACCCCCATGTATGACTGGCATGAGGCGCATGGTGCCCATTGGGAACCTGTAGGCCATTGGCGTCGGCCTTATTGCTACCAAAAAGCAGGGGAAAGCGTCGATGAAGCCGTTCACCGCGAGGTGCTGGCCACGCGAAACAGTCTTGGGCTCTTGGATGCATCGACGCTTGGTAAAATTGTCGTAAAAGGGCCTGACGCAGGCCGTTTCCTTGACATGATGTACACCAACATGATGTCGACCCTGAAAGTGGGCCGCTGCCGTTACGGATTGATGTGCAGTGAAAACGGATTTCTGTCGGATGATGGTGTCGTTGCGCGGATCGATGATGACACATGGCTGTGTCACACCACCACGGGCGGGGCTGACCGGATCCACGCCCATATGGAAGAATGGCTGCAAACGGAATGGTGGGACTGGAAAGTCTATACCGCCAATGTCACCGAACAATACGCCCAGATTGGTGTTGTAGGGCCCAAAGCGCGCGCGGTGCTGGAAAAACTGGGTGGGATGGATGTCAGTGCCAATGCGCTTCCCTTTATGGGCTGGGCGGATGGGACGCTTGGTGGGTTTCCGGTACGGGCTTACCGCATCTCGTTCTCTGGCGAGTTGAGCTATGAGATCGCCGTTCCAGCGCATCAAGGTCGTGCATTATGGGACAGGTTGCTTGAGGCAGGGGTAGAATTCAATGCCACACCTTATGGGACCGAGGCTCTTCATATCATGCGGGCCGAAAAAGGCTTTATCATGATCGGCGACGAAACCGATGGCACGATAATCCCGCAAGATCTTGGGCTGGATTGGGCAATCTCTAAGAAAAAAGAGGACTACCTGGGCAAACGGGCGCAGCAGCGCAGTCATATGACCGATCCGTCACGATGGAAACTTGTCGGTCTAGAAACCCTCGATGGCTCGGTGCTGCCGGATGGATCCTATGCGATTGGGTCAGGTTCCAATGCGAATGGGCAAGCGGTTGTGCAGGGGCGCGTGACTTCGACCTACCATTCGCCGACCCTTGGGCGTGGAATAGCAATGGGGCTTTTGCTAAACGGTCCGGACCGCCTGGGGGATGTTGTGCCCTTCAACAAAACAGACGGGTCCACCGTAGAGGCCAAAGTCGTATCGCCTGTTTTCTTTGATCCTGACGGGGAAAAGCAGAATGTCTAATAGTCAAATACCTGTCACCCAAAGTTTTGACGGTGTGGTTGAAGTTCTTGCTTTGCCTGCCCAGGGAATGGTGACACTGCGCGGAGATTTGGCCGACGAGAGGCTGCGTGAGGCGGTTCATGATACGGTCGGGGTCGAAGTTCCGCTGGTGCGCCGCGCCGATTTTCAGAATGGGCGCGGTGTGATTTGGATGTCACAGGACGAGCTGTTGCTGATTGTAGCTGCGGGGCAGGGCGCTGCCGTGGCCGACAGCCTGCAAACCTCGCTTGCTGGTGGGCATGCAATGGCTGTGGACGTCTCGGACGCGCGGGTGGTCTTTGAATTGCGCGGCCGACGTCTGCGCGAGGTAATTGCGAAACTTGCGCCCGTGGATATGTCCCCTGATGCGTTCACACCCGGCGATTTCCGCAGAACCCGATTTGGTCAGATCGCGGCTGCTTTTTGGCTTGTGGATGACACCTGTGCACGCGTGATCTGTTTCAGATCAGTGGCCGATTATATGTTCGGCATGTTGTGTCATGCGGCGGATCCAGCGGCAGAGTTGATTGTCTACTGACCGTGAAAATAAAAATCGGTATCGTGTCTGGCTGGATCGTTTGTCGGGACACTCAGGAAACGATCTTTGGCTGACAAGGCTATGGCATATGGAATAACGCTGTCCTAGAATTCTGCGGCAGGGAGTATGCAATGACACAGGCGATTATCGTGAGCCACGGACAGCCGTCCGATCCGCAAATAGGAGAGGCGGAGATAGCCGCGCTGGCACGGTCGGTTTCTGCGTATTGTGATTTTTCAGTGTCAGGGGTCACTCTGGCAAGTCCCGGAGCGCTCGAGGCACAGTTGGATCTGGATCCGGATACGGTTGTCTATCCCATGTTTATGGCCAACGGATGGTTTACCCGTACCGAATTGCCCCGTCGCATAGGGGGGCGAGCTGTGCGCATCCTGCCACCCTTCGGCACAGACCCTGCACTTGCACCAGCTGTTGCGAGATACCTGATCTCTTTGTGTCAGGCACGTGGGTGGGGCAATAGTGATGTGGGATTGGCTATTTTGGGTCATGGGTCTGGTCGGAGTGATGCCGTGGCTCGTGAAACGTTTAATTTCGCAAAGGCAGTTATGACAGATTTCGAACCTAGATATCTTACTGTCGGATTTGTCGAACAGGATCCACCGCTTACCCAAGCTCTGGATGGGTTGGGTCCCAAATCCTTTGCTTTACCGTTTTTTTCGGCGAGGCGGGGTCATGTTTTGGACGATATTCCGCAGGCGGCCGCAAAAATGAGCTATTGTGGACATATACTTGAACCAGTTGGTCTGTTAGGATTTATACCAGAAATGGTTGCGCGACAACTGGCCAAAGCGATCTGAGATCTATGCATACGCTCCGTTATGAACCTGTTGACGACCTTCCTCGGAAGGGAATGGCATATCTGCCGTTTTGGCGGATGTATCTCTATTTGTGGGTTTTGGTCCACGGGGCAGTTTTTGTAAACACGTCCTTGATCTGGGCAGCCTCCAGAGCATACGGCCACCATGTGTTTGACTTCTGGAATGCTTGGGCGATTTTATTTCCAGTCACGCTTTTGGGGGCATACTTCATGACGACCTGGGTCCGTGGCCTTGTTCGCGAGGCTGAACAGGGTCGCTGATTGAAACGGAGTGGTGTGTGTCGGCTCGGACCTTGCCACAAAACGCATCACTTGGCGTCTTGGCACCATCGATATCTGATCTGATTACCACAGTAAGCTGTCGCCCCACACATACCAGCTGAATAAATTAGGGTCCCAATTGTAACCAATAGGTCCCTGACGCATATGTATTTTGGCTGCTGTTTGCGTACTTTCCCGTCAGAGCTACCGGATGACATCACAGTCGTGAAACGGCTCCCTTTGGGCGTAGATGATTGGGTAAAGACAGGGGATTTCACAGAGGTGAACTTGTCACTGTCGAGAAACAGCCAAAAGTGAGTGCTGGCCCTGAGGGGTGTCTATTGAGCGCATGTCCGCCGTTTGCCAGTTTGTGGCGGGACAGAGCGCTTTAATTGCTGAGCTTTGAAATGAAACGACGCTGTAGGAAAATTCGCGCATCATCCGATGAAGCGATCTGTTCGAACGCTAGGCAATGACCATAGCAGTTTTGTAATCGTTTTGGATACTAGCGCGCAAGATGGCAGGCGGTAGTTTGGGGAAATGTGGCTCACACCTTTTGGGTTTGCCTGTTTATGTGCGCAAGACAGTAGACGTTTGGAAATTTCTCCACAGGCTACAGCGTAGGGCCTTGCAAACATGACGTCCCAGACTCTCTGCTCGTATAGTTGGAGCCAAGCTTGGCAGGACCGTCTTACAAAACGATTTTGCAGCTTTCAGCAGACTTGTTGGGCGGGGCATTCTGGTTTTTGTGGACGACCCTTTTGATGTGTTGTGGGGGGGCTTGGATGA
>JAYQEA010000066.1:0-22214 GCA_038138625.1 Roseivivax sp.
TGCGCAGATGACGTTGGATTCAATCTTGTCGGCCGATCCCAACAACTCCACCGTGGATCCGTCGCCCTATGTTGGTATTCAGTTTGCAGCTATTCCAGAATTTGCTGGCATCGCAACCGAAGTCAGTCAGGAATTCTCTGCGGCCTACGCCGGTCAGCAGTCTGTTGCTGATGCATTGGCCAAGGCGCAGGATATTACGAATGATGCAATGGAAGCAGCGGGCTACCGCTAAGTATCGTTCCATTCAGAGGGCGGTGCTGCCGCCCTCTGAAGCCTCGGACTGAACGGGTCAGAAGGTATCTGGCATCCAAGGTGGAAAATTTTCCGTTAAGGGTTTTTGCATGGCAACTCAGCATTCAAGATCCGCCGCAAGGGTTATGATGGCACCGGCTGTTATATTACTTTTGGGCTGGATGCTTCTACCACTCACGATGACGCTGTATTTGTCTTTCAAAAAATATCTGCCCCTGCGGGGTGGTGATCTGGGCTGGGTCGGTTTTGACAATTATGTCCGTTTCGTCTCCTCAAGCGCGTTTTGGCCGGCGGTAACGACGACTTTGATCGTTGTTGGTGGGGTCCTGATCATCACTGTCCTTCTTGGCGTTTTGCTTGCCCTGTTGCTGGATCAACCGATGTGGGGTCAGGGAATTGTCCGTATTCTTGTCATTGCGCCCTTTTTTGTGATGCCAACGGTGTCCGGTCTGGTTTGGAAAAACATGTTTATGGATCCGGTAAACGGCTTTTTCGCCCATATCTCGAAAGCCTTCGGGGCAGAGCCAATCCAGTGGCTGAGCCAGGCGTCGCTCCCGTCATTGATTATGATCATCTCTTGGCAATGGCTGCCATTTGCCACGCTGATCCTTTTGACTGCGATCCAATCTTTGGACCGAGAACAGGTTGAAGCGGCCGAGATGGACGGCGCTGGAGCGGTCAACAGGTTTCGATTTATCGTGCTGCCACACCTGGCCCGTGCGATGACTGTTGTCGTGCTCATCCAGACGATATTTCTTTTGTCGGTGTTTGCCGAGATATTTGTCACAACGGCTGGCGCCTTTGGAACAAAAACACTTACCTATCTGATTTTTCAACGTGTTTTAGAAAGCCAAAACGTGGGCCTTGGATCGGCTGGCGGCGTTTATGCGATCATCCTAGCCAATCTAGTCGCATTATTTTTGATGCGCGTTGTTGGCAAAAATCTGGACGCATAGGGGGGGTATTATGGCGCGCTCTGTGACGGCCCACCGCAAAATGCTGACAACGCTGCTGGCGTGGACCATTGGTTTGCTAATCTTTTTTCCAATCCTTTGGATTGTTGTCCTGTCGTTCAAGTCAGAGGGTGACGCGATCAAAACGCCGATGCAGGTGCTTCTGTCAGCTTGGTCGTTTGACAACTATGCGACGGTTCAGGATCGGTCAGACTATTTCAAACACTTCTCAAACTCTGTTTTGATTGCCGTTGGCTCCACGCTTTTAGGTATCTTGGTTGCGGTTCCCGCTGCGTGGTCAATGGCCTTTGTTCCATCAAAACGGACACGTGGTATTCTAATGTGGATGCTGTCCACCAAGATGCTGCCAGCTGTTGGGGTTTTGTACCCGATCTATATTGGCTTTATTGCCTTGGGTTTGCTCGACACACGGATCGGTCTTTTGCTGATCCTCATGTTGATCAATCTGCCGATTATCGTTTGGATGCTTTACACCTATTTCAAGGAAATCCCCGTAGAAATTCTGGAAGCTGCGCGCATGGACGGGGCGCGTCTACGTGAGGAGCTGTTGTACGTTCTGACACCGATGGCGGTTCCGGGGATTGCCTCGACGGTTCTACTGAACGTTATTCTTGCGTGGAACGAAGCATTCTGGACGTTGAACCTGACGGCAGCAAAAGCCGCGCCTTTGACGGCCTTTATTGCGAGCTATTCCAGTCCGGAGGGATTGTTTTATGCCAAACTTAGCGCCGCGTCTGTCATGGCGATTGCGCCGATCCTGATCATGGGGTGGTTCAGTCAAAAACAACTGGTCCGGGGCCTGACATTTGGCGCCGTGAAATAGGGAATACACTATGGGACAGATCCATCTTGATAAGGTGAGTAAATGCTTCGGTGATGTCGAGGTTATTCCGCCCTTGGATCTAGACATCGAGGATGGGGAATTTGTGGTCTTTGTGGGGCCGTCTGGGTGCGGCAAGTCAACGCTTCTCAGGCTGATTGCCGGTTTGGAGGATGTCACCGGAGGGCGGGTCGTCATCGACGGTCATGACGCGACAACGATACCTCCGGCCAAACGCGGGCTTGCTATGGTGTTTCAATCCTACGCGCTTTATCCCCATATGTCGGTGCGCAAAAATATCGCCTTTCCGTTAAGGATGGCGGGGTTGGACAAAGCCGAACAAGACCGACGTGTTGCGCAGGCAGCGGATGTTCTGAACCTGACGGATTATCTGGATCGACGACCTGGTCAGCTGTCGGGTGGTCAGCGTCAAAGGGTGGCAATCGGGCGGGCTATTGTGCGCGAACCGGCGGCATTTCTGTTTGATGAACCCTTGTCCAATCTTGATGCTGCTTTGCGGGTTGGAATGCGGCTGGAAATAAGCGAACTCCACAAACGCCTTGCCACGACAATGATTTATGTCACCCACGATCAGGTAGAAGCCATGACGATGGCAGATAAAATTGTGGTTCTCAACGCGGGCGTGGTGGAACAGGTGGGCAGCCCTTTGGACCTTTATCATAACCCCTGCAACACCTTTGTTGCGGGATTTATAGGCAGCCCAAAAATGAATCTTGTGGGTGGGGAAGAAGCCGCAAATTACGGCGCGACAACGAGTGGCATCCGCCCCGCGGACGTCAAGATATCCAAAGATAATGGCCTTTGGAGAGGCACCGGTGGCGTCTCTGAACATCTGGGATCTGATACATTTTTTCATGTCAAATGTGACGCTTTCTCTGTGCCATTGACAGTACGCGCCAGCGGCGCTGTTGAGCTGGATTACGGTGCGACTGTTTTTCTGTCTCCGGATACGAGCAAATTGCACCGCTTTGACCAAACCGGACAGCGTGTGTCATGAACCGGTTGGATGGAAAAACAGCCCTGATCACGGGGGCTGCGCGCGGGATCGGCTTGGGGTTTGCCCAAGCCTATGTCCGCGAAGGGGCACAGGTTGTTCTGGCTGATATAGAGTTTGAACGCGCGACAAAAGCAGCGGAAGCGCTTGGAAAAAGTGCTATGGCGGTTCGGATGGATGTCACACAGCAGTCCAGCATCGATCAGGCGATAACTACGACCATCGATCGCTTTGGCCAAATTGATATCCTGATCAACAATGCGGCGCTTTTTACGGCCGCACCTACGGTCGGGATTTCTCGTGATGATTTTGACCGGGTGTTTCAGATTAATGTGGCCGGTGTGCTTTTCACCACGCAGGCTGTTGCACGTCATATGATCGATCGTGGCGAAGGGGGCAAGATCATCAACATGGCCAGCCAGGCTGGTCGTCGTGGTGAGCCGCTTGTGGCGGTCTATTGTGCATCAAAAGCGGCCGTGATCAGCCTGACGCAATCCTTTGGTCTGGATTTAATTCGATATGGCATCAACGTGAATGCGATTGCGCCGGGCGTTGTCGATGGTGAACATTGGGACGGCGTGGACGCGTTATTTGCAAAATATGAAAACAAGGCGCCTGGCCAGAAAAAAAGAGAAGTCGGTCAATCTGTGCCCTTTGGCCGCATGGGAACAGCAGCAGACCTTGCCGGTATGGCGATTTATCTAGGAAGTAGTGACTCCGACTATGTCGTCGCACAAACCTACGGCGTAGATGGCGGAAACTGGATGAGCTGATGAAAAACATCTCACAAGTTTCGCCTTTAGCCAAGCTGGACAACGCAGCCTTGTCGTCACTGCCGACGTCGGTTCTGCGTCCGCAGTATGATCGCTCTCAGCTTACAGCTGGTATATTGCATATCGGGGTGGGTAATTTTCATCGTGCCCATCAGGCTTGGTATCTGCACCGTCTTATGCAAATGGGGCAGGCTAGGGATTGGGCCATCATAGGGGCTGGCGTTCGGCCTTATGATATTGCCCAGCGCCAAAAACTTATGGCGCAGGACTGTTTGTCCACCTTGATTGAACTGGATCCCTCTGGAACCTCGGTCGAGGTCGTCGGATCTGTGATCGACTATCTACCGATCCATCAAGATAATGGCCTGCTTATTGATCGTATGGCGCAACCTGACATAAAAATTGTATCTCTGACGGTTACCGAAGGAGGCTATTTCGTCGATCCCGCCACGAATACATTCGATGTGTCACATCCGGACATTCAATTTGATATTGCGAACCCAGAACAACCCAAAACCGTTTTTGGTGCAATTGTTGCGGCGCTTCAGTTACGGAAAACGCGAGGTTTGGGCCCCTTTACCGGGCTGTGTTGCGATAATTTGCAGGGCAATGGAAATATTTTACGCAGAAATGTCGTGTCTCTGGCACGCTTGATGGATCCCGGCCTGGCAGAATGGATTGACACGACCTGTACGTTCCCGAATTCCATGGTGGACTGCATCGTGCCCGCAACGGGAGCCAAGGAACGTGACATGGTACGCAGTCTCGGGATTGATGACGCCGTACCGGTCACGCATGAAAAATTCCGGCAGTGGGTTATCGAGGATGCGTTTTGTGCGGGACGTCCCGATTGGGATCTGGTTGGTGCAACCTTTGCTGACAACGTCCATGATTTCGAAGCAATGAAAATCCGGATTTTGAATGGTGGACACCAAGTGATTGCCAATGTTGGCGAGTTACTGGGTCTTTCGACAGTCGCGGACTGTATGTCTCACAAACTGGTGGGAGATCTGTTCCAAAAGGTGACACGGGCGGAAATCGCCCCATTGGTCAAAGCTGTGCCCAATATGGCGCCGGATACCTATATTGATTTGATTGCCCGACGTTTTTCCAACCCTGAAATCGTGGATACCGTTAGAAGAGTTGCTTTTGACGGGTCGTCGCGGCACCCTGGTTTTCTGGTTCCCACTATAAGACATGGGCTGGAAAGGGGGACACCTGTTGAGGGGCTCGCTTTGGTAGAGGCCGCATGGGCCCGTATGTGCGAAGGTAGACGCGAGGATGGATCCGTTATCGAGGCTAACGATCCGCATTGGGTAACGCTTCAGAACGCTGCCTGTGCCGCTAAAAGCGATCCCGCAATTTGGCTGGCGCAAAGTCAATACTACGGAGATCTGGCGACATCACCCGTTTTTTCATCTGCATTTATACGATGGCTCAATGCTATACATCAAAAGGGCATTGAAGCTTGTATTAAAGAATATCTAACCTGATTGCGTCAAAATGTAGGGATCCCTGAGTGGAGAGGTGCATGGTCACTTTTCGTTGGCGCGCTCCATCTGGTTACCAGATGAGTTTTCAGCGCTTCCGCCCAGCTCTGTGGGCGACACTTTTCATACGGTGAAGGCCACGACGAGGGTCCGGTTTGTGGTATAACAATAACCGGACTAATCGCGTCGCATGGTGTTGCCTCTGAATTTTTTCTTTGTGACATAATGCGTGACGAGGTGCCGCCAATTGTAAGCATCGACGTCATAAGCTTTCTGACGCTCGTGGTTCGATTTTGGTGGGATCCACAAGGCTGCGTCGCGCCCATTCAGCTGTGCAAGCACACAATTACTCCAGACCCTCCCTTGTGCGCGAGATGTCGTCTGGAGAACTGTAAAGACGGTCGTCAATAGTGCGTCTTCAGGGTCCAGATTATTGGTTACAGCGTTAAAAAGAAATTGAAAACACGCGTATTCATCCAACGTTTGGAGAGTCGCAACTTGCTGTTGCAAGAGCCAAAACCGCTTAGCGCGATTTGGTGCGAGCCTTCCTGCACACTACTTTCAGAACCGAACGAGTGCCCTTTGCTACAAATTCCGCATCTCTGGCCTCGCCTGGCCATCTGGACTGGCAGGGCGACGTGCTTTCGCCGAACAAGTGGTGCGTGCGTCGAACCAATTCGCAAAAGCCCTCAACCCCCTCTAAAAGCGCGGCATCTGCTGACCGTCATCAACCTAACGCAGAAAGGCCCTGTAAAAACAGGGCCTAAATACATTTGTAAACTGTCACATGGTCGCCGGGTCGACGTTATAGAAACGACCAAGATGGCGCATCACAGTGCGGCAGGGTGCATGGATACCCTTAGTCAAAGTCAGTTCTTTTGAGTGTCCTCAAAATAGACATATCCTTATCCATTAAAACCAAAGTCATATGGTTGCCTTTAAAGGTTTTAACGTTAGCCAACGCCTTTAGGAGTGCGGTTTCCTGTTGCATAAGATCCGCGTCGCAAAACATACGTGTTACCATAAGTGGACCGATGGCCAACTGGTCTCCCTGTATGGTGAATTTACCGGAAAACTTATTACATCCAGCGTTACCAGAGACTTTTTGGTCACTGCCGAACCGGATAGTTTGCTCTGTTGCATCCTGTGATGACGGGTTACCATCTGTGACCAGCCATTCACTGCCCGCTAAATCCATAAGTATATTGCCATCAAAGCTCTGTGTTGTTTTCTCACTCACTTCCAACACAGAAGAGGGCGCCCATCCTGCGTTTTGTCTGTCGCCAACAAGGCACCACGTATTATCGTCTAAAAGAGCAGTACCGGAATTCTCGACACTAAATGCAACGCGATCAGTTCCGTTTTCCAAGCAGCCAAAGTTATAAATATTTCCCGCATTTTCGGTCAAAACACCGATTTGGTCGCTATCCCGGCTTGGGGCCATATGAAGTTCCTGGCTGTATTGAGATATCTTGACATACTGCGGATCCGAAGATGCGGCTGACATAACTGCTGGGACACACACCGCTGCGCTGGCCAATACCATCAAAAATCTTTTCATGTCTTACTCCAATCTTTAAACGCGCCCTCGCCATTTCACTCGTGTGAGCGTTGGTAAGGTTTTACCTTTTCACGAATAGAGATAAGCACGAAATGCCCGTTTTTTACTCATCTTTTTAATGACGTGGCGGAAAAATACTTTGTTGCGTCCCTTTAAAAAGATGACGATTGTGTTTTAAATGTATGATTTTATTTAATAAAAAATAGTGAAAATAAGATCGCGCACGCTTTGGCTCAAACTAGGGGTTTTAGAATGTTTTTGTGATTGGTCGGGTTCTGGAACCAAAACGGGCCCCTTCAAGGGGACGCCGATTTTAACATTTCAAGGCGATTGTATTGCAGGGTAAAGCGAAAATCTGCTCCTCTCCCTACCCATAGCGGCGGATGTCATTCACAAAAATGGCCTCTGCTTCAAGAGACAGTCGCGACCACCAAAGATGGGTTCACATGATATCGCCAATCAACTTTTTGGCAGCCTCGTGCGGGCTTAGAAGCGCTGTGCGATCTTCGCCCGGAAAGAACCGAGCGCGCGTTGCAGTCGCCATCGGAGGTGGCGTCAGAATACGAACATCCGGCCCTGTTTTTTGTGTTTCCGCAGCCCATGATCTTGCCAAAGATATTTGTGCAGACTTGGTCGTGCCATAATGGCCAAAAAAGCGTTGGCCTTGGCGCGGATCATCAAAGAATACTGCCTTTCCATCCAGACCGATCAGCGGTCCGATATATGGCAAAAGATGTCCCATTGCGGTGACGTTGATGGCGACAGATTTCGACCAGTCTTTGGCATCAAGATGGGTTGCTGGTGTTAATGGTGCAGCATGTACGGCTGTATGAATCCAAAGCGCCACAGATCCCCAGCGATCATAAATCGACCTGCACAGTTGGGCCATTGCCTCTGGGACACAAATATCCATCGGGGCAAGCGTCGCCTGTCCGCCACGCTCTTTTATTCTGTCATCAAGATCTTCTAATCCACCCACAGTACGCGCCACAGCGACGATATGATGTGTGTCGGACAAAAGCTCGGAAAGGGCAAAGCCCAGCCCGCGGGACGCTCCGGTAACAAGTGCAATTGGGGTCTGTGTCATATGCGCGTTTTGGCTGCGTCGGGCAGGGGCGTCAAGCGCGACATAGGGTAGGGGCAAAGTTAAAGGGCAGATTTAGCCGGAATTTTACAGATTTACCGCTCAAATGGCATAAATGTTCCCGCAGTTACTGTACGGTGTATGTACTTAGGACCCACCAGCCCCCAGCGCAAAACGTAAAACCACCACTAGACCGGATAATGATCAAACGCACGGTACATAATGACACGTCAAAACACGTATCAACCGCACGACGGATCTTTTCAGATGCCTCGGGAACCACTGAGGACTGACAGGCGCAGGTACTTTTCGTTTACTCGGCAGCTTTCAGTTTAAAACCTGCTTCGATCATATCTGACGGTTCGATCGGATAATCGCCGGTAAAGACAGCGTCGTGATATGCCGGGGCGGCCGGATCACGACCGTCAGGTTCGCCCACCGCACGATACAGACCATCGATCGATATATACTTTAAGGACGAAACGCCCAAATAGTCCCGCATTTCGTCTTCCGTCATACGCGCAGCCAGCAATTCCCCCTGTGTTGGCATATCTACACCGTAGAAATCAGGCCAGATTGTAGGGGGGCTGGCAATGCGAAAATGAACTTCTTTCGCCCCGGCTTCAAGAATCATCTCTTTGATTTTCCGAGAGGTCGTTCCCCGAACAATGGAATCGTCAATCAAAATGACACGTTTGTTTTTCATTAACGCTCTGTTGACATTCAACTTTAGCCGCACGCCCATGTTACGGATTTGTTCGGTCGGCTCGATAAAGGTGCGCCCCACATATTGGTTGCGGACAATTCCCATTTCAAAAGGGATCCCGCTTTGCTGGCTGTAGCCGATGGCTGCCGGTGTTCCGCTGTCTGGCACGGGGCACACCATGTCGGCATCGACGGGGTTCTCAATAGCAAGCTGGCGGCCAATTTCGCGTCTGACTTCGTAGACAGAGCGTCCACCTATTGTCGAGTCGGGGCGCGAGAAATAAACGTATTCGAAAATACAGGGGCGCGGCGCCACCGGTTCAAATGGATGATAACTTTTAATCTTGTCACCCGAGATGACCACCATCTCGCCCGGTTCGATTTCTCGTACCAATTCAGCGCCAATGATATCCAATGCGCAAGTCTCGGAGGCCAGGACATAGCCGTCCCCTAGCTTGCCCAAAACAAGGGGGCGAATGCCGCGCGCGTCGCGAACACCAATCAATTTGGTGCGTGTCATTGCGACAATTGCAAAGGCACCTTCTACTTGACGCAGCGCTTCCTTCATCCGGTCCGGGATGGTTTGGCCCATGGAGCGCGCCATCAGGTGAATGATGCATTCACTATCAGAAGAGCCCTGAAAAATAGCGCCGCGTTCAATCAGTTGGCGCCGCAATTGTTTTGCATTCGTAAGATTGCCGTTATGCGCAATCGCCGCCCCACCCATCGAAAACTCACCGAAAAAGGGTTGTACATCGCGGATGGCGGCCTGTCCTTTCGATCCTGTGGTAGAATACCTTACATGGCCGATGGCCAAGGGTCCGGGCAATGTTTTCATCACCGTTTGGGACGTAAAATTGTCCCGAACATATCCAAACCGGCGGACTGAATTAAACCCGGTATCTTCATGATGCGAGACGATGCCACCAGCTTCCTGCCCGCGGTGCTGAAGTGCGTGCAGCCCGAGGGCTACAAAGTTAGCCGCATCTTCAACGCCAACGGCTCCGAACACTCCGCATTCCTCGTGCAATTTGTCATCGTCCAGGGTGTGATCGGTCAGCAGGCTGGGTTGGGTCACAAGGTGGCTCCGATTCCGTGGCAACAGGTGGTGCGCCTCTTCCCTTAAAGCTCACAAGGCTGTCTGTCACGATACAATCACATTCCAAAAGGATGCTGTGATCTATCTGCCCGATTTATCGCGCCATAGACCTCAATTAAGGCAAATCAGGGTCCGGAGCCTGACAATGGGTGCGAAACCGCACCGCGTCACGCATCGCGACCACCCGGTGCATCGCAGGCTGACAAAAAGACTTCTGACTGGCGGGTAATCCATCCCATGGCCGCTTCTGGATTGCTATCTTCGATATTTTGGTTGAACTGCAAAAATATATCCGCCGATCGCGCGTCCGCCATAACTGGCGGCAGCGCATCCGGAAAGATCAGATTGGCTACAAAAAAACCGATAGCCGCAAGAAGTACACCTCGCGCCACCCCAAACAGAAACCCAAGGCCCTGATCAATCGGCCCCAATGCGCTGTCTTTGATCAAGGATGTGAGAAGTGGTGTGAAAAACCCAACAATAACAAGGCAGATAACAAGAATGATGGCAAATGAGACAACCATCGCAATCTGGCAGCTTTGGGCAAGAAAGTCGCCTAGGACAGGCAATTCCTTGACCAGTGGCTCGACCTGAGGTGCAAAGGTAAAGGCAACAAGCCCGGACACGATCCAGCCACCGATTGCCAATCCTTCGCGAACAAGTCCGCGCGCATAGGCAAGCAGAGCCGATAAAACGATCAGCCCCGCGACGACGCCATCGATGATCGTAAAGCCTTCCATAGTCATATCCGCCTTTGTCTTTCGTCCAACGCCGGTTAACCAGCGCCAAATATCTCGCCTAAAAAGCCGCTTAAATCGGCCATTTGCCTCAATCGCATACCTTTAGCTGTTGAAGCTTTGCCCCCGGATGGAGCGATAGCCGAGGTGAAACCAAGTTTTTGCGCCTCTTTCAACCGGTTTTCTGTCTGACCAACCGGACGAAGGGCCCCGGACAGGCTTATTTCCCCAAAGACCACGCATTTTGGGGGAAGTGCACGGTCCTCTCTGGCCGAGATCAACGCCGCAGCGACTGCCAAATCTGCTGCCGGTTCGCCAATTCGTAATCCACCCGCAACATTAAGATACACATCCAACCCTGCAAACGGCAGGCCACAGCGCGCCTCGAGCACGGCAAGCACCATCGCCAAGCGGCCTCCGTCCCAACCTACTGTGCTGCGGCGGGGCTGACTATGTGGAGAGGGAGATACGAGCGCCTGTATCTCGCACAAAACGGGGCGGGTGCCCTCGACCCCGGCAAAGACAACCTGACCCGGGGCCGCCTCGCCGCCTTCGGACAAGAAAAGCGCCGAAGGGTTGGACACTTCCGACAGTCCTGCACCGGTCATTTCGAAAACGCCGATTTCATCTGTGGGGCCAAACCGGTTTTTTACGCTCCGCAGGATCCGGAATTGGTGGCCGCGCTCGCCTTCAAAGTAAAGCACCGTATCGACCATGTGTTCGACGACGCGGGGGCCTGCGATCTGACCTTCTTTGGTAACATGGCCAACCATCACCACGGCAATCCCGCGTTTCTTTGCAAAGACGGTGAGTTCATGGGCTGCTGACCGTACCTGTGCCACAGATCCCGGTGCGCTATCGACACGGTCGTTCCACATGGTTTGGATGGAATCTATAATCACCAGTTGCGGCGGTTCGTCCTCCAAAGTGGTCAGGATATCCCGCAAATTTGTCTCCGCAGCCAGTTGGACTGATGCTTCTTGCAATCCAAGACGACGCGCCCGCATTCGGACTTGTGCTGTGGCCTCTTCTCCGCTGACATAAACCACTGACAAACCGGCACGGGCAAACGCGGCTGCAGCCTGCAGTAACAACGTCGACTTTCCGATGCCGGGATCGCCCCCTACCAAAACAGCCGAGCCGGGCACCAGTCCTCCTCCCAAAACCCTATCCAGCTCTGCCGCGCCGCTGTGCGTGCGGGGGGGCGGGGCCTCATGGCCCGCCAGATCAGTTAACCCGATGCGCCGTCCTCGCGCGGTGCCTAGAGCTGTTTTTGATGGACCTGAGGACAGAGGCGTTTCTTCGACAAGCGTATTCCATTCGCCGCAACCTTCGCATTGGCCGGCCCATTTAGAGGCGACGGTGCCACAGGATTGGCAGACAAATCTGGTTTGGACGCGTGCCATGTGAGCTCCGAGATCAAAGGCTGTGCGTATAGAGCCAAAAGCCGATAAAGCCCAGTGCCCCGATGCCATGCAGAATGTCAATCCACCGCCATCGGCCTTCGTAGGCGCTGAGCCAAAGCAACAGACTGGCCGTCACGACAACAGCTTTACCCCCCCAAATGGCTTGGAGCTGTGCGGCCTGCCGCCAATAGACGCTTTTCATAACGTCAAGGCCCACAATAAGACGGTCTGCAACTGGCGCATAAATGGCGAGAATAGCGATGGCACTGACGACGCACGCCAGTGCCGCCCAAATGCGGGCACCTCTAACCCCGGCAATCAAACGCAGGAACGCCAGGGCAGCAACTGTTGGAGCTGCCCAAAACTTGACGACGCCCACAAAGGCCAAGAGCCATGGATCAGGCTGTAAAAATGTTGGCATGGTGTTCAGCCGAACACGAAAAAGGCGAGGGCGCTCAACACAACGATAATACCAACGGCCAATGTTGCAGTGGCCATCAACTGAAGGGGACCATGGCGGAACATGCGTGTCATGGTCAGCGCGCCTGAACCAATGAGAATCAGCGCAATCATCAAAACGATCGTGCCGATGGTGGGATCAGCATTTCTTTGCATCCAATTGGACAACATAACCAGCAGTGAACCACCAACCGAAGCGGGCATAAGAGATCCCCAAACCCAGCGTTGAGTTTGTTGAATATAAGCGACAATTCCCGTGCTCAACATGCCCAATACAAACAAGATGCTGGCGAGGTACAACAGGTCCCAAGTGTTCATCGAACTGCCTCAATCGGGCCTTTGGCCCGTCCCGAGATAAACTGACTGACAAAAGGATCGTCGCATTTATCCATTTTGGCAACAGATCCTTGCCATTGGATGCGTCCTGCGTGCAGCATTGCAACACGAGACGCGATGGCCCGAACCGACGCCATGTCATGGGTTATGGTAACAGCCGTTGCGCCCATCTCGGTGACCACTTCGTGAATGAGGTTGTTGATGACGCCCGACATGATGGGATCCAGCCCTGTGGTCGGCTCATCAAAGAAAATAATTTCCGGTTCTGCGGCAATGGCTCTGGCCAGACTGACACGCTTTTGCATGCCGCCAGACAATTGCGCAGGCATTTTGTCGGCCACCTCAGGGCCCAGTCCGACCCGCGCCAGTTTGGTCAATGCAACGTCGCGTGCCTTGGCTTTTGTCAATCGACCCGGCCCGCGCAACAGCCGAAAGGCAACGTTCTGCCAGACTGTCAAGGAATCAAACAAGGCTCCGCCCTGAAAAAGCATACCGACCCGCGCCATCTGAGCGGCACGGGTCTTGGGTGTCAGCTCTATTCCATCCAAGCAGACAGAGCCGCTGTCCGCCTCGATCAGGCCAAGAATACACTTTAGCAGGACCGATTTCCCTGTACCGGATCCCCCTATGATCACGAGCGAAGTGCCCCGCTCAATCGACAAATCGACATCGCGCAGCACATGATTTGACCCAAAGCTTTTTGACAGACCCGACAGTGTGATCATCGCGAGAAAAAGACCCCCGTCAGCAAGAAATTCGCAGCAAGGATAAGAACGGCCGCCGCCTCGACAGAGCCTTTAGTGGCGCGCCCGACGCCCTGCGCACCCCGTCCTGATGTCATGCCCGCATAGCATCCCATCATCGCTGCCAGGTAGCCAAATACAGCGCCCTTTGCGAGCGAAGATGTAACATCAGACAAGGTCAAGAAATCCATGGTGCTGCGCAAATAACCGGCAGAGGAAAATCCCAGTGGACCCGTGGCCACCAGATATCCCCCCATTACACCGATGATATCGCCGACGCCGACCAGTAGCGGCACAACCAACATGGCTGCAAATATACGAGGTGCAATCAAATATTTCATCGGATGCGTAGATAGTGTGACCAAGGCATCAATCTGTTCGGTCACCTTCATTGTCGCAATTTCGGCCGCGATCGAGCTTGTCACGCGCGCTGCGATCATAAGGCCAACCAGAACAGGACCCAGTTCCCGAACCATGCCAATAGCCACGATTTGGGGTACGACAGCCTCGGCGTTAAATCGTGCCCCTCCGGCCGTTATCTGAAGCGCCAATGCGCCACCTGTGAACAAAGCGGTCAATCCGACCACTGGCAAAGACAGCCATCCTATCTGGACCAATGCCAGACCAAGTTCGCGGCCATAGACCGGAGGACGGATGATATGACTGGTTGCCTCCATTGCAAACAGGCCCATCCGTCCAACAGCGCCTAACGCTTCGAGAAAAAGACGCCCTATTGTGGCAATAATGGTCATGCGCCGATGTAGCGCCGGTTATACCGCGACCCGAGTGATGTCAGCACCTCGTATCCGATAGTTCCGGCGGGGCTTGCTAGGCTGTCTACACCCTGTGTCGGGCCCAGTATTTGCAAGCTGTCTGGCGGGTCTGATAAATCTGTTACATCGACACCGATCATGTCCATTGAAATCCGTCCAACTGCCGGGCAGGGTGTTGTGCCAGCCCATAGCGATATCTGGCCTCCCGCCGCTCGCATGAGGCCATCGGCATATCCCGCATTTACAGTGGCGATGCGGGATGGCCGTGTACTGCGCCAGCTGTTGCCATATCCAACGGTTTCCCCTTCCAGAAGGTCACGTATCTGAATGATTGGCAGGTCTACTTGGACAACGGGCATAGCGTTGGAAAACGGCAGGCCTCCGTATAGACCAACACCGGGTCTGGTGACATCAAAATGATAGTCAGACCCCATCAAAATGCCACCGGTCGCAGACAGGGATCGGGGGGCTGCCACGCCCTCTGTCATCGTCAAAAAGCACTCAAGCTGCTGCCGGTTCATGGGATGGTCGGGTTCATCAGCGCAGGCAAGATGAGACATGACCATCGCAGGGGCCTGAGACAGCGCCAAACCGCGCAGCGCCGACCATTCTGCGGGTTCCATACCAAGACGGTTCATCCCACTGTCCAACTGTATGCCGAAGCTGTGATGAGGGAGCGTTTCCACATGGACGAGCATCTGGTCCACGGAATTGAGCAGCGGTGTCAAATCTGCTGAAGAGAGTATCGGTGCATCTCCCGGCATGTGACCGGAAAAGACAAATATCTCGGGTCCAGGCCCAAGCGCGGCACGCAAAGCTTCGCCTTCTTCTGCCAGGGCCACGAAAAATTTGCGCGCGCCTTCTTTCGCAAGAGCAGTAGCGATTTGGGCCGCGCCAAGGCCGTATGCGTCGGCTTTGACAACTGCACCGGTTTCGGCGGTTGATTGGGCCGCGAGAGCGCGCCAGTTTGCGCGCACGGCGGCAAGGTCGATTGTTAGGTTTGCTAAAGCCATGTTCGGTTTGTGACAGGCCACGCAGCGTGGTCAAGTGAAAACAGCTCCGCTCAAAAAACCGCTGGGGTGATGCACATGTCCAAAAAGAGGGGCTATGGCCGCTGACGCAAAACCGCGGCGACTTTTCCAATTGACCACCAAACTGGGCCGCCTGCACGCGATGTGATCGACAGCTTGTTGAAAAACACTCAAGTTTTTGGGGAACGCTCCGGTGGTTTGATTGATTGCGTCCGCATACTTGGCAGCCACGGGATCGCCGCAAGCCACTGGACCGTGATGTCCAATATGTCTTGGTGCTGTCGACGCAGGCGACGGAGAAAATGTGTTAATCGTCGGGGCTATACGGATCGAACGAGGGGCGCGACGCCTTGGAAACTGGAGCCTGTTATCAGAGGTTCATAAGATAACGACAAACCATCTCTGCCGGTGTGCGAACATGGTCTGATCAATATGGCATAATACGAAGACGCGGATCGAGACGCATTCGTCTGTCTTGAAAAGCACAACGAGAGTTGGCGGGTCCAAAGTTTGTTCCGAAGCGATGAATAGACGATGTTCGATGCTGCAAGGGATCATTTGGCTGTCGCTGCGAGCTGGGATTGCAGGTGCGATGCTTTCACGCCTAGGTTTCCGATCCTTGGCACGAGCTGGTCTGCGGGTATATTCAATGCGGTTTGGTATTGGAACTGTCCCAAAATAGGCCCGCCGCTCCATCTATGCAAACAGACGGAATGAGAGATATTTAGGTGGATCACAGGGCTTGGTTTTGTCATTGGCTTGACCTTGGGTGCATGATCGGCAAGGTGTCGCAGCAGACACAGATTAAGGAGGCAGAGATGGCCAATTACTACAGTCCACAAGGCGGCTTACCGGGACAGACCGAGCTGCTGACTGACAGGGCCGTGTTTACGTCTGCCTATGCCGTAATTCCGAAAGGAACACTGCGGGATATTACGACAAGCTATCTGCCGTTTTGGGAGCAAAGCCGGTTTTGGGTTATTGCGCGCCCCATGACGGGATTTGCCGAAAGCTTTTCACATTATATCGCCGATCTTATGCCAAACGGCGGGTCGGACAGCCCCGAAACGGACCCGACCGCAGAAGCCGTCTTGTTTGTGGTAGAGGGCGCAGGATCGTTGGAATTGCACGGTCGTCAACACTCTCTTCGGCCCGGCAGTTATGTGTATTTGCCGGCAGGCACGCATTGGAAGATACGCGCAGCCGATCCTGGGCTCAAATTTCATTGGATCCGGAAAAGGTTTGTGGCGGTTGATGGTATAGAGCCACCCGAAGCATTTGTGTCTCATGAAGAAGATCAGTCCCCGATCGCAATGCCAGACACCAACGGGACCTGGTCCACAACCCGCTTTGTGGAAATGGATGATTTACGTCACGACATGCACGTCACAATTGTAACGTTTCAGCCGGGCGGTGTGATCCCGTTTCCCGAGACGCACGTGATGGAACACGGTCTTTATGTTCTTGAGGGAAAAGCTGTCTATCGTCTGAACCAGGATTGGGTAGAAGTCGAGGCCGGAGATTACATGTGGCTGCGTGCCTTTTGTCCTCAGGCCTGCTACGCGGGCGGTCCGGGCCAGTTCAAATATCTGCTGTACAAAGACGTCAACAGGCATATGCCGTTTCAACCATTTTCCGGATAGCCATAAAACTGCAGGCACCACACCCCCCCCCACCGTGAGCGGCGGTATTGGAGGTTGAATACTGGCCCGAGCCTTGTGCGAGGACTGGTGGGGGCATTTGGCGGCTTTGCTGTGGTTCAAGAACAAAGTGGCTGGAACAGGATCGCTCAAGGCTCGGTTTGTTTGATTGGCTCATATCCTCGGCAGTTTAAGGTTTTTGCGACCCAGCTACGGGCTTGGTGCATGCGAAAGCCCTCCAAGCATCTTCTGAAAGACGACCAGCGCATCTTTGCCAATTGGTCCACAAACCCAACACCGCGGTCAGGATGCACGTGTTGCGCGTGGGGTCGTGTTGAACTCGGTTTTATAAGCGCGCGTCATGGCACTGGCGTCTTCGTAACCACAACGCGTCGCGATTTCCGCAACCGGAAGAGAGGTGTTCCGCACAAGGCGTTGTGCCTCTTGCAAACGGATCCGACGGTAGAGCGCGCTTGGACTGCGACCGGTGGTGTGCCGACACAGGGTTTCAAGCCGACGCAAGGGGGTCGACAGCCGGTTTGCAATGTCTGGCAGGGACAGCGGGTGTTCGATGTGTCGCCGCATAAGCGCCACGGCTGCAAGAACAAGGCGGTCTGCGATCTGGGGCACAGGGTCGGGCGCCGCGCGTTCGCCATGCATGAAAAGTGACGCAACCTCCAGCTTCAGCATAGCGCCATGATGCAGTCCAATCAGGTCTATTGCCAGTTCAAAAGCTGTCATGGCACCGCCGCAGCTTAGACGTTTGCCGTCGTGGACAGTCCGCGCATCACTCACATCGATATCGGGGTAGGTTTCGGCAAAGCGTGCCAGTTCATCCCAGTGAATTGTGGCCTGATGTCCGGAAAGAAGTCCCGCCGCAGCCATTAAATCGCTGCCGGTGTCGATGCCGGCGATTGTCTCAAAGCGCACAGCCGCAGCGGCTATACTGCGCAAAATTTTTGGCGTCCTAAGTTGCTCATTGCCGTAGCTTGAGACGATGAACAGGATCGCGCCACCCATATGATCCCGTAGCGCAGAGTCGGCCCAAACGGGCAATCCGCTTGAAGAAACCACTTGTCCTTGCGCAATTCCCAGATACCGCCATCTATACAAGGGACGCCCAGCAAGGGTGTTCGCAGCGCGAAGCGGCTCTACCGTGTTGGCGAGGGCGTGCATTGAAAAGTCTGGAAATAGCAAAATCCCCACTTCCCGAGATAATTTTTGCGAAACCTGCATGGTTTTTGCCTAAATCTGCATGTTGGTGTCGCTGTGCATTAGCCATAGTGCAGAGGGATAGGCAAGGATGGATGTCATGCAGTTTGGTCTGAGTGAAGAGCAGCAGATGATCGTGGACACGGTGCGCAGCTTTGTTGAAACCGAGATTTATCCTCACGAAGCCGAGGTCGAACGATCCGGTGAAGTGGATCCTGACGTTGCACAGACTATAAAACGCAAATGTATCGACCTTGGATTTTACGCTTGTAATTTTCCACAAGAGGTTGGCGGGGCAGGGCTTTCACATCTGGATTTTGCGCTCGTAGAGCGGGAACTAGGGCGCGGGTCGATGGCGTTGAACCATTTCTTTGGGCGGCCGCAGAATATCTTGATGGCCTGTCAGGGTGATCAGCGCGAAAAGTATCTGCTTCCGGCTGTCCGCGGTGACAGAATGGATGCACTCGCGATGACCGAACCTGAGGCGGGATCGGATGTTCGAGGCATGAAATGTTCGGCCCGGCGCGACGGTGGTGATTGGCTGGTAAACGGCACCAAGCATTTCATCTCGGGCGCAGATCATGCCGATTTCTTCATTGTTTTTATCGCCACAGGCGAAGATCAAACCCCAAAAGGTCCCAAAAAACGGATTACTGCGTTCTTGGTGGATCGCGGAACGCCCGGTTTTGAAGTGCGTGCCGGGTATAATTCCGTCAGCCACCGCGGATACAAGAACTGCATCTTGGAGTTTGACGAGTGCCGTTTGCCCGATGCACAGGTTCTCGGAGAGGTTGACGAGGGCTTTGCCGTGATGAACACGTGGCTCTATGCGACGCGGATCACTGTTGCGACCATGAGCGTCGGTCGGGCACGCCGGTGTTTTGACCTGGCTTTGGACTATGCAGCGCAACGCAAACAGTTTGGCCAACAGATAGCCAAGTTTCAGGGTGTAAGTTTCCAGATTGCTGATATGATTACCGAGATCGACGCCGCCGACTGGCTGACCCTGTCATCGGCTTGGCGACTGGATCAGGGATTGCCCGCCAATAGGGAGATCGCCAGTGCAAAGCTCTATGCTTCGGAAATGCTGGCCCGGGTGACGGACGCCACCTTGCAGATTTACGGTGGCATGGGGCTTATGGATGATTTCCCTGTGGAAAGGTTCTGGCGGGATGCGCGGGTGGAACGTATCTGGGACGGTACCAGTGAAATCCAGCGTCATATCATCAGCCGTGACTTGTTTCGACCTTTGGGTGCGTAGATGTCGCGGTTGGCACGGCTTTTGGCGCCACGTTCCATCGCAATTGTCGGGGGCGGTGCGTGGTGTAGCAATGTGGTCGAACAGTGCGAAAAGATCGGCTTTGAAGGTGCGATCCATATTGTGCATCCCACCCGTGATCATATCAGAGGCCGCGCTGCGGTAGGCAGGGTAGAAGATCTGCCACAGGTGCCGGACGCTGTCTTTATCGGTGTAAACCGGCATGCGACTGTCGGCGTTGTGGGGGCGCTGTCACGCATGGGCGCAGGGGGAGCCATTTGTTTTGCAAGTGGGTTCCAAGAGGCAGCGGCCGAGCTGGTGGATGGGGCTGATTTGCAAGCGCGCCTTTTGGTCGAGGCAGGCGATATGCCGATCCTTGGACCAAATTGTTACGGCTTGCTAAACATGCTGGATGGGGCTGCGCTTTGGCCTGATCAGCACGGTGCCGTGCGGTGCGAGCGTGGCGTGGCGGTAATCACCCAGTCGTCCAACATGGCAATTAACCTGACCATGCAACGACGGGCTTTGCCGCTTGCCTATGTGGTCACAGCCGGCAATCAGGCGCAGGTCGATCTGGCTGAATTGGGTATGGGTCTTTTGGAAGACCCGCGCGTTACCGCGCTCGGGTTACATATCGAGGGCATTCCGGATTTACAGGCCTTTGAGGCGCTGGCCCATCGTGCATTTGATCTGGGCAAACCAATTGTGGTGCTAAAGGTTGGCACGTCCGATCAGGCGCAGGCCGCGACTGTGTCGCATACGGCGTCTTTGGCAGGCAGTGTCGTGGGGGCCAAGGCCCTGTTCGACAGAGTGGGCATCGCGCAAGTGCGGACATTATCCGGTCTTCTGTCTGCGCTACAGATTTTGCATATTGCAGGGCCATTGTCCTCGCGCCGGATTGCATCATTGTCCTGTTCGGGTGGTGAAGCGAGCCTTATGGCGGACACAGGTCTGGCTTGGGGATTGGAATTCCCCTCCTTGAACGCGCGGCAGGAAAACGCCCTGCGCGAGGTTCTGGGGCCGCGGGTCGCACTGGCCAACCCTTTGGACTATCACACCTACATCTGGGGTGATGAGGCCGCGATAACGGCGTGTTTCACGGCGGTGCAAGATCCTGTCTTGGCTATGATTTGTGTGATTTTGGATTTCCCGAGAGAGGACCGGTGCGATGCATCGGCTTGGGGGGCGGTCATCGCCTCGGCTGCAAAGGCGCAGGCAGCAGGGGGAGTGCCAGTTGCTATTGTTGCCTCCATTCCCGATTGTATGACGGAACAATGGGCACAGGCCATCGCAGCACAGGGCGTTGTTCCCTTGTCAGGTCTCGCAGAGGCTGCCGAAGGGATTGCGGCTTGCGCGAATATTAGGTCTCCTGGAGATCCAATCTGGCCTGTTGGGACCGGAGCCCCGGCCACCCAATTGACAGAAGCGGAGTCCAAAACGTGTTTGGCCCGGTATGGTTTGGGTATTCCAGCAAGCGCGCGGGCGGTAACACCCCAAGCGGCCGCACTTGCATCGGCTGATTTGGGTCTGCCTGTGGTGCTGAAGGGGGAGGGGTTGGCGCATAAGTCTGACGCTGGGGCTGTAATGGTTAATCTGACCTCGCCGACAGCAGTGCAGGCCGCGGCGCAGAAGATGGCATGTGAGAGCTTTTTTGTTGAAAAAATGGTGACGGGGGCTGTCGCTGAACTTTTGGTAGGGGTCACGCGTGATCCCGCACATGGCATGATTTTGACGCTTGGTGCAGGTGGCGTGTTGACCGAAATTCTGCAAGATACCGTGCATGCAATTTTGCCAGCCACAGAAAATGAGGTCTGCGGGATGCTGGACCGCTTGCGGCTTGCACCGCTATTGAGCGGGTATCGTGGTCGTAAGGCGGCGGATCGATCGGCTATTGTACAGGCTGTCATGGCTGTGCAAGCCTATGTTGCAGATGCCGGTCCTGCGTTGATCGAGGTTGAGGTCAACCCGCTTATATGCACTGCAAAGTCGGCAATTGCTGTGGATGCCTTGATTATAATGGGAAAGGAAGACGAATGAGCGAAACTCCTGTTCGAACAGAGCGGCGTGGTGCTGTGCTTGAGGTGACGCTCGATCGTCCTAAGGCCAACGCGATCGATCTGGCTACGAGTCAGATCATGGGGCAGGTTTTTACAGATTTCCGCGATGATCCGGAGCTGAGGGTGGCATTGATCACCGGTGGAGGTGACAAGTTCTTTTGCCCGGGTTGGGATTTGAAAGCCGCTGCTGATGGAGATGCTGTTGATGGTGACTATGGTTTGGGCGGTTTCGGTGGTCTTCAAGAATTGCGCGACCTCAACAAGCCTGTTGTCGCGGCTGTAAATGGAATTTGCTGTGGGGGCGGACTGGAATGGGCAATGTCAGCCGACATAATTCTCGCCGCGGATCATGCGCAGTTTGCCTTACCGGAAATCCGCTCTGGTACGATTGCAGATGCGGCTTCGATTAAGCTACCAAAGCGGATCCCGTATCACATTGCTATGGAGATGCTGCTGACAGGTCGTTGGATTGATGCGGAGGAAGCCGCACGGTGGGGCTTGATCAACCGTATATACGCAGGGCCTGATTTAATGCAGGAAGCCCGCGCTATGGCTGATCACCTTGCATCGGGCCCGCCCCTTGTTTACGCCGCAATCAAGCAGGTCGTTCGTGAGGCAGAAGCCATGACTTTTCAAGATGCTATGAACAGGATTACGAAAAGTCAATTTTCCACAATTGAAAAATTGTACAGATCAGAGGATCAATTTGAAGGTGCACGCGCATTCTCAGAAAAGCGAGATCCTGTTTGGAAAGGGCGGTGAGGCCGGGGGGGGTGGGGGGTGGTTGGG
>JAYQEA010000067.1:0-22012 GCA_038138625.1 Roseivivax sp.
TTGTCATGGGACCAATTCTGATTTTGATTTTCACGCTACATCTTGGTTGGTTACCAGGAGGGGGATGGTATGGAGGGCAGTGGCAATATCTGATTATGCCCGTTATTGCGCTGTCGACCAGTTATATGGCCTCCATCGCTCGGATTACCAGATCGTCCATGCTCGAAGTGTTGAATTCAAATTTCATTCGCACTGCCAGAGCCAAGGGGCTGCCAACCCGACGCATCGTTTTGCAACATGCGCTGAAACCTGCGATGCTGCCTGTGGTGAGCTATCTATCTCCGGTCTTTGTCCACGTCATCACCGGTTCCGTGTTTGTCGATATCTATTTCTCAACCGGTGGGTTGGGTCAGGCATATGTCAATTCGGCCCTGAACCGCGATTATTCAGTGCTGCTTGGGACAACAATCCTTTATGGAGGGCTGACCATCTTTTTCAATCTTGTCACGGATCTGCTTTATGCCTGGCTTGATCCCAAGATCCGGTATTGACCATGGCTTTTGCAGCGAATGCACCCTCTGTTGCGAAAGGGCGATCACTTTGGGGTGACGCACGCATCAGATATTTACGCAACCGTGCGGCGGTTCTGGCGTCCTGTGTGCTCCTACTTCTGGTCGCTTTTGTCCTGATAGGCCCCATATTTGCCCAATATAGCATCGAAGAGATCGACTGGGGGATTATGGGACAGGCTGCCGAACTGGGTAAGCCCGCCCTTGCAAATGGCCATTTCTTTGGCGCAGACGATCTGGGCCGCGATCTTTACGCCCGCACATTGCAGGGCACAACCACATCGCTGATGGTGGGCTTGATCGGCGCATCGGTCGCCTTGGTGGTCGGCACTGCATATGGCGCCATTGCCGGGTATGTCGGTGGCCGAACAGACAACATCATGATGCGTATCGTAGATATCTTGCTGGCTATTCCGTCCACGCTGGTCATCATCCTGTTGATGGTTATTTTTGAGCGTTCCTTGATCATGATCTTCATCGGCCTTGGCCTGACAGGCTGGCTGACAATGTCCCGCGTTGTTCGGGGCCAAACCCTAAGCTTGATGCAGCGTGAATTCGTCGAAGCGGCACGCGCGTCTGGCGTCAGCGATGTGATGATCATCTGGAGACATATCCTGCCCAACCTTTTGGGGGTGGTCATCGTCTATGCATCAATCCTTGTGCCTGAAATGATCCTGGCCGAAAGCTTCATTTCATTTTTGGGACTGGGCGTACAAGAGCCAAACACATCACTCGGGGCCCTGATTGCCGAGGGTGCGGGCACCATGGCCTACGGGACCTTGTGGCAACTGATGATACCGCTTTCGTTTTTCATGCTGACAATTCTATGCATGTTTTTCATCGGTGACGGTCTTCGCGACGCGCTTGACCCAAAGGATCGCTAGAATGGCTGTTCTGGATATCTCGCAGTTGGATGTACGTTTTGATACACCAGATGGCCAAATCCACGCTGTGCGTGGCGTCAACCTGACAATAGAGGCAGGCGAATGCCTGGGGGTCGTTGGCGAAAGCGGATCAGGCAAAAGCCAGAGCTTTCTTGCAGCCATGGGGCTTTTGGCACGTAACGGGACCGCAAAAGGATCTGTAAAACTGGATGGGCAGGAAATTCTGAACTTGCCTGTCGGGCAGCTAAACGCCCTACGCGGTCAGTCGATGACCATGATTTTTCAGGATCCTCTGACCGCCCTGACACCACACCTGCGCATAGGTGAGCAAATGGCCGAAGTGCTTTCGGTACATGCAGGCATCAATGGCCGTGCTGCCCGTAGCCGTAGCCTTGAGTGGCTGGATAAAGTGCGGATGCCAGATGCGGCCAGGCGCTTAGGGCAATTTCCACATGAGCTTTCCGGAGGTCAGCGGCAGCGGGTCATGATTGCCATGGCAATGCTGATGCAGCCCCGATTGTTAATCGCAGATGAACCAACCACCGCGCTTGATGTAACCGTACAGGCCGAAATACTTGATCTCATGGCGGATCTGCAACGTTCGGAAAATACAGCCATCGCTTTGATCACGCACGACATGGGCGTTGTTGCGCGAATGTGTGATCGGATCGAGGTCATGCGCCATGGCAGCTATGTCGAAAGCGGTAAGGCTGATGACATATTCTACCATCCGCAACATACCTACACACGCACCCTGCTTGACGCGATGCCACGGCTTGACACGCCAATTGCCCCCCCAACCCGTCAAACCGCCCCCCCGATCATGACGGCCAAAGGGATCAAAGTGCATTTTCCGATACGCCTGTCCGGCGGTCTTTTTGGCCGTCGCGGTGTGGTTCGGGCTGTGGATGGCGTGGATTTGGAAATCAGAGCCGGCGAAACACTTGGGCTGGTCGGCGAAAGTGGCTGCGGAAAATCCACTCTGGCGCGCGCCCTGTTACAGCTAATTCCCCCGACCGACGGCCAGGTGACCTGGATGGGGAAAACACTGACCAATCGCAGGGCTGCCGAGCTCAAGTCCTGCCGACAAGACTTGCAGATTGTGTTCCAGGACCCGGTCGCCAGCCTTGATCCACGCATGACGATTGCAGCCTCCGTCGCGGAGCCGCTGTTAACCCACGAACCCGACCTTTCACCAGATGCGCGCAGGGGCAAGGTTCGTGACATGCTCGAACGCGTTGGACTGGATCATGCGATGCAAAACCGCTATCCGCATGAGTTATCAGGTGGCCAAAACCAACGTGTCGGGATCGCCCGTGCAATGATTACACGGCCCAAGATGATCGTCTGCGACGAGGCAGTCTCAGCGCTGGACGTCTCTGTGCAGGCACAAATACTTGAGCTGCTAAAAGATCTGCGCAGCGAGTTCGATATGTCTATGATCTTTATAAGTCACGATCTTAGCGTCGTGCGTGAAGTGGCCGATCGTATCATGGTGTTATATCTTGGTCGTCCAGTCGAAATTGCGCCGAGAGACAAGATTTTTGAACATGCCCAGCACCCATATACGCAGTCTCTTATCTCGGCCGTGCCCGTCCCTGATCCACGGGCAGAGCGGTCTCGTACGCGGCTGAAACTACCCGGCGAGCTGCCTTCTGTCATGACCCAAGGTTCACAGCTTCGGTTTTTGCCATCGCGTGGTGAACAATTGGAGTATGAGCCCGCGTTGCAAGAAGTGAGCCCCGGTCATTGGGTAGCAGAACATGATCCGATCGAGACCATCCTAGCACCTGAAAAATTTAGCTAAGCTCAAAAAGAACAGCGCTTTTAATGCCTCTCTCATCCGTCGAATAACCTATAGAAAAAAGGCTTTAATGGCGATTTTATACAGCAAAGCGCATTTCATGGATCCAGCGTATACAATTCCCGTCGCATGATCTTGCCTGTGCTGGTCTTTGGCACGTCGCTGACAAATTGAACTTTGCGCGGGCATTTGTAGGCAGCCAAGGTCTTTCGACAAAACGCGATCATCTCGTCTTCGGTGCTGACCATATCCGTTTTCAGCACAATATAAGCTTTTGCGATCTCGCCTTTGATAGGGTCAGACAATTTACCAACCGCAGCCAAGGCAACAGCGGGATGTGCCGCCAGAACCCTTTCAATCTCGGCAGGGTAGACATTATAGCCCGCCGTCAGGATCATATCTTTTTTGCGGTCGACAATACTGACACAACCATCCCTATCCATCGTACCCAAATCGCCGGTGTGCAGCCAGCCATCAGGTTCCAGAGCCTCGCGCGTTTTTTCGTCGTCGTTATAATATCCCATCATCACAATCGGGCCACGCACCATCAATTCACCAACTTCGCCGCGCGGCATTGTTTTTGCGGCGTCGTCCACATCAGCAATACGCAGTTCGCAATAGGGCAACGCACAACCGATTGAGCCATGCTTGTTTGAACCATAAAGCGGATGGGTCGATCCCAGACCTGCAATTTCAGTCATGCCCCAAAGCTCGATCAAAGGCACTTTGAATGCAGCTTCAACCGCCTCCATCGTGGCAACTGGCATGGTTTGACCACCGACATAACAACGCATCAAGCTTGATAGATCGGAATTTTTCAGTGCGGGGCTGTTCAGCAAAAACATATACATTGCGGGAACACCATCAAAAATTGTGGCGCTATATTGCGCGATATCACCCAGCACACGATCCACATCGAATGTACGGTGCAGCACCAATTTCGCGCCAAACATCATCATGCTCATCATGATCACGTTCGCATAAACGTGCGGACATGGCAGAGCACTGACCACACAATCGTGTTCACCGCGCATCTGCATCTGGCTGGTCATCGCCCCGTTGATAATCACCGCCCTATGTGATTGCATTGCCCCCTTTGGGTGCCCTGTGGTGCCGGAGGTATATCCAATCGTTGACAACGCCATGGGGTCCACGTCTGTCAGCGCTGGCGCCGGTAAACTGGCTGCGATCAATGCATCAAAGGATACAGCACCTTCGACCGGTTCGGTTCCAAAGGCGACGATCGCCTCCACATCCGAGACCTCTTTAACGCCGGAAATTCCAGCGATCTTTTCTGGCGATGCGATGATCGCTTTGGCGCCACAATCCTTGACAACATATTCAATCTCGTCTGGCGTAAGCATCGTATTGACTGGATTGATGACCGCCCCCAATCGGGCAATCGCAAAGTAACTGACAATCCATTCCCATGAATTCGCCGCATAGAGTGTGACGGTATCACCGGGCAAAATCCCCAGACTGTGCAGCCCACCTGCCGCATGTTCCACGAGGTCATTTAATTCGTTAAATGAAAAGGTCCTCTCTTCAAAAACCAGTGCCTCTTTGTCGGCAAACTTTTCGGCAGCTACGGATGGAATTTGGCCGATATGATTGAGCATGTCATCCCTCGCGCGGTGTGTTGGCAGTTCACTCTTTGATTGTGGCCTTTGGCGCGGGCAGGCGCCACTTGCAGACCACTATAACCAAGCACACAGCATAGCTGGCGCAAAGCCTGCGTATGAGGGTTCAGCAAAGGCAGGCATTTGTCCACCAAATAAAAAGCACACAAGACAATCTGACAAAAGGACACCATCAAACAAACCCAGAAACATGGAGTTTTTAGATGACGTAAAAGACCCTGAAAGGTGATCCTGACACTTGAATTTACCAAGGTAAAAGACCTACCCGCTCAGCAACACATATCCTACAAAACCGAACACAGGGTCCCTGGGCATCGTTACCTCATGCCGGGTTTGCAATGGCCTATCTCACCCTGCATGTCGACGGTCACAGTACAAGGTAACGATGGATCATACCGCCTTAGCCATAAAATCTGCCGGGGCCAGTTTCTGGATCAGTTCGGCATGCAGCGCATTGCTGCCCGCCACAATTCCGTTTGCCCGCGGGTCGCGCGCATTAAAGATTATCTGTTGTCCATTTCGGTCAGATGCATATCCGCCGGCTTCTTGAACCAAAAGAACACCTGCCGCGATGTCCCATTCCCAAGTGGGACGCAGCGTCATCATGGCATCGTAACGCCCCTGCGACACCAAGCTCAACCGATAGGCTAGACTGGGTCGGTGTTTGCGATCAATATCCGGCACGTCGCCTCGCCAATGTTGCGGGGCCATTTGTGGCCGTGTTGCCAAAACCTGCGCGCCGGTCAGGCCACGCGCCGGCGCAACCTGCAGACGCTCATTGTTCAAAAAAGCCCCTTGCCCGCGTGTGGCGATGTACAGCTTTTCACGCATCGGCAAATAGACGGCACCTGTTTCCACCTGCCCCGAATCTACAACAGCGATCGAATGCGCCCAGGTTCGACCACCTTCAATAAAGCTGCGCGTTCCATCAATCGGATCAACGATAAAAACCTTTTGGGTCGCCAAACGCGCTGCATTGTCTTGGCTTTCTTCCGACAGCCAGCCGTAGTCCGGCCGCGCATTTCGCAGCAAGTCCTCAAGCAGGGCGTTGACGGCGAGATCAGCGGCCGTCACAGGCCCTGCACCGTCCGGTTTGTCCGTCACATCCAGTGCACCGCCAACAAAACTGGTCGCGAGTTCGCCCGCAGCGAATGCGGCCCGCATCAAAAGATCAAGATCAGTCTCCGGCAAGCGTCAGCCCCTCTACCCGTAGCGATGGGATACGGCGCGACAGCCATGAACGGGCATCGTTGGATGCCGTCATTCCGCTCAACATGGCGCGTAAATTACCCGCAATCGTGACGCCGGACACGGGATAGACAGGCACACCGCCCTCAATCCACAGACCCGCAGCGCCCCGTGAATAATCGCCTGTATTCGGATTGATGGTCGCACCAATCATGGAGGTCACCAGCAGACCTGTGCCCATTTCTGACATAAGTTCGGACAGGCTTTGCGACCCCTGCGTCAGGTCTATATTCCAGTTGCTTGGCGAAGGCCCGCCGCCCGTCCCGCGCGAGGCGTTTCCGGTTGGGGCCATACCCAACTTACGAGCATGCTGCAGATCCAGTGTCCAGCCCGTCAGAATGCCATCTGCTACAATCTCGCGGCGAGCAACGGGCAGACCTTCACCGTCAAACGGACGCGATCCGGCCACGCGTGCCCGCAGTGGATCCTCGACCAAGAACATACCTTTCGGCAACACTTGTTCTCCGAGGCCATCACGCAACCACGACCCGCCACGCGCCACTGCCGCGCCATTCACAGCGGCCAGGAGATGACCGATCAAGGACCCGGAGACGCGTTCATCAAAAATTACGGGATAGGCTCCGGTTCTTGGCCGTTGTGGGTCCAATCGTGCAACCGCCCGCATTCCGGCAGTCGCTCCGATCTCTGCGGCGTCGCGCAAATCAGCCGCAAAAATCCGGCTATCACCATCATAATCGCGTTCCATGTCCGCACCAGTTCCTGCAATCGCAACGACTGACACACTGCTGCCACTTCGGCTGTAACCGGCAGAAAATCCCGACGACGTGGCGAGGTGAAATCGGCGAGTGCCATAAGAGGCAGAGGCCGACTGCACTTGGCTTACGCCATCAACAGCAGCCGCAGCGGCTTCGGCCTGCCGCGCTGTCTCTTGTAGTGTTGCTGGATCCGGCGCAGCGGAGGGATCAAACAGATCGAGCGCTGCCGCATCTGTCTGCGGTGCCAACTGGTCAGGTTCCGCGATTCCGGCACAGGGATCCTCGGGGGCTTCATGCGCCATGGCCACAGCGCGTTCCGCCATGGCACTCAATGTTTCCCGCCGTGTATCAGAACCGGAGACAACCGCCGAACGCTGACCCACAAAAACCCGCAAGCCAATATCGGTTGCTTCCGATCTTTCTGCTTGTTCCAACGTCCCAACCCGAACATCTACTGCTACGGAACGGTCCTCGACAGCCAAAGCATCCGCCGTATCAGCCCCGGCGGCGCGCGCCGCTTCTAACAAGGTGTGGGTCAAGTTTTGTAAGTCACTGGACATGGCTAGATCTCATTTTTGGCATGCGAATGTTGCACCTTGTGACACGACGTAGAGCCCTGCTCCCCTGCGCGCAAGGGCTGGATGCTTGACAGTGGCGCAGCCATAAGGCCCCTTAGCCGTTAACAGACACGGAAAGAATCCAAATATGACTGATTTTGATGCAACCCGCGCAGCTTTTCACCTTCCTGCCGATACCGTTTATATGAACGGTAATTCCCTCGGTCCGTTGCCCATCGCCGCCCAATCCCGCGTGGCAGATTGCATCAAAAACGAATGGGGTACCATGTTAATCACGGCTTGGAACAAAGCCGGATGGATGCAGCAGCCAAAAAGAATCGGAAACAGACTGGCGCGCCTGATCGGGGGGGCGGACGGGTCAGTCGTGGCTGGCGACACCCTGTCAATCAAGGTCTTTCAGGCGCTGGCAGCAGCCCTTTCGCTGGCGCAGCCCGGTCGGGTCCGCATTCTTTCCGATACAGGCAATTTCCCGACAGATCTTTACATGGCAGAGGGACTGGTAGATGCGCTGGGTAACGGACTTTGTCTTGATTGCGTTGCACCCGATGCGGTTGCCGACGCGCTTGACGAAACTGTTGCCGTTTTAATGTTGACGCATGTGGATTACCGCACGGGGCGGATGCACGATATGGCTGCGCTGACTTCCGCTGCTCAGGCCAAAGGCATCATCGTAATCTGGGATCTGGCCCATTCTATTGGCGCACTGGATCTAGATCTAGCCGCTTGTGGCGCCGAACTGGCAATTGGATGCACCTATAAGTTTCTGAACGCAGGCCCGGGTGCGCCAGCTTTCATTTACGTGCGACCAGATTTGTCTGATCAGATCAAACCGGTCCTGTCAGGATGGTTGGGGCATGCCAGCCCGTTTTCATTCGAACAGACCTATACACCTGGGATGGGCATCGACAGAATGCGGGTCGGTACACCCGCCATTCTGCAAATGGCAGCGCTGGATGCCGCATTGGATGTCTGGGACACTGTGGATCTGGCCGACCTTCGTGCCGCTTCCGTGTCACTTTCCGATCATCTGATACAAGCAATCGCCGCAACCTGTCCTGAACTGACGTTAGTCAGCCCCAAGGAAGCTGACCAACGCGGAAGCCAGGTCTGTTTCTCCCACCCAGAAGGCTATGCCATTATGCAGGCCCTGATTGCCCATGGTGTCATCGGTGATTTTCGCGCGCCTAACATCATACGGTTTGGCATCACACCCCTATTCCAGACGGCGCGCGACATAGATCATGTGGCCGAAACGTTGGGAACAATCATGAAAAACAGGCTTTGGGATGAGCCTAAGTTTAAGATTCGGGCGCAGGTTACCTGATCCCAAAAAAGAAAGGACTGTCCCCATGCATCAAAAAACCGCGATAGTCACCGGTGCCGCCCGGGGGATCGGATTGGCCACGACCGATCTTCTCCGCGAACTCGGCTGGCGCGTTGCCATGGTGGACAAAGATCAGACGGCTTTGGACGCCGAAGCTGTAAATCGTCCAGACGCCCTTGGACTATGTGTGGATATCTCCAATCCTCAAGCGGTAACGGGCATGGTAGAGGCTGTCATCAAATGGGCTGGGCGTTTGGACGGGCTGGTAAATAATGCCGGAATCGCCTTGTTTGGTCCGATTGAGCAGACGGACTTTGCCGTTTGGCGCGATGTCATGGCCACCAATCTGGACGGTGTTTTTTTGTGCAGTCAGGCCGCAACACCCGCGCTGAAGGCGAGCAAGGGCGCCATCGTCAACATTGCCTCAATCTCGGGCCTGCGCGCATCTACTTTGCGTGTGGCCTATGGGACCTCCAAAGCCGCTGTGATCCATCTGACCCAGCAACAAGCTGCGGAATTGGGGGAATATGGTATCCGTGCGAATTGCGTCTGCCCCGGCCCGGTACGGACAAAGCTGGCGATGGCCGTGCACACCCAAGAGATAATCGACGCATACCATGATGCGATCCCGCTGAACCGCTATGGATCTGAACGTGAAATAGCAGAAGCGATTGTCTTTTTGTTATCCGACAGGGCAAGCTACATCACCGGGCAAATTCTGTCTGCTGATGGCGGGTTTGAAAGCACAGGCGTAGGTTTGCCTGCGCTTCGGTCCTGACCCCAAACAGCATGATGGCGGGACATGCCCGACAGAGTCCACCGGTAGGGTAAAATACATGCCAGCCAAGCGGCCCACGCGGCGCGGAGACGCAGGTTCAACATACTAAACATGCACCACGATCGCTGAAGATGCCCAGTTGATTGTTACCGGTATGAGGCAAGACACCAGCACAAAACCGATTACGGATGTGAAATTTCAGGCAGACCGCGAATAGGTCATCTGCTTGCAGCCGCCCAGCGGGGTTCTCTCATCACTGGACGCCACACTTCATACCTATCATGGGCCTTTAGCGAATGCGCATGCCATTTGCCATCACACCGCCCTCCTCGGTTATGACGATCTCGCTTGTGAGGTTATCGGGCCCGGCCCCCGGAACAGCAAAAACACTGAGAGCCATCCGTGCACCCAATGCCGTATCCTCGTTCAGAATCCCCATTTGGATCAAGTTGGTGATAAGCTCCTGCGCACCATCAACCTGAATATTAACCGTACCCGTCGGCCGTGCATCCATACCAAGCGTGTCGATGGCATCAAATGTAAAGGCGCCCGATGCCTGTAGATCAGCCCCCCCTATGGATAACCGTAACGCATTCAGATCCAGTGTTTCAGGCATCGCGGGCAACATCTCGCCCATCTGCATGGCAAGGACGTCGTCTTTATCACTGAAATCCATAAGAATCTTGGCCATTCCAGACAATTGCAGGATCAAAGTGGCTGGATCCCGCGGCAATACGCGACCGGGGTCTACCATATCCCAAAGCATTTCGGACACGCTTAAGCCTTCCAAAGACAGTCCAAAGCCGAAGGGTTGTGCAGCGTCTGACACCGCAAGCGGAAACGAAAAAGAGGACGTCAGGGTTTCAGCCTCAAATTCGATGGGTACCGGCAGAACAGGAAGCATGGCATCCATCCGCACGCCGTTGACGCCATTGGCCATTTTTACGGAACCTTCTTCAAGCCCTACCACCGTCAGCGCCGACTGCGTTGTGGTGGTAACAGTCAACCGAGATCCGTCGCTGTCTGCTGTAACGGCAAAGGACCCCTGCCCGCTGCGCAGCGACGTCGTGCTGTTGACACCATTGGCAATCATATCAGCCAGATTGGTTTGGTTCACCCCGACGGGCATCTTGGTATTGCTTTCCAACGACAAATCCGAAATGCTGCCATTAACAGTAACGCGGTCTTGTAAATCTGAAGACTGGAACCCGATGGATACGCGTGCTCCACCAATTGCGATCTGCTCGCTCGAACGCGTCTGATCACCAATCTCTATCCGGCTTTGTCCTGCTAGGGCGTTCAACGACACGTTGGCCGACATTTGTGCGGGATATACCTGGTTGTCGTCAATGACGATCTCATCAAGCGTCCCTGTCATCATGTCCGCGCTGTAATCCATAACCGCATTTTCAGGCGAGCCTGAGATTTGCAATTCAAAACCGGATTGAGTCAACGTTGCTCTTGCGCGGATGTCTCCGTCCTCAAACGTTTCCAACTCTGTCAGCAACTGCATTTCTGTCGGAAAGACCACCTGAACGGCGCCTGTCTCAAGCGGCTCTAAAAGAACCGCATCTGCGCGCATGCTGACGTACCCTTCGGCAATGGCAGCATCAGTTGTGTCGTCCAATGGCACAGACAAAACAAGGTTACTTATGCTGAGACGGTCATCAAGCGTGGTTTCGTCCCCGGTTACGGTATAGCCAACATCCTGCCAGGCGTTTCTCATGATGCTCCACGCCTCGGCGGCGGTTAAATCGGCAGATGCTGGCGCGGCGACGGCAAGTGTCGCCATAGCTGTGGTTGCCGCAATAAGAGAACGACAGTTCATGGCAGTTCCTTTCGTCATAGAATCTGTTTCGGTTATGGTGTTGCCAGTTGCAGACCGGGGTCAAGAGGCTGGACCGTTGTGTTTACTTGTGGTTACCAATCTGTGAACGCAAGGCGAGGAGAGTTAAAATGGACCTTAACGGCAAAACTGTGCTGATCACAGGGGCAAGTCGCGGTATCGGAGCAGCGGCAGCGCGCGTTTTTGTTGAGGCTGGATCCAAAGTGGTCCTTGTAGCACGTGGGTCAGATGCCATTGCCGAGCTTGCCGACGAGCTTGGCACAGCGGCACTGGCTGTGACATGCGATATCGCTCGGTATGATAACGTCGAAAAGGCCGTGACAAAGGCCGTCAACCAGTTTGGCAGCCTTGATGTGCTGATCAATAATGCTGGCGTGATCGAGCCGATCTCGCATCTTTCCAAGGCCGACCCAGACGCATGGGGGACAGTGATCGACGTTAATCTAAAGGGCGTATTTCATGGTATGCGCGCAGCTTTGCCTGTGATGCAGGATCAACCGGACGGTGGAACGATTCTGACCATCGGATCAGGTGCAGCCCATGGAGCGGTCGAAGGCTGGTCGCATTACTGTAGCTCCAAGGCGGGCGCGTTAATGTTGACGCGCATGGCCGACAAAGAAGCCCGCGACAAAGGGATCCGCGCCATAAGTCTGAGCCCAGGAACGGTGGCGACACAAATGCAGCGCGAGATCAAGGCCAGTGGCGTGAATCCTGTCAGCCAGTTGGACTGGTCTGATCATATACCCCCGGAATGGGTGGCTCAGTGCTTGCTTTGGATGTGTGGTCCCGGCGGAGACGAATTTCTGGGCGACGAGGTGTCTTTGCGAGACCCCGCAATTCGACGCGCAATCGGCGTCGCATGATCGAGGTCCAAACCGAGGGGCCGGTGACCACCCTTAGGCTGAACCGGCCCGACAAAGCCAACGCTCTGACCGCGGACATGCTAAAAGACCTGCGTGATGCCGTCCGATCGGCCGCCCATCAAAACGCTCTTATTCTGACCGGTGCAGGCAGCGTGTTTAGCGCCGGTGCCGATTTGGAGGCCGCCCGGGCCGGTTTGGCAATCTCCCCACTGTGGGAGGAGGTCTCTGCCGCCGTTGCATCCTTTCAGGGCCTGAGCGTTGCGGCACTTAACGGCACAGTCGCCGGTGGGAGCTTTGGCATGGTGCTGGCGTGCGATCTCCGGCTTGCGGTGCCTGCGGCCAAATTCTTCTATCCGGTGATGCGTCTTGGCTTTTTGCCACAGCCATCAGATCCGGCAAGGATGGCAGCATTGGTTGGGCCCGCGCGGACCAAGATGATCCTGATGGCAGGTCAAAAGATAACCGCCGAACAGGCTGCTGCGTGGGGTCTGATCGACGAGATCTGCAACGCGCCCGACCTTTTGGCCCGCGCGTATGCCCTGACAGAGCCGGTTTGTGATGCGAAACCAGACCATATTTCAGGCATTCGCGCGCTCATCCCGGACCAAAGCAGCAACTGACCACCACTAATTCGCACCCATCCGCAGACGCGGGTCTTTACGGGCGCAGAGTGAGCGCTTATCACACCGCGATGCACAGGCAGCCCGTCAGGCGCGCATGAAGGACACAAAAATGACCCGGTACACTCCGTCAGAGATCGAACCAAAATGGCAAGCGGAATGGGATGCGGCCCAGACCTTTGTTGCGACCAGAGATGAAAGCCTGCCCAAGTACTATGTGCTCGAGATGTTTCCCTATCCGTCGGGACGCATCCACATCGGTCATGTTCGAAATTACACAATGGGCGACGTAATCGCACGGTACAAACTGGCGCAAGGGTTCAATGTATTACATCCCATGGGATTCGACGCGTTTGGGATGCCGGCCGAAAACGCCGCCATGGCAAGCGGTGGCCACCCAAAAGACTGGACGTATGGCAACATCGACGACATGGTCGCTCAGATGAAGCCACTTGGCTTTGGGCTGGACTGGAGCCGGATGTTCGCCACCTGCGATCCCGAATATTACGGCCAGCAACAAGCTTTGTTTCTGGATATGCTGGATGCGGGACAGGTCTATCGTAAAAATGCCGTGGTCAACTGGGACCCTGTCGATATGACGGTGTTGGCCAATGAACAGGTTATAGACGGCAAGGGTTGGCGGTCTGGCGCCGAGGTCGAAAGACGCGAACTCACGCAGTGGTTCTTTAAAATCTCGGATATGGCAGACGAGCTTTTGACCGCGATTGATGGGCTGGATGACTGGCCTGCCAAAGTCAAGTTGATGCAACAGAACTGGATTGGCAAATCTCGGGGCCTGCAATTCGGTTGGACCCTGACCGAACCCGTCGGCGACATCGCTGAGATTGACGTCTACACCACCCGTCCCGATACGCTGATGGGCGCGTCCTTCCTTGGTATTTCCGCCGATCACCCGCTGGCCAAGTCCCTGGCCGCTGACAACCCCGAGCTTGCGGCCTTTTGCGCCGAGGTCCGCAAGGGCGGCACCACTGAAGAAGCCTTGGAAAAGGCTGAAAAGCTGGGCTTTGACACTGGCTTGCGCGTGCGTCATCCGCTAGACCCGTCATGGGAGCTGCCCGTCTGGATCGCGAACTTCATCCTCATGGACTACGGTACCGGGGCGATTTTTGCCTGCCCAGCACATGACCAGCGTGACCTTGATTTCTGCCGTAAATACGATTTGCCAGTGATCGAAACCTTCGAGGCACTAGAGAACCCCAGCCCGGTGATCAATGAGGCCTTTGTGCCGCCAAAAACGGAAAAGGTTCGCTGGATTGGTCATTTTGCCGGATTAGACGTTGCCACGGGACAAGAGGCGATCGACGCAACAATCGACCACATGCAAAATCAGAATTTGGGTCAGGCCGTGACCAAGTTCCGCCTGCGGGACTGGGGTCTGAGCCGCCAGCGCTATTGGGGCTGTCCGATCCCGGTCGTGCATTGCCCAAGCTGTGGCGTGGTGCCAGAGGCCAAGGAAAACCTGCCAATCGCACTCCCCTATGACGAAGACGGCACGCCAATCGACTTTAGTGTACCCGGAAACCCGCTGGATCGTCATCCAACTTGGCGCAACTGCACCTGCCCGAAATGCGGCGGGGCGGCTCAGCGTGAAACCGATACAATGGATACCTTTGTGGACAGCTCTTGGTACTTTGCGCGCTTTACCGCACCGCGCGCCAAGACCCCCACTGACATGGCCGATGCCGGATACTGGATGAATGTTGACCAGTATATCGGCGGGATCGAACACGCCATTCTGCACCTGCTTTATTCACGGTTCTTTGCCCGTGCGATGCACCAAACCGGCCATTTGCCTGCATCCTGCGCAGAACCGTTCAATGCACTGTTCACACAAGGTATGGTGACCCACGCGATCTACCAGACACGTGGCGAAAATGGCCGCCCGGTCTATCATTATCCAGAAAATGTGACATTGCGCGACGGCGGGGCGTTTCTATCCGACGGCACCCAGGTCGAGGTCATTCCATCCGCCAAGATGTCCAAGTCCAAGAACAATGTTGTGGACCCGGTACAGATCATCCAAACCTATGGCGCGGATACAGCGCGTTGGTTTGTTCTGTCAGACAGCCCTCCGGAACGCGATGTGGAATGGACCGCTGCCGGGGCAGAGGCTGCGCACAAACATTTAGGACGCGTCTTTCGCATCGCCGTACAGGCGTCAGAGGATACCGCCCCGGAATGCGCCGCAGACAATGACCTGCTGCGCGAGATGCACAAATGCATCGACGACGTTACCAAGGGCGTCGAAAGTTTCGGTTTTAATGCGGCCATCGCCAAACTTTACGGGTTCACGAACACGTTGGCCAAATCCAAGGCAGGTGGCACCGCAAGGCAACAGGCTGCGCGCACGCTGGCACAGCTTATGTCGCCAATGACCCCGCATTTGTCCGAAGAAATCTGGAAACGTCTCGGTGGGAAGGGTCTGGTGGCAAAAGCTGAATGGCCTGTTGCCGATCCTGCCATGCTGATTGAGGATACGGTCACCCTTCCCGTCCAAATCAATGGCAAACGGCGGGCGGAAATCGATGTACCAAAGGACATGGACAAATCCCGGATCGAGGCGATGGCCCTTGCGCAAGACGCTGTCCAAAGGGCGTTGGACGGTGCCACACCAAAAAAAATCATCGTTGTGCCGGGTCGGATCGTGAATGTGGTGGTCTAGGCTCTTTTGTGTCGCGTGCCTTATAGCCGCCGCAGGCTGTGGGTTTAGCCCGGTCTATGCCCCAAGCGGCCCCGGGTCCCATCTGGTTGGCCAGATCGCTCTGCCGGCCCCTGTGGACCGCAACCAACAGCTGCTCCATGAACGCCTACAAGACCGCATGGGCGCCGGTTCCGGATATTGGCTTAATACGACCGTTACCACGAAAACTGAGGGCTTGGGTTTGACAAGTGACGGCAGCACCACACTGTATCAACTTGTGGGTACCGTGGACTATGCGCTGATTGATGGGGCAACCCGATCTGAACTTCTGATCGGCACAACAGACGCGTTCAGCAGCTATTCCGCCAGTGGCTCGACTGTATCGACAGCCGCCGCAGAACGGGATGCCACAAAACGCCTTATGGTCATTTTAGCAGATCAGGTGATCGATGCTCTTATCCTGCGCTGGCCGGAGCATCCGAATTGAAACTGTCCGCCAGAGACGTCGCCGCCTATCTGGCCAAGCCGGACCCGAACAAGGCCGGAATGCTGATCTTTGGCGAAGACACAGCCAGAGTCGCCTTGAAACGTCACGATGTTATGACCGCACTGGTTGGTTCGGACGCGGAACGTGAAATGCGCCTGGCACGCATGACCGGAGCCGAGCTTAGAAAAGATCCCGCACAGCTTTTGGACGCCCTAAAGGCACAGGGCTTTTTCCCCGGACCACGCGCAGTGCTTGTCGAAGAGGCCGCAGACGGCACCACAAAAGCTGTCGCCGCCGCATTGGAAGACTGGCGTCCGGGTGATGCATTTCTGGTTGTGACGGCCGGGGCTCTTATGGCGCGTTCATCTTTGCGGAAGCTGTTCGAAGGCAATAATCTGGTCTATGCAGCGGGACTTTATAACGACCCGCCCACTCGCGCCGAAATCGAAGCACAGCTATCGGCGGCAGGTCTAAGCAGCGCAATGAGCGGCGACGGCGGCGCCGCTTTGGAAGCACTGGCCCGCGAGTTGCCACCAGGCGACTTTCGTCAAACGCTCGAAAAAATTGCACTTTACAAACTTAATGACCCAACGCCCCTAACCCCGCAAGAGGTTTTACTGGCGGCCCCTGCAACCACGGATGCGGCTGTTGATGATCTTTTGCATGTGGTAGCCGAAGGTCGCACCCCAGAAATCGGTCCATTCATCCTGCGTCTAAAGGCACAAGGGGTTGCGGCTGTGACATTACTGATCATGGCAACGCGGCATTTTCGCAGCTTGCACGGGGCAGCGAGCGATCCCGCCGGGGCCTCGCAGGGAATGGCGCGTCTGCGGCCGCCGATTTTTGGCCCACGACGCGATCGCATGATCCGGCAAGCCCAAGGTTGGGGTCGTGACAAGTTGGAAACCGCGTTGGAAATGCTGCTGGATACAGACTTGTCACTGCGAACTTCTGGACGTACCGCGCCCGACATGGCGTTGGTCGAGCGGCTCTTTATACGTCTCGCGATGCTGTCCAAACGCTAACGCCGACGGGCACATAACTTTTGTCAGGCCCCATAGTTCTATGAAAAAGACTGTCACAGAGCCTGGCTTTGCACATAGGTGATGGCTCGAACGGCTTGCGTCCAGACATCTCGACGACACGCAAAAGCGCGCATTGCCTGCAATCTGGCAATAGTTACAGTGGACCAAACAATGCCACGGAACAGTTCGTTTTCAGCCAGTGGCTAAGGAACCCTAGCCCAAACTTGTCAAGCGCTGGCGCCCGGTCAATGCAGGGAATAACCAAGGTGTCGCGAGACGAAGATTTGCCACGCAAACCATTTAAGCGTGGAGTTAGCAAATTTGGTGGTGATCGCGATGCCATATCCCTCAACGGCGTCTCTTCATGTACAAGCACCTGCAGATCGCGACATCGGAGTTTTGAACGGACATTGATGGCATAGACTGAAGGTTTGGATAATTCCGTCGAAATTCGGGCCTGATCTTTTGGACATCCGGTATGAAGCCTACCCGCGATCATCGGCGGCACCACAGGCGCGGTCAGCTGTAATCATCACTTTGCTGCCTGATCAAACCCCGGTGTCCCGCGATCCTTCGGGTTTTCTTTTAAATGACGGGCTTTGATCCCTTTCGAAGTTTCTCGCGAACCGTCATGGCTCCAGCCGGGGGGTGCCACAGCATACATGAGCCGGTGGTACATGGTTAAACCGGGCTGGGTGATATCATTCCATATCCCGACCCATTCATGAAACGCGACGCGGATCGGGTTGAATGTACCGAGATTGCGTACAAGTCCATAGTCAGGTTTTTCACTGTCAAGCTCGGGGACGAATGTGCCAAACATCTTGTCCCAAATAATGAAAACACCTGCATAGTTTGCATCAAGATAGCGCGGATTGCGGCCATGATGGACACGGTGATGGCTGGGCGTATTCATGACGGCCTCAAACCAGCGCGGCATTCGGCCAATCGCCTCTGTATGGATCCAGAATTGATATATCAAGTTCAAACCACCCACGAACAAAACCATGGCTGGATGAAATCCCATAAGGATAAGCGGTGCGCGCACGACCATCATGAAGGTGAAGGTTCCCGTCCATGTTTGCCGCAATGCAGTGGTCAGATTGTAATGCTGGCTGGAGTGGTGGTTTACATGACTGGCCCACACCCACCGAATGCGATGGCCAAACCGGTGCACCCAGTAATAGCGCAGATCGTCCAATACAAAACAAAGGACAACGACCCACCAAGCAGACCCAAGATCCATCGGGGTCACTGCCCAAAGCAGCATAAAGAAGCCCCAGGCAAGAAATCCCAAAATAATGCCAGAGGCCACATTGCCCGCGCCCATGATCAAGGAGGTCACAGCATCGCGGGTCTCGTAGCGGCCCCCTCGTTGCCGGATCACAATCCATGACAATTCCAAAATAATCGCCACTATGAAGATTGGCACCGCCAATTGGACGACATCAGGATAGCTCACCATATCCGTCATTGGTCGGACTCCATCAACACCCTGCGCCAAGTGCTTACCTGCTGAGGGGATAGGTTGGCTTTGATCCGTGGCGCATCAAAGCTGTTAAGCGAAACGAAAAGGCCGCGTTCATGCGGTGAATTCTATACTTTCTTTGCAATCCGCGCGGCAATGTCGGCCCCCATCGCCCAAACAAGGCCTGGGCCATGCGTGCTGTGGATTAAGGCCACACGATGATCTTGGCTTAGGTCAATGTCTTGTACACATGCCTGCGGCCATTCTCGCAACCAAGCAGCGCGCGCGCTTGACTGATCGAATACCTTGGCTTTGCTAAGCCCTATCAGATGCAAAAGCACGGCAATCCCGGCGATGCCTCCGACCACCAATACCAATAATACGATCAGTGGCATGCTTACCTCCGAACTCTAGCGAAACCGACCTACACAGCTTTGTCAAACCCTCTGCTCCAGTTTCGTTGCGTCAGTCATCATCGATACGACCGCGCAGGGCCTTGATCTCACCGCGTACCTTTTTGGCTTTGATGCGCCGGTTTTTTGCGCCTAGAGTCGGTTTGGTCGCAATGCGCCGTTTCGGCACGACGAGTGCCCTTCGGATCAGTTCGGCCAAGCGATCACGCGCTATATCGCGATTACGGGCCTGACTGCGGGTTTCGTCCACTTGTAGAACAATAGCACCCTCGCGGGTCCAGCGTCGCCCGGCAAGCCGTTTAAGCCGATGTTTGACGCTTTGTGTCAAATGCGGACTGCGAGCCGCTTCAAATCGTAGCTCGACTGCTGTGGACACTTTGTTGACGTTTTGTCCCCCCGGGCCGCTTGCACGAATAAACTGTTCGGTCAATTCCCAGTCGGCAATCGAAATCTTGTCGTTAATGTGGATCATGTCTTCCCTGATACGAAGCGCTTATAACCCAAAAGGGCCACCCGGAATGCAGGTGGCCCTTCGAGAATTTAGGAGGCGGGGCCGGTTAGGCCATGGTATCAGCCGCACGGTTCGTACGACCTACCGCCAATTCGGGCGCTTACGCCCAAGGGGTTGCCCCTAGACGCGGGCCTCCCGAATTGTTCCGACACCTCGCTCCAATGTTTCTCTGATCACTGGACCACCTCCTTTCGATTGTTAAAACCTACTTGTAGGTTGGCACGAAAAATTAAAAGGTCAAAGCCTTTTCGTCATATCGCCCTTTGGGTCGACATCATACGCACAACAATCAGGCGGAATGGCATAAGGGCGATCAGGGCAATCGACAATTTAACAGCCCAATCGGCCACAGCCAAGGACACCCAGAGCGGCAGCACCGATCCCACACCCAGCAGCGGCACAAGCTCGCCTGCCCACTGAACGTCGGTCGCAGGATGGATCCATCCCAAAGCTCCCGAAAACGCCACACTGAAAAAGATTGCAGTATCCAGTGTACTACCCACCAGGGTTGAGACCAAGGGCGCGCGCCACCAAGCACCATCGCGCAAAAGACCAAAGATACTAACGTCCAGCAACTGCGCTACAAGGAACGCTATTCCAGACCCAATCGCGATACGAACAGTGACTGCGGGATACACAAATCCATCCCCTTCAATCATGATTTGCGTCCCGATCAAAGAGCACACAACCCCGGTGACGAAACCGACCAGAACAACCCGGCGTGCGGCGGACGCGCCATAGACGCGGTTCATGATGTCTGTGACCAGAAAGGCCAACGGATACGTGAAAGCCCCCCAAGTTAACCAATTTCCATAAAGGAATTGGACCAAAACGTTTGAGGCGACGACAATTATGGCCATAGCCAAAATGCCGGGAAAGTAAGAGCGTGTCATATCTGGGACCCGTTTTTTGCAAGGTTGCGGGGACTTGTGCACCACCAATGGCGCAGAGCAGCAGCCTTAAGGCAGGGTCTCACCACTGACAAGAGGGGGCAGCAAGACAAATTCAACAATTTGTGTCAGCTGAAACCACATGTAGTTATCATCCGATACTGCTGTCAGGCGTATGCGGCCGATCTCATCCCGCCAGACGGCCAGCCCCTCCAGATTATCAAATGCCCCTGTATGACTGGTGAAAAGCGTTTCGATCACCATAGGATCAGACCGCACATCGATACGCCGAATGCGACTGCGAAATCCCAGACCGTTAAATCTCCGCTCCAGCAGGTATAGCCAACCATCCGGCCCTATGTCCGCCCCAACTGGCAGAAAATAACCACTTTGTGGCAACCTTGCGATCAACTGCCAAGCCCCGTGGCAGGAACGGTACATCAACAGTTGACCGTCAAGGGCATACTCAGGCAGCGTATATAGGCATCCCTGTTCGTCCAAGGCCAAAGCCTCAAGACCACTGTTGCCCGTGTACTTGGCAAAATCCCAATGACCAGTCATCTTTCGAGGGTGCTGGCCCGATTGATTTTCATAGCGCAAGATATGCGCAGGACCTTCAAAACTGACAAACATCTCTCCGGACGTGGTCAAAACCAGACCTTCTGCATCATTTTTTCCATTAGTAGCTTTGATGCCCTTTGGTGCGGTCAGGGTCTGCATATCTTTGGTTGAAATATCAGTAATGCCACTGGCGTTTCTCAGAATCTGTCCACTCACAATCAGACCGCTATCGCTGATAAAGGTGGCCTGCTTTCCGGCAGGGCCCAGTTCCAAACCAGACACTCCCGAAAACCCCTCTGGACGGTTTTCCCAAGTCCAAGCTTGTAGCACGACCGCTCTGGAGTCTGCACCCACGGGGCCCGCAAACATAAAAAAAATCAGCGCGATAAAACGGATTGGCATTGGCGCGGAAGGTCAGACAGTGTCAGTTCTTTGCGTGGTCGCGGTGCAGGCGCATTTGGATCCGGCGGAGGTGGATTCAAGATTCTATCCACCCAACCGCGGGCTTCATCGCAGCCATCGCCCGGAGGAGGAGGTGCCTGATTTTCGCAGTGCCTTTCCCCCGGCGGGCAACTGAGCCGGACATGAAAATGGTAATGGTGTCCCCACCAAGGACGGATTTTCCGCAACCAACGTCTATCGCCTGACATGTTTTCGCACATCCAGACCTTGGCTCCGGGGAAAACAAAAAGACGCGCAACCCGCCTGTCGCTTGCCGCTGCTTTCAGAACCTGAGCATGCTGTGGGGTCCAGTTATCATTGACATAGGCACCATTGGCACGACGCATCGAAATTGACGATATCGCCTCTCTGGTTTCCTTGGAGAGCGTTAAATCATCTGCGGGCCGCATCCAGAAATCTACATCAAGACCGATTTGATGACTGCGGTGTCCCGTCAGCATGGGCCCGCCTTTTGGCTGGCTCAAGTCCCCAACATACAGCCCATCCCATCCCGGTAACTTGGCCACCTTTCGGCTTAGCTTGTGGATATAGTCAATCAGATCGGGATGCCCCCAATTCCGATTCCGAGACAACCGCATGGCCTGCCACGTCGGCCCTGTTTCTGCCAAGGCCTCCCCCCCAGCTAGACAACCGCGCGCATAGCCTCCGTATGCGGCCGCTGTCTGCACCGAGGCTTCTTTTTCCGCACCAAAAAGCACTTTGGCGGGCTGATTGGTATGATGC
>JAYQEA010000068.1:0-1958 GCA_038138625.1 Roseivivax sp.
AGCCCACGGATCCCCTCTTGGCGCCCGGCGAAGCGGATTTGACCGCACATGTCGATTTCGAGGCTTTGGCACAAGCCGCCAGTCCCGCGCGTTTCACCCGCCTGACACCCCAAGGAATATTTCTAGAACGGCTTGGAATCACAGATCGTGCCCGCGCGCTGGCGAAAAACATCAAGGGCGCTGAGCTGCAATCGCATGTTGCTGCACATCGACGGTTGACGCATCCATCAGAAATGGGTTCGTTGTTCAAAGTGCTTGGGCTATTCCCGAACGGAGCACCGCCGCCACCCGGACTGGACCAATGACCCTTGAGATATTGACATCAGATGGCCTTGCGCCTTACCGACACGGGTTTTTCACCAGACATGGTGGCGCTTCATCAGGGATATTCGCAGGATTGAATTGCGGCTTGGGATCTTCAGACCAATCCGAAGCTGTTGCGATAAACCGGATGCGCGTAGCAGCCGCCATGCAGAGCGATGTTTTATTCAGTGTTCATCAGGTCCACTCAGCGAACGTGGTCACAGTTTCTGACGACAATATGGCCACACCCCGCCCCGCAGACGCTTTGGTATCGAATCAGACCAATATCGTTTTGACCGTACTAAGTGCCGATTGTCAGCCCGTTTTGTTTGCCGATCACAAGGCCGGAGTGATAGGGGCCGCGCATGCAGGATGGCGGGGTGCATTAGATGGCGTATTGGAAAACACCGTGTCCGCTATGTGCGATCTGGGTGCAACAACTGAAAACATCCATGCTGTAATTGGTCCATGCATCAGCCAAACTGCCTATGAGGTTGGGCCAGAGTTTTTTGATGCATTTGTGTCTGTAGATCCCCAATTTGAACAATTTTTTGCCGGCGGCCAAAGCGACCGAAAGTTCTTTGATCTACCCGGCTTCGGCCTGCATTTACTAAAGCGAAGAGGTATATCAGCGGAATGGACCGGGCATTGTACATTTTCAGACCCCTTACGATTCTATTCATATCGTCGGGCAACTCACGCAAAAGAAGTTGATTATGGCAGACTGATTTCTGCAATCCGGCTATGAGCACCGGAAAAAACTTAAATCATTGTTTTCATTTTATTTTATGTAATTTTTCTGAAAATGGCAGCTAAACCAAGACCATTCTGTCTCGGAAATTTCTCAAGTTTGACCAACCACTGCCGCACGTTCGCCTCAATTGAGAACGATAGAGATTGAGTGCTTGGGGTTTGGGCATTTGTTAAGAGTTAAGGAGTAAGGCAGATGGAAAATAATCGCTTTTTGTCGTCAGCCGTTTCGAATGCGCGTCAGTTTGATGTCGTTTTACCATGGGAACGCAAAGGATTGCGCAGTAGGCCACGTCGCGTCCAATAAATAAGCATTTAAGTTACTTGCAATTACCGAATTATCTGCTGGCAAAAACGCCCGCAAACAGATCCTTGACAGGACACTCGGCGCCCCGTCCCGAATATTAGCATAGGCCGAATGTTGACACATGATGGGCTGATGCTCGACGGTGTCACGCCATAATCTTAAAAAAACATTTGTGCGACTCGGTTACATCATATATCCGTTCGTATATCGGTGTGCCAATTAGTATAGATACTTGAGTATCAAACGGAATGTAGCCACAGCTTGGTGTCCCGTTCTCTTTTATACTCAGATTTCGCTACAGTGGTTGGCTTTTTGAACCTGATAAATAAATTTCTGTGATGTGCCAGAATTGGCAAAGGATTTTATTATGAGAAAAAGTAGGCATCAAAAACGCTTTATCCGTTCAGTCTTACGTTCGTCTGATGATATTCGACTCTCCTTACCCTGGAGGCGGAAACACCTCGGTCAGGGATAATTGTACCTGATCCATTTCCACTTTCAGGCGTGTAAGCCCGCCCTCTAAGTGAGAGGACGGGCTTCCAACCGCAGCGCAAACCCACCTTTACCGGCTTGCTGCGCAGCGAAACCGCGAGGAACC
>JAYQEA010000068.1:2058-17685 GCA_038138625.1 Roseivivax sp.
CATTTCAGGATAAAGTCCACTTCTCCGTTCAGCATATGGCATTCCCTGATCAAAGGCCAACTGCGGCATCGGTCTTCAAATGCCCGAAGGTCGGACTCTGCCTGGCTTTGTAATCCGACCATCGCAAAGACCTTAACCTCAAACCCAAGCTCACGTGTGTCAATATCAGCGTGATACCCTTGTATATAGCCCTGCTCTTCCAATGTCCGAACGCGCCGCAGGCAAGGCGGAGCAGAAATTCCGACACGCTTGGCCAGCTCGACGTTGGTCATGCGACCATCGCTTTGCAGTTCGGCCAGAATCTTTCTGTCAATTGGATCCAGTCGATGGCCTGGCATTTAAATCTCCCGACGTTTGCACGCGTTATAACATGACCCAACCTCTGCGCAATATTATTTCTCACATGCGCAATATTATTAAGGCAAATATGGTTAGTGCAGATAAAAACACTATGGGCTTTTCCCCATCGGTTTGCGTCTTTATATCCTGTAATTACGTATTACATCGAGGTCCTTCATGTCTGAAACGCGCCACTCCAAGGTCTTAATTATCGGTTCTGGCCCAGCCGGTTATACAGCAGGCGTCTATGCCAGTCGCGCTATGCTTGAGCCGCTATTGATCCAAGGCATTGAACCTGGTGGGCAACTGACCACCACCACCGAGGTGGAAAACTGGCCGGGCAATACAGAAATTCAGGGACCTGATCTGATGATCAACATGCAGGCACACGCCAGTGCGATGGGGTGCGAAATTGTCGGTGACGTCATCACCTCATTAAAGCTCGACAGCCGGCCGTTCATAGCTCAGGGCGATAGCGGAACCATCTACACCGCTGATTCTGTAATCTTGGCGACAGGTGCCCGTGCAAAATGGCTGGGCCTGCCATCTGAGGAAAAGTTCAAAGGTTTTGGTGTGTCAGCTTGCGCGACCTGCGACGGCTTTTTCTACCGCGGACAAGACATCGTTGTTATCGGCGGTGGAAATACCGCCGTCGAAGAAGCGTTGTTTTTGACGAACTTTGCGTCAAAAGTCACGCTGATCCATCGTCGTGACACCCTGCGTGCTGAAAAGATCTTGCAGCATAGATTGTTGAACCACCCCAAAATAGAACCACTGTGGAACCATGCTCTGGACGAGGTGATTGGCACCGATAAACCACTTGGTGTTGAAGGCGTGCGCGCGAGGCATGTTGAAACCGGTCAAATCACTGAAATTCCCGCAAAAGGGGTCTTTGTTGCCATAGGCCACGCGCCGGCGAACGAACTGGTCAAAGATACACTGGAAACACATATGGGCGGCTATGTCGTTACCAAACCGGACAGCACGGCGACTTCGGTCCCTGGCGTGTTTGCGGCCGGTGACCTGACAGACCATGTGTTCCGTCAGGCTGTGACCTCGGCGGGTATGGGGTGCATGGCCGCACTAGAGGCCGAGCGCTGGTTGGCAGAACAGGACTAGCAGTATGCGCCTGGCGATTTTGGTGGTGCTTACCATGGTCGCCTTTGCGGCAAATTCACTATTGACGCGGCTGGCTTTGGCCAACGGATCATATGACGCTAATATTTTCGGGTCTGTGCGTTTAATATCCGGCGCTGGCATGCTGAGTATTTTGGTAGGCCTGCGTCAGCTGGGGACAAACGGACGGACCATTCAACCCAAATTCTCAAAGCCGGATCTAGTAGCAACAGCAGCGCTATCGCTCTATGTTTTTGCTTTTTCTTGGGCCTATGTCTCTTTGGATACCGGGCTTGGGGCTTTGGTCCTGTTTGGGGTCGTACAACTTACAATGTTTGCCGGTGCTCTGTGGGGCGGCGAACAGTTTAGTCACGCGCGTTGGATAGGCACGGCAATGGCCTTTGGGGGCTTGGCATGGCTATTGTGGCCGAACCAAGAGGTTGCCCTGTCCTTGCCTCACGCCACTGTAATGGCCTCGGCCGGACTTGGCTGGGGTGTATATTCACTGGTGGGCAGAGGCGCACAGGATCCTTTGGCCGATACCGCACGGAATTTCCTATGGGCCACACCTATTGGATGTCTCGCAGCCTATTTGTTGGCAGATACAGGTCCATTTGTGCAACACACCGGTCTTGGTTTAGCAATTCTGAGTGGCGCAGTTACATCTGGCTTGGGCTATGCCCTGTGGTATCGCGTGTTACCCCAGCTGTCAGGCACGGCAGCAGCCTTGGCCCAGCTCAGTGTTCCGGTCATTGCCATGGGAGGCGGGATGCTACTGCTGTCTGAACCCCTGACCTTGCGGTTTTTATTCGCATCACTTCTCATTCTTGGAGGCATCGCCTTTGGGTTACGTCGCTAAAGCGATCATCTAGACAATAAGGCGCTCAAGTACATCAACACAAACGTTGTCTGTCCCCCACGCCACGCGGGCCAGACCCTCCGGTTTGACATGCAACTGCGCCAGTTCATTTCGTGACGTCCAAATCTTTCGGTTCACAACACTCCGGTGTCCTGCCAGCCCTTTGGCGTCCATCCTACGAGAGACGCCCTAAAGAAAATCTCAACTTGGTCAAAGCCACGCTCGGGTGCGTGGAATTCATTGATCATGCACGGATCACCAACCGTAATGTCCACACCTAACTCTTCATGAACCTCGCGGCGCAGATTCGTTTGCAATCCTGTATGGGCAACAACTCCTCCACCGGGTGCGCACCAAAGGTTACTCTCACCGTCAGGATAGGCATTGACCAAAAAAAGGCAGTCATCGTGTGAAATCACAGCACGGACAGCCAGTCTTACCGTCATAATGAAAACTCCTTTCATTAGTTCTTTCCTATACCGGTGAGCTTGCCTAAGACCACCACTGGAAAAAGGATCTCTAACATGACCCTCACCGTCACATTTACCGGGGCCGAGATACTGTGGCCAGAAGGTCTGGGTCCCGGGCCATTGTCCCTACACAAGGGGCGGATCGTCAAAGACGCGGTAGGACCCAGTATCGATATGACGGGCGCGCGGATCCTGCCCGGAATTGTCGATCTGCATGGTGACGGCTTCGAGCATCATGTTGCCCCACGGCGGGGCGCTCTTCTTGCGGGATCATCAGGGATTGTTGCCGCAGAGGCGGAGCTGGCCGCCAACGGAATCACAACCGCATATCTTGCGCAGTTCTTTAGCTGGGAAGGCGGGATGCGTGGTCCGGATTTCGCCGAAACCGTGTTTGCCAATCTCGACCAACTGCGCCACTCCTTCGGGACGGATATACGCGTTCAGCTACGTCTCGAAACACATCTTTTGGACGCATTTGATCGCGCTCTCGAGGCGATAGATCGATACGGAATAGACTATCTCGTCTTTAACGATCACCTCCAGCATGACCGTTTGGCCGAGGGTCGCAGGCCCAAGCGGCTGACCGGTCAAGCCTTGAAAAGCGGACGCAATCCGCAAGATCACCTCGACTATATGATTTCGCTGCATTTACGTCGCGCAGAAGTCCCGGAGGCGATCGCCAGCCTTGCAGGCAAACTGGTGGAGCGGAGAGTACGCCTTGGCAGTCATGATGACAAGTCTCCGTCACAACGTGCCGCTTGGGCTGAAAAGGGGGCGACCATATCCGAATTCCCAGAAACAATGGACGCGGCAGAGGCCGCGATTCAATCAGGTTCGGCGGTCGTCATGGGGGCTCCGAATGTCGTTCGAGGTGCCAGTCACAGCGGCAACGTGTCCGCCAGAGACCTTGTAGCTGCCGGTCTGTGTGATGCGCTGGCTTCGGATTATCATTATCCATCACCACGAGCAGCAGCACAGGTTCTACAAAACGAAGGTATTTGCGATTTTGCGGACGCCTGGCACCTGATCTCAGCAGGACCGGCTAAAATCATGGGGCTGGCGGACCGCGGACAACTTAATTTTGGACACAGAGCGGACCTGATTATAGAGCACCAAGAAACACGTAGGATCGCCGCAACGATCGCCGGTGGCCAGGTGACCTATTTGAATGGCGAATTAGGTGCTCGGCTCATCACCGGCGCCGATTACTGACTGCGTGGTGTGGACCGATTCACATGTCCCATTTTCCGGCCAGCTTTAGCAACATCTTTGCCATACAGGTGGATCGATGTATCGGGGTCGGTCATGTAATTTTGAATCTGACGGCATTCTTCGCCGATTAGATTTTGCATCACGACGTCTGATGTCCGCTGCCCATTACCCAACGGCAAACCTGTAATTGCCCTGATGTGCTGCTCAAACTGGTCCACGACACAGCCATTCTGGGTCCAATGTCCGGAATTGTGCACACGCGGTGCAATTTCGTTCACCACCAACCCAGCATCAGTCACAAATAGTTCAACCCCAAGAACACCAACATAATCCAGCGCATTTAAAATTTTCCCAGCAATCAGCACAGCATCGGTCTTGATTGTGTTGGGCACAGATGCTGGCACTGTCGTTTGCCGCAAAATGCCGTCTTTGTGGATGTTTTCGCCTGGGTCATAGCATACGACTTGGCCGTCTAACCCGCGCGCCGCGATAACAGAAATTTCGCAAGAAAATTCGACAAAGCCTTCAAGAATAGATTTGGCACCTGCAACCGCCTTCCAGGCGACGTCAACGTCTTCCGCGTTTTCAATGCGCATTTGTCCTTTACCATCATACCCGTATCGACGGGTCTTCAAAATAGATGGAAGACCAAGTTTAGAGGCTGCAGAAATGAGTTCACTAGACGATGTGACAGGGAGAAAAGGCGCTGTCGGTAAGTCCAGATCACGCAAAAAACGCTTTTCTACCAATCGGTCCTGACTGACCCAAAGCGCCTTGCGCCCCGGTCGGATCGGACGCCGATCCTGCAATATGTCCAGCGCGCGCGTTGGAATGCTTTCAAACTCGTACGTAACCACGTCACACAATGCGGCAAACCGCTCTAACGCGGCTGCGTTGTCGTAGGCGGCGGTGGTGACGTCCTCTGCGACATGACCGGCGGGCGGGTGAAGATCAGGTTCATAGATGTGACACCGATAGCCAAGACGCGAGGCCGCCACTGAAAGCATACGACCCAACTGACCGCCACCAAGGATGCCGATAGTCCCACCTTGCACCAGAGGTTTGTTTGTATCTACGTCTGTCATTACATATCCGGACTATCTGGTATTGAATTTGAAAGCGCCTCACGCCACGCCTCGAGGCGAGCAGCAAGACCACGATCCTGTAGCGCGAGAATACTCACCGCCATAAGCGCCGCATTAGACGCCCCGGCAGCACCGATCGCCATCGTCGCAACTGGAAACCCCTTGGGCATCTGCACAATGGAATACAGGCTATCTACACCGGACAGTGCCCGAGTTTGCACGGGCACACCGATTACGGGAAGGCGAGTTTTTGAGGCCATCATACCTGGTAAATGGGCAGCGCCCCCTGCACCTGCGATAATAACCTGAAGGCCACGCGCGACGGCCTGTTTACCATAGTTCCAAAGCCGGTCTGGCGTGCGATGAGCCGACACAATCTTGACCTCGTAGGGCACCTCTAAATGATCCAAGATATCAGCGGCTTCTTTGAGGGTCGGCCAATCTGATTGGCTCCCCATTATGATGCCGACCGGCACCTGACTGCTTTGGTCCATAACGCCCCCGCGCCGTTTTAAATTAAATATTCACCGATCCTGCACCAGAGGAGATGCATCATCCATTTCGGGCATTGTGTATTACAAAACTATAGCCCGCCGCCGCCCTGACAGGGATGGATGTATAGCCAGATCGATGGATTAGGCAATAATATCCGGCAGCAGTAAGTCCTCGATTCTGCGAATATGATCCTTCAGTTTTAGTTTCTTTTTCTTTAATCTCTGTAAGGTGAGTTGGTCTGCCGTGGATTGCACCGCCAAAGCTGCGGTTGCTTCATCTAAATCACGGTGTTCGCGGCGAAGGACTTCCAACTCGACCCGCAGGACTTCTTCAGGTTTCATCGCTAGATCGGATCGTTCGCTCATTTACAGACCTCTCTTTGTGGACCTGGTGAGATCCGCTCATAACAAATTTGTCATCCGTCGCAAAGTCCTTGCGCCAGACTTCATTGAAACCCATATTACAAATGGCTGGGTCGCCATTACGGGATCCGGTCGCGACGGTCGCTATTGCTAGGACGTGTCTCATGACCAAACTCACTTTGGGGTCCTATCCCCACTTACTCGGCTTCGAACAGCTCGAACGCCTTCTTGAACGAGCCGCCAAAACAGGCAACGACGGATACCCGCCATATAATATTGAGCAGACGTCACAGGCATCGTATCGCATCACATTGGCGGTCGCTGGTTTTGGCGAAGACGATCTGTCCATTACTGTGGAAGATCGACAGCTGGTCATTCGCGGGCGTCAGCGTGAAGATGCTGCCGAGCGTATGTTTTTGCACCGTGGTATCGCCGCACGCCAGTTTCAGCGCAGTTTCGTGCTGGCCGATGGGGTAGAAGTCGGCGAGGCAATCATGGAAAATGGTCTTCTGCATGTCGATCTGACCCTCATTCGTCCAGACGCAGTTGTACAAACCATCAAAATAAAAAAAGGGTAAGGATCATGACGTTTAATACAAACTTTAATGAAATAGTGTCGGATCGTACCGTCTATGTGCGCCCAGTTGATGCTGATGAACTACCTGACGAAGTGAAAGAACAAATCGGTGAAGCGCAAGTTTATGCTGTGCATCGCTCTGATGGCGCGCGACTTGCATTGGTGAAGGACCGTGCCATGGCTTTTGCTCTCGCGCGTAAAAACGATTACGCGCCTGTGACGGTGCACTAAGGATCAGACTTGGTCAGGTTCTGAGCGAACCTACCACGCAACAGGTTGCCGTGTGTAGGCGACGTAGAGCGGGTGGCGAGGGTGGCCATCTTTGGTCAGACCCAAGTGGTACAAAGGCCCGGGCAGCAGGTCACGGATCTGCTCGCCCCTGTTCAGCCAGGCCCCATGAACACCCCAACCGGCCACAGTCATCATTACCTGCGCATGCCATTGTATCAAAATCGAATCGGTCGCTGCACCAATCGGCAATTTGGCCTTGCGCAAATCTCGAGGATCAGTCGCACGAAATGCAAAAAGGTTGGCAATCCTTAATCCTGCCACCCCCATAGCGCGCGCGCGTCGTTCGCACCGCTCGATCGTTGGATCATTACGCAATTCAGTTGCAGTTGACGGATTGAGCATGACAAACAGGATTTGATCACCATCGCCCCATCGCCTTTGCAAACCATACCGGTATGTTTCGCAAGGTGAATACAACGCCTCAGACCAACATTGATCGGTTTCGTGAACACGACGCAAAATCTCGGTCATGAAGACGTCACAAAAACCCGTTCTGGGTGTAGTTTTCCAGCCTTGAACTGCCCCACAGCCACAGGCAGGCCATTATGCTGACCCCAACAGGTATCACCAAACCCAGCCTCCGTAGACAGCACAGAGCCCGGATTTCCATTGCGTAGACGGGTCGCGCCCTCTGCACTAAGCAGCGCCACAGGCAGATCAGTCAGCCCAATTTCTAGCGGCAGCAGAAAGCTGTCCAATTCTGGTGTGCGCGCCAATGCCTCGATCTGATCATAGGTGATTGCATCGTCAATCTCGAATGGCCCCGACCAAACACGACGCAATGTCCGCACATGGCCAAAACATCCCAGGACCGCACCAAGATCCCGCGCGACAGAACGGACATAACCACCTTTTCCACAGACCATCTCGAGTTCGGCATGATCCGCGTCGGGCCGATCTGTCATCACCAATTCATCAACCCACAACGGGCGCGCATCGAGCTCGATATCTTCTCCATCGCGCGCCAGTCGATACGCGCGTTGGCCATCTATTTTCACTGCGGAATACTTTGGGGGCACTTGCTGAATCTCTCCAATAAACGATTGCAGCGCCTCTGTAATCTGTGTGTCCGACGGGCGTGTGGATGAGGTTTGCAAAACCTCGCCTTCGGCATCATCTGTACTGGTTGACTGACCAAACCGGACCGTGAACCGGTATGACTTAAGCGCATCGGTCACAAAAGGGACCGTTTTGGTCGCCTCACCCAAGGCTATAGCCAAAACCCCGGTGGCATCCGGATCCAAAGTGCCCGCATGACCCGCCTTGTTCGCGTCCAGTGCCCATCGTACCTTGTTCACAACCGCAGTAGACGTCATGCCAGCCGGTTTATCCACAATCAGCCAACCCGAAACTGCGCGCCCTTTGCGTCTGCGTCCCATACTCATCTTGCTCTCTTTTAGTGGTACGATAGGCGCGGCTAACCCAGCATGGGCGCATTTGTCAAACCGCTAGGGCTGATCCAGCGGCACCACTGCGCCTACGATGGGGCCCATCCAGCGCCCAAAATCAGACCGGCCCATATCAGGTGCGTGTAATCGCGAAACACGTCCGTCTAAAAACAGCGCATTATCTACCTTAAGATAATCACGAAACATCCGGCCAAATTGGTGGAACGTCACTGTATCATCCGAAATCACGAAGTAACCCGTCAAGCCATCACGGCTGACCCCGACACCGTTTCGAATTAGCCGAGATGTACTGTCCACCAAGAAGCGAGGATGCAAGGCGCCATCAATGACCAACATTGGTCCGGACTGTGTCGCATATCGGCAGGCGGGTTTATCACGCAAGTAGCGAAACGTCTCTATCACGTCGAAATATCCGGCTCCAAAACAGAGCACACCATTCGGCAAAAGCCCAAAATTTCCGGGCCCAGGGCTGGGCACAACGCGCATGATTTCAACATGGTCTTCGATATAGTGACCAACGGGGGCACGGTCGGCGTGGTACATACCCGCGTTCATTGCAAAGGCCAGCTTCAGGCCCTGTTCAAACAAAGCATCATCAAGCGTGGCGAAATGCCCCCACGGCCGGACACGATCATCGTATAGAAATAAGCGTAAATCCGATTGCTGAATATCAATACGACAGACAGTGTAGTCCGCATCCTGAAAATTTTGCCGCGTACACAAACCATCAGACCGCGCAGAGCCTGTGATCAAAACCCAAAGTGCGAATGACACGCACAACCACCGCATCACGTCAGTCCTCAAGGTCCCGACGCACATCGTCTTGCGCGAACAAGCGACGGGTTTCATCCATCCGGTCATAGGTATCGTCCAACCTGAACCGCAAGTCAGGTGAAAATTTCAGTGTCAGGTTCTTGGCAACAGCACGACGCAACTCGAATTTGTTCCTTGCCAGAAGGCCGACAAGATCATCCTCTCCCTGACGACCCAGCGCAGAGACATATGCTGTTGCGACTTTCAGATCAGGTGAGCATCTGACCTCGCCCACAGTCACGGACATGCGGCCAAGTTCGGGGTCATGAACATCCCCACGCGCTAGCACATCAGACAAAGAGCGGCGGATCAATTCCCCCACCCGTAACTGGCGTTGACTTGGGCCGCCATCTTCGGTGAATCTGTTCTTTCCCATACCTCTTGTGTTACGCGTCTGCGCACCCTTTGCCAAGCACAGCCTTGCAGTCTAAGAGGGGAGCGGGCGTAATTTTATCAAGGGGCGGATCATGTCGAAGCCGGGCGTTGTTATCACGGGTGTATCAGGCCGCATGGGCCAGATGCTGGTGAAAGAAGTACTGGCCAATGAGCGTCTGGAATTGGTCGGCGCCATTGAACGTGCCGAACATCCTTGGGCAAGTCTCGATCTTGGGCAGGCTATGGGTGGAGGCAACCTTGGGATCAAGGTGGAGACAGATCCGCTAGAGGCTTTTGCCCGCGCGCAAGCCGTTATCGACTTCACCTCTCCTGCCGCCACGGTCGCGTTTGCGGAGCTGGCAGCACAGGCACGCTTGGTACATGTCATTGGCACGACAGGTCTGTCTGCTCAGGATATCGCGAGTATTGATGCTGCCGCCCGACATGCTGTGATCGTGCGCGCCGGCAACATGAGCCTTGGGGTTAACCTGTTGACTGTGTTGACACGGCAAGTCGCGCGGGCACTTGATGCAGATTATGATATCGAGGTGATTGAATCTCATCATAACCGCAAGGTTGATGCACCGTCCGGCACGGCACTGATGCTCGGCGAGGCGGCAGCCGAAGGCCGAGGTATATCCCTTGAAGACGCATCAGACAGGGGGCGAGACGGCATTACAGGGGCGCGCAAACGGGGTGATATTGGCTTTACAGCCATTCGCGGGGGCGACATCGTTGGCGAACACGACGTGCTTTTCGCAACTGCCGGTGAACGAATCATTCTACGTCATGTCGCCAGTGACCGCGCACTGTTTGCGCGTGGCGCCCTGAAGGCCGCACTTTGGGGACAAGACAAGTCACCCGGAGCCTACGATATGCTGGACGTTCTGGGATTACCGCGCGACTAACAGCCTGCATACTGCGGGTTTGATTTGATGATACATCACGGAATAGGCAAACCTTTGCCTATTCAATTCCTGCACCATTGAACCAACGGTCTAAGCGCTAAGTATGACATGGCAACGGCTGCGGTGTGGAAAATGTTAAAACGCAAAAAAATGGCAATCAATCTGGCCTCAATCCTCTGGATTGGTATGGCCGGAGCCGGCTTCTCATCCGAAGGTATGCCCGTCATAACGGACCGCGACGTCTTTCTTGATGTCATGGATGACAGCGAACTTCGCTACCTTGTGGTCCGCGTTAAGGTCCAACCCGACGGTACAATAAAAGGACGCGCATTACGTTGGGACATCACCGGTAACTGGACTTGGGAAGACGGTTATTTCTGTCGCGAGATGGATTGGGGGGGCTATCCCATCGACTACAACTGCCAAGAAGTCCGTGCACAAGGCAACCGGATGCGGTTCACGTCCGATAAAGGGAGCGGAGACACCGCAGTCTTTAGAATCAGGTAAATTTTTTTGCAAAAAATTGACACACCGGCATGTGATCATAACAGAATTGAAAAGACTCCCGTCTTCCGTCAGACAACAGGGGCGGAACCGGTATTTTCGGACTCCAACGGACAAGTCATCGACTGCAATCAATGTGGTACCGACAACGCACCACAGCTAGAAAAGGCTGTACTGCACCATCCTTTGAAAATTCCCGCGTGGTCACCTACAACATCTGTGTAGCTCAGGTATTCGGGATCAATTGGGGGTGCTGCATGCGGCAACTTGAAAACATCATTACTGACCGGGGATCACGCTATGCAGTATCCGGCGGACCTTGCCACTCTGCCGAAGACGCACGCATTTTTTTAAAGCAACTCAAGCGTCAAAAGAAATACGCGAAAGCCACGCACAACAGCTGGGCAGTTCTGACAACGACTGGCGGGCTGAAAACCGATGATGGAGAATCCGGCGCCGGCATGGTGATTTTGCGCATGTTGGAGCGTGAAAATCTGCACAATGAAATTATCGTGGTGACCAGATGGTACGGCGGCAAACATTTAGGAGGTGACCGTTTCCGTCATGTTCAAGAAGCCGTGCGCCTGTATCTAGCCGAAGCACGCGGATAATATTACAAAATATTAACACAAGGGGTAAATTCGTAACTTTTTCTTGTGCCATTATTTTGTCCTGCTAAACTAAGCAGCACCAGATTGGATAGAGGATGGCAACAACGTGACCGAAGCCTGGATATGCGACGGTATTCGCACACCGATCGGCCGGTATGGAGGCGCGCTTTCAGGCCTGCGTACGGATGACTTGGCTGCGGTTCCGATCGCAGCGTTGATGGACCGTCACCCGCAGCTGGATTGGTCAAAAGTTGACGAGGTCATCTACGGTTCAGCCAATCAAGCAGGCGAAGACAATCGTAATGTGGCGCGGATGGCAGCCCTGCTCGCAGGTTTGCCAGAAGAGGTCCCCGGCATCACTGTGAACCGCCTGTGTGCCAGCGGAATGGATGCCGTGGGCTTTGTGTCTCGCGGGATTAGGTCCGGCGACTACGAGCTTGCGATTGCAGGAGGTGTGGAAGGGATGACGCGTGCGCCCTTTGTCATGCCAAAATCCGAAAACGCTTTTGGGCGCGCCAATAGCGTTTATGACACCACGATTGGATGGCGTTTTGTAAACCCTAGGATGCAATCCTCCTATGGCGTCGACAGCATGCCACAGACTGCTGACAACGTGGCCTTGGATTGGACCATAAGCCGAACCGATCAAGACGCTTTTGCTGCGCGCAGTCAGGCCAGATACGCGCAGGCCGTTGAGGCTGGCATGTTTGCGGATGAGATTGTACCGGTGACACTGCCCCAGCGCAAAGGCCCGGCCATAATTTTCGATACCGACGAACATCCACGTCCCGGAACAGATCTCGAGAAACTGGCCAAACTGAGCGGTATAAACGGGCCGGACCACACCGTGACTGCGGGCAATGCAAGTGGCGTGAACGACGGCGCCGCTGCTTTGTTATTGGCCACACCCAAAGCTGCGGCAGCACAAGGTTTGACCCCTGTTGCACGCATTCTGGGGATGGCTGCTGCGGGCGTTGCCCCCCGCGTGATGGGAATTGGACCTGTCCCGGCAACGCAAAGGCTTTTGAAGCGGCTGAACCTGACACTGGACCAGATGGCTGTGATTGAGCTCAATGAAGCATTCGCCGCGCAGGCTTTGGCTGTGTTAAGGGAACTCGGCATTGACGATGATGACGCGCGGGTCAACCCTTGCGGGGGTGCCATAGCCTTGGGTCATCCGTTGGGCATGTCCGGCGCGCGACTTGTTCTTACGGCGGCAAATCAGCTGAGGCGCACAGGCGGGCGTTTTGCGCTCTGTACGATGTGCGTCGGTGTCGGACAAGGAACGGCTCTTATTATGGAACGATTGTAAAGGGGACGACGATGTATGCGCAAATGATCAAATCCGAGGCCACACAAGACGATCCCGAAAAGCTTGCCGCCTTTCAGGCGCGTATCGACGCAGGCGACACAATCGAGCCCAAAGACTGGATGCCCGAAGGATACCGCAAAACGTTGATCCGCCAGATCGGCCAGCACGCACATTCGGAGATCGTAGGTCAACTGCCCGAAGGCAACTGGATCACCCGCGCCCCTACCCTTGAACGTAAAACCATCCTGTTGGCCAAGGTTCAGGACGAGGCCGGCCATGGGCTTTATCTGTACTGTGCGGCGGAAACCCTTGGAGTGAGCCGCGACGAGCTGACAGAAATGCTGTTGGACGGACGCATGAAATATAGCTCTATCTTCAATTACCCCACGCTGACATGGGCAGATATGGGCGCAGTGGGCTGGCTGGTCGATGGTGCCGCCATCATGAACCAGGTACCCCTTCAACGAACCAGTTACGGGCCGTATGCGCGTGCTATGGTTCGCATTTGCAAAGAAGAGAGCTTTCATCAACGTCAGGGCTTTGACATTATGATGAAAATGGCCAACGGCACGGCGGCACAAAAGCGGATGGCCCAAGATGCTCTGAACAGGTTCTGGTATCCGTCGTTGATGATGTTCGGACCATCTGACAAAGACAGCGTTCATTCCGCGCACTCCATGAACTGGCGCTTCAACATGAATTCATCCGACGAGCTGCGCCAACAGTGTGTGGAGCAGACCGCACCACAGGCAGCATTTCTTGGTCTGACGGTCCCCGACCCAGACCTTTGCTGGAACGAGGAAAAAGGCGGTTATGACTTTAGCCAACCAGACTGGGACGAGTTCTTTGACGTTCTACGTGGGAATGGGCCCTGCAATACCGAACGGCTGGCTGAGCAAAATCGCGCATGGGACGATGGGAAATGGGTCCGCGAGGGCCTCATGGCGCATGCCGCCAAGAAAAACGCGCAGTCAATAGCAGCTGAATAGAAACCGAGAAACATAGCCGCAGCAATCCCGACAGCAGGGCGACAGTTTGCAATTGGTTCCAAGTACAGGTGTTGGCAGCTTTGTCCGGAAAGGCAGCCCGCAACCTTCGTCGCCAAGATTACAGGATAGACAGATGACCAGATCGAGAACCGAGTGGCCCCTTTGGGAAATCTTTATTCGCGGTCAGCATGGCATGAGCCATCGACACGTCGGTAGCCTACATGCACAGGATGCAGATGCCGCCGTACGCAACGCCCGCGACGTCTATACCCGGCGCAATGAAGGGGTCAGCATCTGGGTTGTTCCGTCAGCATCGATCACTGCCTCTGATCCGGATGCGAAAGGCGCGCTGTATGAACCCTCGCATTCGAAAGTATATCGCCACCCCACCTTCTTTGATATTCCAGACGATGTGGGACACATGTAATGGAAGCCAAATTCGAATTTTTGTGCCGGATGGGTGACAGCACGCTCATACTTGGTCACCGCATTAGTGAATGGTGCGGAAAGGCTCCGGTATTAGAAGAAGACATAGCGTTACCGAATATCGCCTTGGATCTGATCGGACAGACCCAGATGTGGCTGGCCTATGCGGCAGAAGTTGAAGGAGCCGGCCGCACGGCTGATGATCTGGCGATGCGTCGCGATGTTTGGGATTTTCGCAATCTATTGTTGGTCGAACGCCCCAACGGGGATTTCGCACAAACCATGATGCGGCAGTTCCTGTTTGATGCATGGCATTTACCAATGTTGCGGGCACTGACGACCTCTTCTGACGAGCGCATTTCAGAAATCGCCGCCAAAGCGGTCAAAGAAGTTACATATCATTACGAAAAATCATCCGAAATTGTGGTCGCTCTTGGCGATGGAACAGAGGAAAGCCACGCCAGAATGCAATCCGCTTTGGATCTTTTGTGGCCGTTTTCGGGTGAAGCCTTTGTCAGCGACACCGTCGATCACGAGATGGCCACTACTGCGGTCGCCCCTGCTCCTGAAACATTATGGGATGACTACGAAGCATCGATTACGGGCATCCTTTCGCGTGCCACGCTGACAGTCCCCAAGACACGCTTTTCACACAAAGGTGGAAAATCCGGTGCGATGCATTCCGAACATCTTGGTCACTTGCTGACGCAAATGCAGTGGCTGCAAAGGGCCTATCCTGATGCACGGTGGTAGCAGAAAAATGCTTGCCGAACCCGAGACTATCATGCAATGGCTGCACGAAGTCCCCGACCCAGAAATTCCCGTAATATCGGTTGTCGATTTGGGGGTCATTCGAGACATCCAGTGGCTGGACGACACATTGGAAATCGCCGTTACCCCAACCTATTCAGGCTGTCCCGCAACCAAGATCATCGCACTGGATATAGAAACGGCATTGCGTGACAAAGGCGTGGCGAAGCTACGCGTGCGAACGCAACTGTCGCCACCATGGACCACTGATTGGCTGACCGACTCTGCGCGTGAAAAACTGCAAGCCTACGGAATTGCGCCGCCACACCCTGCCGGAGGCCCAAAAAGCTGTCCGCGCTGTGGCTCAGAGCAATTGACGAGGATGAGCCAGTTCGGCTCGACCCCCTGCAAAGCGCAATGGCGGTGTGACGCCTGTCTAGAACCCTTTGACTATTTCAAATGTATCTGAGGCAAATATGGCCCGTTTCCACGATCTAACTGTCACCGCCTTGCGCAAAACCACTCGCGATGCGGTCGAGGTCACACTGGCGCCTGCCTCTGGTGACTTTGGATTTCAACCGGGACAATACCTGACCTTTCGCCGCAATTTTGACGGAACCGAAATCAGACGATCCTATTCCATCTGCGCAGGACTGAATGACCCCGCTTTAAAGGTCGGCATCAAGCGTGTGCAGGGTGGCGCCTTTTCAACATGGGCCAATAC
>JAYQEA010000068.1:17695-21790 GCA_038138625.1 Roseivivax sp.
GGCCAATACAGAGCTGCAGGTCGGCGACACAGTCCAAGCCATGGAGCCGATGGGTCAGTTTCACATTCCGCTGGATGCCTCATCCCAGCACCATTATCTGGGCTTTGCGGGTGGATCGGGAATCACGCCAGTTTTGTCGATCCTGCGCAGCGTTCTGGCATACGAACCCCAAAGCCGGTTTACGTTGATTTATGCCAACCGGGCCGTGTCCACGATCATGTTCCGAGATCAGATCGAGGACCTCAAAAACAAATACATGGGACGGTTGACGGTAGTGCACATACTTGAAGGGGATGGCCAGGATACAAATCTGTTTTCCGGCCAACTGACAACCCGGAAATGCGCGGACCTTTTTTCCAATTGGGTGGATGTCACAACTGTCGATCAGGCGCTGATCTGCGGGCCCGAGCCGATGATGTTGACGATTGTCGACAGTCTGAAAACGCACGGTATGGATGCGTCCCAAATCAAATTCGAGCTTTTTGCATCTGGCCAGCCGGGACAGCTGCCGCAAAAACACTCTGACATTAAAACATCACACGACATGGAACCTGTTGAGTTGCGCGTGGTTCTGGATGGCGCAACGCATACGCTGGAGATGTCGCGCGATCAAAGCTTGCTTCAAGCCGCGCTTGGCTCTGAAATTGATGCGCCTTATGCGTGCACGGCCGGTGTTTGCTCAACATGTAAATGCAAAGTCCTTGAAGGACGGGTCGAAATGGCAACCAATCACGCTTTAGAAGACGATGAAGTGGCTCTTGGCTACGTTCTGTCGTGCCAAAGTTACGCCATCAGCGATACCGTTGTGGTCGACTACGACCAATGAGAGCCGCTAGACAAGCGGCAACATCACCCTTTGTCACGGAAGTCCACCAAGCGCCGCGCCTTGCCTTGACTGCGTTCCACGCTGCCCGGTTCGCCAACTATGACCTCAGCTGAGACACCAACCAAATCCTTGATCCGTCGGCCAAGAGCCAAACCCGCCGCATTACGGCCTTCAAGTTGGTCAGGCAAACTTTCCACCAATATACGCATCGCGTCCATCTGTCCGGGACTATGCAGTTCGATCTGGTAATAAGGTGCAAGTCCGTCAACGGCGAGAACCTGTTCTTCGATTTGGGTTGGAAAGACATTAACACCACGCAGGATGATCATATCGTCCGAGCGACCTGTAATTTTTTCGATCCTACGCATAGACCGCGCCGTCCCTGGCAATAGCCGTGTCAGGTCCCGCGTGCGATACCGGATGATTGGCAGTCCTTCTTTGGTTAAGGTGGTAAAAACCAATTCACCTTCTTGGCCATCTGGCATCACCTTTCCAGTGACCGGATCAATGATCTCGGGGTAGAAGTGATCCTCCCAAATGTGCAGCCCATCTTTTGTCTCAACGCATTCACAGGCCACGCCGGGACCCATCACTTCTGATAGGCCATATATATCCACGGCATGCATATCGAAATCAGCCTCTATCTGGGACCGCATTTTGGGTGTCCAAGGCTCAGCCCCGAAAATTCCGACATCCAGACTAGAGGCCCGCGGATCGAGGCCCTGACGCTGGAACTCTTCGAGAAGGTTTAACATGTAAGAAGGCGTGACCATGATCGCCTTTGGGGCAAAATCCGAAATCAGCTGCACCTGGCGCGCAGTTTGACCACCAGACATCGGTATAACCGTGCAGCCCAGAGCCTCGGCGCCGTAATGCGCGCCCAATCCACCGGTAAAAAGGCCATAGCCATAGGCTATGTGCACCATATCGCCCGGCCGCACGCCTGATGCTCTCATGGATCGCGCAACCAGTTTTGCCCAGTCCGAAATATCTTGTCCGGTATAGCCGACAACGGTGGGTTTACCCGTGGTGCCAGATGAGGCATGGATGCGCAGGATCTGCTCCTGCGGCACAGCAAACATTCCAAACGGGTAAGTGTCGCGAAGATCCGATTTCATCGTAAAAGGGAAGCGCACAAGATCATCTAAAGTCTTCAGGTCTTCCGGATGAACGTCAGCCGCATCGAATTTTGCCCGGTAATGGGGGACGTTTTCATAAGCATGTCGCACCGTCCATTGCAGTCTTTGTAGCTGCAGCGCCGAAATCTCGTCACGGCTGGCAATTTCTATTGGGTCAAGGTCGGACCGCGCCGGCGTAAGATCTTTCATGGTGTTCCTTCTTCATCGAAAAGCTGCCCCTTGATCGCCCGACAAAGCCCACGGAATTCAGCAACCACACTGCCATCCTGTCGGGTGACCTTTACATCATAAATCCCGCTGCGGCCCGAGGCACTGACTTCCCTCGCGCGTGCCGTAAGAATGTCACCCTCCCAGGCTGCTGCAACGTAGGTCATAGAGTTTTGCTGGGCGACGGTCCGTTGATTGCGGCTGTTGCACGCAAAAGCAAAAGCACTGTCGGCCAATGCATAAGTCACACCACCATGACACATTCCATGGCCGTTGCAATGATGGGCCTGCACTGTCAGAACCATCACTGCACTACCTTCGCCTATCTCTGCCAGATGCATACCAAACCAAGTCGATGCGCGGTCATCGTCCCACATGGATTGCGCCGCGCGGCGCGCACGCTCCGCTGGCGTTATACTATTCATGCCGAGATAAAATCCGAAACGTTGCTTCAGATATCCGCAGACCCTTGCCACGACCCGATCGGGCCTCGGGTCGCCTTTCGCCCCCGGTCTGTATTTCGGGATCATCCAGCAAAATCATAACATCCCCCAAGCCCTAAACAGAAACGACGCAAGCTAGAAATGTTGCGTGCATCGTCAAAACCTTTGTTCAGAATTCCCGAGAAAAAACGCGCGGTCAATCCTTATACGCCGCGTCTTGAGCCATCGCGTTCGCTTGCTGGCCGGATCGAGGTGCCAGCACCAAACGCCGCCGCCAGTTTCGAGACAAAGCCGTCGCGAGAGTGTCTCCATACACCTAAAAAGGATCAACATAGACGGAAAAACTATCGCAATCACGACACTGCTTGGCAGAGCGTGTTGGGATGGACTTTTCCGGTCCATCACCGCGAGCGCAAACATGCGCACATTTGCGTGCATTACCCTTTGGCGTCAGAGCCTAACCTTTGCCAAAACTTAGACCATAAGATGAGGCTGACACTGTGCGATGCCCCACGACTAACAAAAAGTATAACACCAATGGAAACTGGCTGTTGGACCAAAGCTGAGGGACAGAATTTCGCCAAGATACAGTGTAGATCTATCTGTATTGGGGGGGGGTGTCAGCTTACGGTCCGCACGACCAAAGCATCCAACGAACCAGCATGGTACAATTTTGTGGCCGTTTTACGCAGAACACTGCAGTGGTTTCGATCGCCTTCCGCCTTATCATGTATCAATGTGTGAAAAAGATCCGGCCACGCCCTCTTGGGACACCAGCAGCAACTTTCCTGGGTCTCACACCCGTCGGATGGACCGTCGCGGGAACGGCGGCGACCCTTGTTGCAACACTGGGTTACTTTATCACACGCAAGACAATGCGTCGCATTAATGAAGAGCGTGAAAAAGGTGGTCTGGAGCCGATCACTCTCGCTCAGATTATAAAAGAAGTGCGGCATCTAGAGACCCAGTCTTTAGAAACAATCCTTACCCGGCTGGACAGCGAATTAAACAATGTGTCTCTATCCGGCGATCACAAAGACATTTCCATTAATGGTCAGAGATATTCGCTCCACCGATTAAAATACGTGGTTAATAAAGACGGATCAGAAGAAATTGTTTTCGTCACCAAGGCGGGTCGTAAGAAAAGGGTCCTGTTGGTCAGGGCTGCATCCGGTCAAAATGGCACGGCGTGCTGATTTTCACCTACGTGGTCTAGCTAAGTCTACAGTCCTGGAAGTAATTTCATCGGGCCTTACCTCAAATACAGGTGTCCAAGATATGCCGCCACTCGCACCATAGCTGAGAGGCGGCATACAAACCCACCATTTGATCAGCCGATAGACCGCTGTGTTTCGCAAAAGCGAATCTACAAGCAATTGATCGGCCCATTCCAAAATATAACAACGTCCGGAGCGCTGAAGTTTCATTTACACTTTTTGATACAGTGGTGAGCCGTGCAGGATTCGAACCTGCGACCCAC
>JAYQEA010000069.1:0-16523 GCA_038138625.1 Roseivivax sp.
GCCATGGCCAAAGTGCAGGAACCTTCATCCCGTCACCTTGCCACTCTGTTTGACCCGTAAACTTTTAAGGGTGCGGCTCTCAATTCCGAGAACTAATATCCTGTAAAAAAACCCCAAGCATGTTTCAACTGATTTGGGTCCTTTGGGCATAGCGTCGATCCTGGAACATTCGTCATTGAAGTTAATTAAATTAGTGTGACGACCAGTACAAATTGGTGTCCTGTTTGTCTAATGGGCAAACTATTGGCAAAAATGAATCCTAAATACTGAAAAATTCTTGGGTGTGGCATCGTTGTGTCCGGTTTGTTTTCGCACTTTCTAGATCGCTTTTCCGTCGTATGTGACGTGGATCGGTGGATTTTCAGGTCGTCCAAAGGATGCACCATCGCACGGTGCAGATCTTGTTGTGAGAGGTGGATCTGAGGCTCTGGTAAAGTCACGTTGCGTCACAAACCGAGAAATTCCGGATTTGGCCAAACTTAGGGTGATCTGACCGCGACAAGCCCTTGTCAGGATCAAGTCGCTTGTGCTTTTCTCTTGATATGGGAGCAATGGGAGTAGAGCCTCTCACTGAAAATCATGGCCGGGTTTTGGGTAAATACTAGTGAAAAATTCCACTAGGTAAAATTATCCGACCTGTAGTATGCAGATTTCAGTGAAGAAGGCGCATGATTATATGTTAAAGATCCAGGATCTACATTTGAGCTTTGGAGGTATCAAAGCGCTGAAAGGTATCAGCTTTGAAGCCATTCCCGGCGGCATTACCGGTGTCATTGGCCCAAATGGAGCGGGCAAGACCTCCTTGTTCAATGCGATCTCCGGTTTTTACACGCCAGACAAAGGGTCTGTGCATTTTGATGGCCGTAACATTTCTGGTCTGGGACCGGATCGTCGGGCGGGCTTGGGAATGGCACGGACATTTCAAAATATCGCCCTGTTTCGTGGAATGACAGTCCTAGATAATATCAAGCTTGGGGCGCACACCCGATTAAACACCACTTTGTGGCAGGCCTTGCGGTACTTTGGTCAGGCCCGAACCGAAGAGCTTGCCCTGCGTCGCGATATCGAAGAGCGCGTGATCGATTTCCTTGAAATTGACCACATCCGTAAGCTGCCAATCACCATGTTGCCGTATGGTCTGCAAAAGCGGGTCGAATTAGGCAGGGCGCTTGCCATGCAGCCGCGTGTCCTCATGCTGGATGAACCTGTTGCGGGCATGAATCGCGAAGAAACTGCGGATATGGCGCGCTTCATTCTGGACGTCCAAGAAGAGTTTGGAACAACCATCTTGTTGGTGGAACACGATATGCACATGGTGATGGATATCTGTTCGCATGTCGTTGTCCTGAACTTTGGAGAACAAATCGCCGAGGGTACGCCGGATGAAGTTTCGGGCAACCCCGCAGTCATTAAGGCCTATTTGGGGGCTGCAGCCTGATGGGACAGTTTTTACAGTTTGCGATTAATGGACTGATGTCAGGCGCAATTTATGCACTGATAGCGGTTGGAATCGTCAGCGTCTACAAAGCGACCAAGGTCGTTAACTTTGCCCATGGCTATCTGATCATGTTCGGGGCTTATTTCTATTTCACCTTTGCAGTGATTGTCCCGCAGGCGGCATGGGCCCCGTCATGGCTTGCCTCTTGGCAGCCGGACTGGCTGGTCGCGGCCAAGGCGGATGCCCCGATGTTCTCACCTTTTGGTGCTGTTTTGGATTGGGTGTCAAACCTGCCGCGCATCATCCTCGGGATTGTTGGAGCACTGGTCGCCAACGCGATTTTGGGCCGATTGATAGAGCGGACGTTGATGCGCCCGCTGATGGGACAAAGCATTTTTGCGATGATCATGGTTACGGTTGGACTAATCTCCATTCTGTCTGGTGCCTCTTCAATCATTTGGACGGCTGATGCGGCGTTTGTGCCTCATATAGCGCCCAACACGCCTGTACGCTTTTCAATCGGCGACACGATGATCTTTTTGTTTGGCGCAGACCTTGTGAATATGGTCATCGCTCTGCTCCTGTTTGGCGGGATTGTCTTGTGGGTACGGTATACCAAAAGCGGTATCGCGATCCGCGCAACAGCCGAGGATCAATCTACGGCTTACTCGATGGGAATATCTGTCCCAAAGGTGTTCAGCAGGGCTTGGGTGCTTGCATGTACAACGGGCGCCATTGCGGGTGCAATCCTTGCCACACGCAATGGCGTATCCCCGACGCTAGGCCTGTTCGGATTTTCTGTTCTGGCAATTGTGTTGCTGGGGGGGCTGGACAGCTATGTCGGGGTGTTCATTGCCGCCATGGCCGTGGGCATACTTGAGGCAATGACCCAATGGCAACTGGGTGGCGAATGGGCTGAAATCGTGCCGTATGTTGCGGTTCTTTTGGTGTTACTGGTGCGGCCCCATGGTTTGATGGGAAGCAAGGAAGTCGAGCGGATATGATCAACGGCAATCTTAAATCCAGCTATGGCGCCGATGAACGGATCGTCAATAACGGCTACAAACAGGCTTTTGTATATGGGTCTTTCTTGTGTCTGGCGGTTTTCGCACTCTTTGCCAACGATTACATGATCCTGATCGCCTGCCAGGTTGGCATTTTGCTGGTGGCGGTTGTCGGCATAAATATCCTGACCGGATACACGGGCTTGATCAGCCTTGGGCATGGTGCGTTTGTCGCGATCGGGGCCTATGCGGTGACAATCCTGCATAACGTTATGGAGGGGGTTGTCCCGGATGCACTCACAGCTTTGATTGCCATACCTGTGGCAGTGGCAATAACCGCTCTGATCGGGATCATCGTGGGCTTGCCGTCATTGCGGGTTAAGGGTCTGTACCTTGCTGTAGCAACACTTGCGGCAAGCTTTATCGTTATTTTTATCGTGGAAAATGAAACATTTGCGGGCGTCACTGGTGGTGTTGTTGGGATCAATACACCGGTTCCGAACCTCTTGGGTTGGGAGCTTGATACCAAGCGCGAGATGTTCATCCTGATTGCCGTTTCTGCTGTTTTGGCGCTTTTGGCTGGACAGAACCTGTTTCGGACCCGCGTGGGCCGGGCGTTTATTGCGATACGCGACCGCGATTATTCAGCTGAAATACTTGGTATTTCATTGTTGCGTTACAAGCTGATGAGCTTTGCCTTATCGGCAGCTTATTGCGGGATGGCAGGTGCTCTTTTTGCGTATTTCTACGCGCGCATTCTGCCAGAGCAGTTTGAACTGGAACTGAGCCTCGAATTGATCGCAGCCGTCATTGTCGGTGGGATGGGACGGACCCTCGGGCCCCTGTTTGGCGTGATCTTGATCGTTCTTGTGCCAGAGCTCATCAAGGTGACTGCGAGTGTTGTCACCAATGGCGATACTGCGTCCACGCGAATTATTGCCCCCCTGCAAGAGATCATTTTCGGTCTGTTGCTGATATTTTTCCTGCTCAAGGAACCTTTGGGTATCAATCATATTGTCGACAGACTGATCCGTGCCGCGAACCGCTGGCCCTTTGCGCGCGGATAACCAAAAATAACCAGCATTTTAGGGAGAGACCACATGACAATGAACCGCCGCGCCTTTCTAGGGACCACGGCCGCTGCAACGGCAGCCCTTGGCACGCCCATGATCCTAAAAGCGCAACCCGCCGAATATATCATCGGGGCTTCGCTGCCCTTGACCGGACCGTTCGCAACTGCGGGCCAATTGGTCGCTCCCGCCTTTGCAATGGCGCAAAAGCTGTTCAATGACGAAGGCGGTGTTGCAGGTACACCGATCCGTTTTGTCACCGAAGACAGTGGCTATATTCCGCAAAATTCGCTTGCCAATTACCAGCGCGCCCTGGCCAGCCATGGCAACAATCTTGTGGGCTATATGGCCGACAGTACTGGTGCAATGAAACTGATGGCACCCGAGCTGAAGGGCGCGAATGCCCGCATCATGGGATCGACCTCGTTTGCGTCTGAATTGGCCGATCCTGCGACACATCCTTACCAATATGTGTCCGGACCAAGCTATCAAAGCCAGTTCGATATCCTTTTGGAAAATATTAAGGCCGAAGGTGGAACCACCGTCGCGTTCATCTATTCCAATACAGAATTCGGACGGGACCCGATTGCGCATGGACGTGCCACGGCGGAACGTCTCGGGATCAAAGTAGTGCTGGAAGAAGTCACTAAGCCTCAGGGTGCGGATATTCCGACCCACGTCACCAAGCTGGCGCAGTCAGGAGCAGAATACTGTATTCTTCAGGGTTATGTGACCGGGGTTTGGCCACAACTGATCGGTGGCGCGCGCCAGTTTGGTCTGCCCACAAAATTCCGTGGCACGTTCTGGGGCATGGAAAAAATCATTGCGGACCGGATCACCAAACAGGCCGGGCCATTCCTTGCCGGCTATGAAGGCGTGATGCCCTATCGTTATTTCTGGGATCAGGCCGACGCACCACGGTACCAGACCTATGCCAAATATGCAGGCGAAATGTTTGCCGGAACCCCGCTTGAGAAATATTTGTCGACATGGACGTTACAAACCATGTGTGGGCTTGAAATTGCGTTCAAAACATTGCGCGACACGGCCGAGGCCGGACATGAGCTGACGGCTGACAATTTGGCTGAAACACTTGCCGGTATCAGTGATTGGGACACAGGTGGGTTCTTTGGCGGGCCCATCAGCATGGTGAACAATGCTATCGGCACAGGCCGTGTGTATTCCTATGATCCGGAGTCCGGTTTGTTCAATCCGACGTCGGATTGGTTGAGCGTCTAAGACGAAAGGACCCAAAGCGTGCTGGTCATCGAAAATATCGAAGTCACCTATCACCACACCGTGCAGGCCTTGCGAGGGCTGTCACTAGAGGTGCCAGATGGCAAGATCGTCACGCTTTTGGGCACAAATGGTGCAGGCAAGACAACAACTCTCAAGGCTGCGTCAAATTTGTTAGCCCTCGAAAATGGCGAAATCGGCGAAGGCCGGATCGCTTTTCGGGGGCAATCTATCTTGAAGGTCACTCCGGACAAACTTGTTCAGCAAGGACTGTTCCATGTGCGTGAAGGCCGCCGGATCTTTTCGGAAATGACCGTAGAGGATAATCTGGTTGCCGCCTCGTATGCGCTGGACGGACGTGGTGCCAAGCCCGATTACGATCGGGTCTACAGCTTTTTTCCCAGACTGAAAGAACGGCGCACTCAGATTGCCGGCTATCTGTCTGGTGGCGAGCAGCAGATGTTGGCATTTGGTCGGGCCATGATTGCGCGTCCCGAGTTGATCTTGATGGACGAGCCGTCCCTGGGCCTTGCACCCCAGGTTGTTGAGGAAATTTTTGGATCTATCCGGGCGCTGAATTCCGAAGAAGGTGTTGCGATTTTGCTGGTCGAGCAGAATGCAAACGTTGCATTTTCCGTGGCCGATTATGGATATATCATGGAGAGTGGCCAGATCGTCATGGAAGGCGAAGTTGCTCGGCTGCGCGAAGACGCTGACATCCAGAGCTTTTATCTGGGTATGGGAGACGGCGCGGAACGGCAGTCATTTCGTGACGTGAAACATTATAAACGCCGCAAGCGGTGGCTGGGGTAAGCTTATGGCATTTGACCTTCCTTCGAGCAGATTTGTGTCTATCCATACGATGCTGGCTGATCACGCCAATCATCGCCCTGACTCGATCGCGATGCGACAAAAACGCTATGGGGTCTGGAACGAAGTTACTTGGGGTGGATTGCAGGAACTGTCTTATGCCACTGCGGCAGGGCTCATTGACCTTGGGATGCAGCAAGGCGACCATATTGGTATTTTATCTGAAAATCGAAGCGAATGGGTACAGGCGCAATTTGGTGTCGGTGCTGCGGGAGGCGTGGCCGTGGGGATGTACCCCACCAGCCCCCCGGCCGAGCTGGATCATCTTGTCAATGCGTCTGACACCACCATTCTGTTCATAGAAGACCAGGAACAGCTCGATAAAATCATCGCACTTGACGGTCGTGTTCCGCAGTTGCGTCAGCTGGTGGTTTTTGATCCCAAAGGGTGTCAGGATCAAAACCATCTGAATCTAATAACATGGGCTGATCTTCTGGCCCGCGGCCGTGCGGCGCTGGAGCGTGGGCAGCGTAACGAAGTCCTCGCACGTATTGCGAAGATTCAGGCCGAAGATACGGCGCTCATGGTCTTTACCTCGGGCTCTACCGGATTGCCGAAAGCGGCAGAGATTTCTTATGGCAATATCAGCGCGGGGACGACCGTTGCCGATGATCTTTTTGCGGACTACGGACCCGGGACAGAGGTCCTGAGCTACCTGCCACTGTGTCATATCGCAGAGCAGGCCGTCACGGTGATCAACGGTCTGTCGCGGCAGTTCGTGATGAATTTTGGCGAAAGCCTGCGCACCATCACTCTGGATTTACGTGAGGTTGCCCCACAGGTGTTTTTCGGTGTGCCGCGTATCTGGGAACGAATGCAGGCCGGGGTGATGGTGCAGGCCCAGACAGCGGGCCCCGTCCGGCGCCGGCTGACCCTATTGGCCCTGAAAGGCGCCATGGAGCGTGGTGCGAAGCGGCGCGATCAATGGACAGGCGCGGATCGGGCGGCACACGCCTTCTGGGACACGTTGATATACCGGCATATCCGCAGCTATCTGGGATTGGGCCGCGTGAGTTTTGCAATCTCTGCCGCTGCACCGATTTCCGAAGAGTTGCTGTTTTTTATGCGGGGCATCGGTGTCAATCTGCGTGAGGCATGGGGCATGTCCGAGACATCGGGTGTCGGGACAATCCAGCCGGCATGGGGCAATAGTGAGGGGCGCGTCGGTGCGCCTGTCCCCACGGTAGAGTGTCGTATTGCCGAAGATGGTGAAGTCTTGTTCAAGGGACCAACGGTGTTCAAGGGATACTACCGCAACCCAAGCGCAACAGCTGAAACGATTGTTGACGGGTGGCTGCACACCGGTGACGTGGGTCGGATCGAACCAGACGGGACGTTGACCCTGATTGATCGTAAAAAAGACATCATGATCAACGCTGCGGGTAAAAATCTGTCGCCCTCACTGATTGAGAATGTACTTAAGGCAAGCCCCTACATCAAAGAGGTTATTATGATCGCGGATCGTCGTCCTTATGCAGCTGCTTTGGTGCAGATTGATATGGACACCGTGCGGCTGTGGGCGGAATCCAAGGGCATTGCGTATACCACATTCCGGTCTTTGGCGGAAAATCCGTTGGTGCAGGAATTGATTGATGCAGAGGTTGCGCGCCACAACAAGGATCTGGCGCGGGTCGAGCAGATCAAGAAAGTATATCTACTGCCCAAGGAACTGGATCATGATGATGGCGAAGTGACAGCCACGATGAAGGTCAGACGGTCCAAGATCCATGAGATCTACGCAGAAGAAATCGAAGCCCTTTACGGTTGAACAGACTGTGTAAAGCGTTCTTGTGTGCAGGAGAGGTCGCAACGGGGGATGTCGGACCGACGCCACAAAAAAAGCTTATCTTTGATTATTTCCAACCCGAAAATCACGTATGTGACTGGGATTGGGGGTGCATTCCGGTTAAAAAATACCTAATCTTATATGGATAGACGTAAGCTAAAAAGGTCTTGGCCGCTTGACCCAACTGAATTGCGCCACATGCGGTGCTGCCCTGCCGGATCGGTTCAAAACGGCCCGGATGATAAGCTGTGACTATTGCGGAACCACCAATGCCGTGATGACCGACGGTTTGCGCGCCCTCGGCTCCGCCGGTGATATGGATGACACACCGTCTCTTTTTCAATTAGATCAACTGGTGGACGTTGCCGGGCGGCTTTTGCTGCCGGTTGGGCATGCACGGTTTGATTACGGGCGCGGGTGGTGGGACGAATACTGGTGCCTCGAAGGGGATGCTGGTCTTTGGTTAAGCGTGGATGAAGGCGATGTCGTGGTTGAAACGCCGCTGCCTGTCAGCCTATGGCCGGTAGATGAGCCGAAAAGGCTGGGCCAGATGATCGCCATTCCGCGGGAGGGACCCGTCTATACGGTGACCGAGATCGAAGCTGCGAGCTGTACCGCCGTGCGCGGGGCTTTCCCTGAGGTCTTGGATCTTGGCGAACCCCATCGCTATGTGGATCTGACCGGACCCAATGGCTGGGCAGCGACGTACGAAGAATGGGACAGCGGCGCTGCGTGGTTCACCGGGCAATGGGTTGATCCATGGAAAGTGCGGGCGCAATGACAGCGGCACAAAAACATATTTCGTGCCCAAGCTGCGGTGCCGGCCTTGATATTCTGGGCGGGGGGCGCACACGCGTTCAGGTTTGCAGCTATTGCGGCGCGACACTGGACGCAAATGATGACTATACAATCATGCTGGACGCTGCGGCCATGCAACGCCCGGAGACGCCGTTCCAGCTTGGAATGGTGGGCGATGTCTTTGGTCAGTCCTTTACGGTCATTGGTACTATAGCCTGGTTCGAAGAGCATGACGGCAGAACATATACATGGGTTGACCACCAGATTTATTCTCCGACCCACGGCTATGCCTGGCTGACATATGAGGATGGGTGGATCACCTTTACGCGCAAGACACGCGTCCCACCAAATCCCGCTACGCTGACGGGTGTGCAGATTGAAACCTCTGAAAACCGTCCAAAGCTCCGATGGGAAGGGCGGACTTTTACCTATTATTCCTCCGGACGGATCCGGCCGAGTTTTATAGAGGGCGCCTTTAATTATGTGCCGCGGATCACAGATACCAGTTTTTATGTGGATCTGCTGTGCGAAGACCGCATGCTGACCCTGTCGTCAGCGGCAGGGGAACAAGAATACGAACTGACGGAATTGCCCGATCAGGCCGCACTGATCGAGAGCTTTCAATTGCCCGCAGACGGCTGGCACCGTGCTGATCCAGAGGGCACGCATGTTCTGAAACCCTATGAAATCCCAAAAATCGCAAGTTTTCTGCGCAATGTGCTGATGCTGGCGGTGGTGGCGTGTTTGGGTATGTGGATGACGACAGGTGCGTTTACCACAACCCTCGTACCCTATGACGAGGTCAGATACTCTGGGCCTGTATCCGTGCCGTTCACAGTGACCGAAACACGTGGACTGACTGAAATCATGTTGCGTGCCAACGTGTCTAACAGCTGGGCTGTTTTTGAAACCGAACTTTTGAACGAAGACGATGAGACCATTGCCGAATATGCTGAACAGGTTGCGTATTATTCAGGGACGGAAAATGGAGAGTACTGGTCCGAAGGACGTACCACAGCCTACACGCGGTTGATATTGGCGCCGGGGGATTACACCTTGGTGATCAGTCTTGATGAAACAGGCGTGGATTGGCCGGGGGGCGCACATGCGAACGCCATCGGATACAAGGTCGTCGGTGGAGTATGGAGCACGGTGGCTCTGAAATGGGCATCTTTGCTCTTTGGTGGACTGGTTATCGCGTTTCTGGCGCGCCGCTATTTTGCATATCAAGCCCGCATGGCTGGCAGTGACTGGAGCGATGACTGATGATCCCGCGCCTTATTATTTTGGTAGTTTTGGCCGGGGCTGTTGGCACCAGCGGGTATTTGTCGTGGCTGGGTGTCGGGGGTGAAAGCAGCAATGTTGTTTCGGCCCGCACCGGATCGTCCGGCGTGGGATATATTCGCGCAGGCGGAGTGAAATAAGTGAACAAGGGGTGGACCTATGGACATCATTAACCTGGCCGAGATCGTCTCGACCGTGATCTACACCGGAGTGGGGCTGGGTCTGATGATCATCAGCTGGGTGATCATCGAATGGATCACACCATTTTCGATCCGAAAAGAGATTGAAGAGGATCAAAACCTTGCCATTGCGATCCTTATGGCCGCGGCCTTTATCGCACTCGCGATTATTATTGGATCCGTGATCCTGAGCGGATGACCACTCAAGCACCGCGCGATCTGCGCGATTTGGGGCTTTTGGCTGTGACCTTTGTGGTGGCAGTTGCGGGACTTGTCTACGAGTTGATTGCAGGCGCGGTGGCAAGCTATTTATTGGGTGACAGTATCACCCAGTTTTCGCTGGTCATCGGGCTTTTCATGACATCTTTGGGCATTGGTGCATGGCTTTCGCGCTACGTGACCCATGCAACGCAGGGCTTTGCCCTAAGCCAGATCCTGCTTGGGATTGTGGGCGGTTTTTCCGCGCCACTGCTGTTTCTGGCCTATGGGGCACTGGGACAGGTCCAGATGCTATTGTTTGGTGTCGTGATTGTGATTGGTGCTCTTTCCGGGCTTGAGATTCCGCTGATTACCCGCGTTCTGCAAAAACGTGGGGCAATGCCGCATGTATTGTCGAACGTGCTGACTGCGGATTATGCGGGCGCCCTGCTGGCGGCTGTTGCTTTTCCTTTGTTGGTGGTGCCGCATCTGGGGCTGATGCGGGCATCTTTGGTGTTTGGCTTGCTGAATCTTGCGGTGGCGGGATATGCGCTTTGGGTGTTTCGGGCTGAACTCGGGCGCGGTCTTTGGGTGCTGTGGCTGGCAGGATTGGTGACCTGCGTTATGGGACTGTCTGGTGTGGGTCGTTTGGCAAAGCTGACAGATGTCCTGTTCTATGAAGACGATGTCATTTTGTCGGAACAGACGGCGCATCAGCAGGTGACCGTAACACGTTACAGGGACCGCACCCGACTATTTTTGGATGGTGCAGTCCAGTTTGATTCATTGGACGAGCATCGCTATCACGAGGCTCTTGTGCATCCTGCAATGGCCCGCGTGCCTGATGCGCGACGGGTTTTGGTTTTGGGTGGTGGAGACGGCATGGCCGTGCGCGAGGTTTTGCGCTGGCCCAATGTGCAAGAGGTCGTCCTTGTTGATCTGGATCCCCGTGTCACACAGATATTTCGCGACCAACCTGATCTGTCTGCGCTCAACAGTGGCGCGTTACGAGATCCGCGAGTGCGTATAGAAAATATGGATGCGTGGGTCTTTGTGGACCAGACGAATGACATATTTGACGTGGTGATCGCGGATCTGCCAGATCCCAAGACCTACGCGATTTCAAAATTGTACACACGTGAGTTTTATGCCCGCCTGGTGGAACGGATCAGTCAGCGGGGTGTGATCGTGACGCAGTCCGGTTCTCCGGTCTTTGCGCGTGACGCGTTTTGGACAGTGGTGGAAACCCTGCGCCAGACCCGCAACCCGGTATCACCCGGTGCAGGGCTGACGGTGCAGCCTTATCACAGCTATGTGCCGAGCTTTGGGGACTGGGGGTTTGTAATGGCTGGATTTGGGCCGTCGCCGCGCCCGGTCTCTTTTCCCAACGGATTGCGCTATCTGACGGCAGATCTGTGGCCTGCGATGGTTCGATTTGGAGCGGATGCAGGGCCTGTGAAGGTGTCCGCAAATTCGATCCAGACCCATGCGTTGGCGCAACGCTATCGGCGTGGATGGGCGGCGTGGTATGAGTGATCAGGTGTTTGATCCGGCCGCACTTGGCCACCATTTGATCATGGATTTGATCATGCCCAAGTTTACTGCGGATGCAAAGCATGTGGACTGCGTTCTGCGCGAGGCGGTGCGGGCGGTTGGCGCGCAGCTTGTAACGCTTGAGGTTCACGGTTTTGGCACCGGTGCGGGCGTGACAGGCGTGGCGGTGCTTGCCGAAAGCCACCTGTCGTTTCACAGCTGGCCCGAACGTGATTATGCGGCACTGGATATGTTTGTGTGCGGTGGACTTGATCCACGTGCGTGTATCCCTGTCTTGCAGTCCGGTTTTGATCCTGAAGAGATGCGAATCCAACTCTTTGCCCGCGGTTTTTAGCGGATGGCATCAAAGAATGAAGCCCATCCCTATAAAGACAGCACCGCCTGCGCCCATGCCCCAAAAAACGCTTTTGGTAAAATACCCGGTGCCAATTGCGATGCAGGCGGCCAACAGACGCGCCGGATCTGCCACGCCACCGGTGGAGTCGGGCCAGACCGCCAACGGCGTTACCAGCGCAGGTAAGAGCGCTACCGCCGTATAGCGCAAGTGTCGTGTCATCCAGTCGGGCAGGGGTTTGTCTTTGACCAGTCCCAGAAAAACAAAGCGCATCCCAAAGCTGCCTAGGCCGAGTGCCGCAATCACAATCCACAAGTCGAATTTATCCGTCATGGGCTTTGATCCGATGAAAGGGTTTTTTCGACCCAAGCGCCCGAAATCATGCCGCCTATTCCGCCAATGATCAGACCCAGATCATAGGGAACGTCGAAACAGATCAAAGAAAGGGCCGCGGCGGTGAAGGCTGCGGCCCAATGTGCTGGCGTGCGTAGCATAGGTCCAACCATGGCCAGAAATGCAATAGGAAGTGCGAAATCCAGTCCACCGTCTGTGGTGATAACCTGTCCCATTTGGACGCCCACGGCCGTGCCGATCAACCACAGGGGATAGACGACAGCGCCATTTCCCATGAAATAGGCGAATTTTTGGAACAAGGTCAGGTTAGGGGTGCGATCAAATTCAACAATGCTTTGGGCATAGGTCTGATCCACCAAAAGATACGCGACGACGGCGCGCATCCAACGCGGTGCATGACCGAAATGCGGGTTTATGGACGCCGAATACATGACCAAACGAAGGTTAACAGCAAGCGCCGATGCAATGACAATTGCCAATGGAGCATTGTCCATCATCAACTGAAGGGCGGTAAACTGTGCGGTACCTGCCACCACAACCATAGAGAAGACGATGGCTTCACCCATGGCCAGTCCCGCCTCGCGGGAGACCACGCCAAACAAAACAGCAAAAGGGAGGATCATCACGACAAAGGGTAATGCATGCCCCATGCCGCGCCGAAACATAAACATGATGGGTCCAATCAGCGAATAGGCCGGGAATGAAATACACAGTTGGCAGGGCCCTTGCAATCCGCAGTCTGCGCTCTGATATGGACAAATCCTGCTCAATATGAAATGTCCCCGCGCGGGCCCAACCCCGCGGCCTGCCAAGGAGAGCCTGCCATGACTGTCACCCGATTTGCGCCTTCGCCCACAGGTTTTCTGCATGTGGGGAATTTGCGCACGGCGCTCTTTAACCACCTGATCGCCCGCAAGACAGGCGGGACGTTTATTTTGCGGATTGATGACACTGATCCCGAGCGGTCCAAAGACAGCTATGTGGATGCCATCAAAGAAGACTTGGACTGGCTGGGTCTGGGCTGGGACCGCGTCGAACGGCAATCGGCCCGTATGGATCTGTATGCACAGGCGGCTGACGATCTGCGCGCTCTGGGACGATTCTATGAGGCGTTCGAGACACCGGTAGAGCTGGACCTAAAGCGTAAAAAACAACTGAACATGGGTCGACCTCCGGTTTATGACCGCGCGGCGTTGGATCTGAGTGAGGCCGAAAAAGCCGCTGTGCGCGCCGAACGTGGTGATGGTGTCTGGCGGTTTATGCTGGATCAGTCACGGATCGAATGGACCGACGGGATCCTTGGTGACATTTCGATCGACGCGGCCAGCGTGTCCGATCCTGTTTTGATCCGGGCTGATGGACAGGTTTTGTACACTTTGGCCTCGATCGTGGATGATACCGATATGGGCGTCACCCATGTTGTTCGGGGATCCGATCACGTGACCAATACCGCAACCCAGATACAGATGATCAAGGCATTGGGCCGGACAGTACCCGATTTTGCCCACCACAGCCTGTTGACGGGCCCACAGGGGGAAGCTTTGTCCAAACGTCTTGGAACGCTTGCCTTGCGGGACTTGCGGGAAAACGGTGTAGAACCAGAAGCGCTGCTCAGTCTTATGGCGCGTCTTGGATCCAGCCAACCGGTCGAGTTGCAAATGTCTCTGGACGAGATTGTACAAGGCTTCGATCTGGCCCAGTTTGGTGCGGCACCGACCAAGTTTGATGCCGAGGATTTATATCCTTTGACCGCGCGCAAGCTGCATGGGCTGGATTTTTCGGCAGTTGCGAACGAGATCTCTGCATTGGGTGTGCCTGCTGATAAGGCCGAGCTATTTTGGAAAATTACGCGTGAAAATATAAAGACGCGTCGTGATTTGGCGGGGTGGTGGTCGTTATTTCGGGATGGGGCTGAACCGGATATTGCAAGCGAAGACAAAGAGTTCGTTGAAAAAGCAATGGCGCTTTTGCCGGATCAGCCGTGGGGACCAAAAACCTGGGGCGATTGGACCGCAGCGGTCAAAGCTGCCACCGGGCGCAAGGGAAAAGGGCTTTTCATGCCACTGCGCAAAGCGGTAACGGGGCAGTCAAGCGGTCCCGAGATGGCAGATGTCATGCAGTTGATCGAAGTGATCCGCGGTCGCGATTAGAAACACGGGAGCGTCCCTCAGCCCCCTCAAGGGAGCCTTCGGTACGCTCCGCGGGACACCCCTTAGCGGTGTGTGTCTGATGCGCATGCGCAGTCCCGCTTGGTCCTGACGGGTAATTTGGTTTCGAGATCACGGATCATGGTTTGTCTCAAAACGCCTTTGAATAGACTACCGGATCTGATTAAGTTGGCTGGTTGCCAAAATTTTGGTTATTTCTTCGTCCAGAAGGCGTTCGTCGGCCAGCCCGCGAATTGGCACTTTGCCGGCCTCAAGAAATAAGGGCGCTGCCAACGGTGATACACGTTTCAGAGCGATGTGATCGATGCGGTCGCCAACACGCGCGGTCATATCCTGGATGCGGGCAAAATCGACGAGACCGCGCATGGCTTCTTCCCGGGTGACCTGCAAGAGCAGATGATCTGGGTCATATTTTATTAGTGTGTCATACAAAATGTCAGAGGACATCGTGGCCTGACGCCCGGATTTTCGCTGTCCCCCAAGATTTCGTTCGATCAGGCCTGCAATAATGGCCGATGCCCTGAAGGTTCGTTTCATCACGGCGTTACCGGCAAGCCAAGTGTCCAGACCATCCTGAAGGCGATTGAGATCGAACAAACTGCGCGGATCGCTGACAGCATCTAAGCCCCAGATCATTGTGGCATAATCTGTGGCCACGAACCCCATTGGGGCAAGGCCGTCCTCTTCCATCCGATGGGTCAGCAACAGGCCAAGTGTTTGTTGTGCATTTCGACCAGCAAAGCCATAGACCACCATTTGGGCCCGTCCATTATGCGGAAAGCTTTCAATCAAAAGCCTGTCTGGCTGTGGGAGGCGACTGACCTTGCGCTGCAGGTGCAGCCATTCGCGCGTATGGGTGGGCAGTTCGGGCCAGTCTTTTTGCTGAAACATGCGCAGGATGCGTTGACTGAGCTGGGTTGAGGTCGCGAATTTGGTCCCATTAAATGTCGCAATCTTGGGCTTGCGGCCAGGGTCATGCGTGACTTCGACAACCAGATCTCTCAGGCCTTCGTAGCGGACCACCTGCCCGCCAATCAAAAAGGTATCACCGGGGGAAAGAGTGGCTGCAAAACCTTCTTCGATTTCGCCAAGGGGGGCACCACCACGACCACGCCTTCGCACCTTGAGGGTGTCTGTGTCCTGAATCGTGCCGATGTTTTGTCGGATACGGGTGGCCGATCGTGGGTCCCGCAATTCCCATAATCCGTCTTCGCGTTGGCGCATCCTTTGCCAGCGATCATAGGCCCGTAGTGCGTATCCTCCTGTGGCACAAAACTGAAGGCAGGCATCGAACTGTTGCCGTGTCAAATCGCTGTAAGCTCCCGCGGTCATCATCTCTGCGTATAGCTCGTCCGCGTCTATAGGACCCGCACTGGCAGCAATCAGGATGTGTTGGCACAGCACGTCACGCGGGCCTTGGCCCCGCGGCTCCCCGTCCAGGTCATGTTCTCGCGCCGCCTCGAGTGCGGCGAGGCATTCAACAACTTCAAAGCGGTTGGCGGGTACCAAAAGCGCCTTGGATGGTGCGTTATAACGGTGATTTGCGCGGCCGATCCGTTGCACCAGCCGTTTGACGTTTTTTGGGGCTCCGATTTGGATGACCAGATCGACATCGCCCCAGTCGATGCCCAAATCCAGTGATCCCGTACAAACGATCGCGCGTAAATGCCCTGCGACCATGGCAGCTTCGACTTTTTCGCGCTGCTGACGGTCAAGGCTGCCGTGATGAATTCCAATGGGCAAATTATCGTCATTTGCCAGCCACAGATTGCGAAAAAAAATTTCAGCCTGCGCGCGCGTATTGTGAAAGATTAAGGTGGTTTGGTGCTGCTTGACTTGTTTGAGCACAGCCGGGATGGCATAGGTGGCGCCACCGCCTGACCAAGGAGGGGCTTCGTCCGTAACCAACATCTGAATGTCTGGTTCCGGTCCGGGGTCGGCTTGTAAAATGGGGCAAGGATCGGGATGGCACGCCAAAAGACCTGCAATTGCCTGCGGATTATCAACCGTTGCCGACAGTCCGACCCGCCGAACGTTCGGTCGCATGTTTTGCAGTCGCGCCAAAGCCAGCATCAGTTGATCGCCACGTTTGCTTTCTGCAAGGGCGTGAATTTCGTCGATAATGATGCGTTGCAAACCCGCGAACATGCGGGGGGAATCCTCATAGCTGGTCAACAAGGCCAGACTTTCAGGGGTTGTCAGCAAAATATGCGGCGGGTCCGCACGTTGGCGTTTCTTGCGTGTGGCAGG
>JAYQEA010000069.1:16623-20410 GCA_038138625.1 Roseivivax sp.
CAGCGCGCTCCAGCATCTGGTGTTGATGGGGATGGATTTGCCAGCCACGATCATCGAACCAGCGGCGTAAAGAGGACGGAAGCGCATTCATGCCAACAGACCTAGACCGCTCACCCCCGGACGGAAAGGGCTTTTCATTCTGATCAGAGCGAGGTCAGATAGATGTATGTTAAATGGCATCCGTATTTTAGAATTTGAAGGATTGGGACCTGCCCCTTTTGCCGGACATATGCTGGCGGAAATGGGGGCAGATGTTGTCGTGATCCACCGACGTGGTGCGCCGGTGACGCCAGGTATGCCGAACCCAAATCCGTTGGATGCAGGCAAGCGCTCGATCATGCTTGACCTCAAGGATCCAGTGGATTTGGCAGTTGCGCAATCTCTGGCGAAACAGGCAGATGCCCTGATCGAAGGTGCACGCCCCGGTGTTATGGAACGTTTGGGGCTCGGACCGGAAACTCTCTGCGACGCCAATCCAAAGCTTGTTTATGGTCGTATGACAGGTTGGGGACAAACGGGACCGCGCGCACAACAATCGGGTCATGATCTGACCTATCTCGCAGCGTCTGGCGCGCTCTTTTATGCGGGCGCGCCCGGGCAGGCGCCGGGGGTTCCGCCCACAGTGGTGGGCGATATTGGTGGAGGCGCGCTGTATCTTGTGGCTGGAGTGTTGGCGGGGCTTTTATCTGCGGAACGCACCGGATTTGGAACAGTGGTCGATGCTGCGATTTTGGATGGTGCGGCACATATGATGGGGCTTTTGGCATCGCTTGGACATGGCTTTTCACGCAGTGCGCGCGGGGCGTCGCTTTTGGATGGGCCGCATTGGTCACGCTGCTATACCTGTGCCTGTGGGGGGCATGTCGCCGTCCAATGTCTCGAGCCGAAATTCTATGCAGAATTTCTGAGGCTCCTTGGCCTGTCCCAAGAGCCTGCATTGGCGGTACAATTTGATCCTGTGCAATGGCCCGACCAGACACAGATGTTGGCAGACCTGTTTGCTGGTCATTCACGCGACCACTGGGCTGCGATTTTTGAAGGATCCGAGGCCTGTGTTGCGCCGGTTTTATCCCCCGATGAGGCAAAAAAAGATCCGCAAGTTTTGGCGCGTGGGATATGGCCTGCGGATATGCCTCAAGCTGCCCCAAGGTTTGCAGGCTACATGGCGGCGTTAGGAGCGCTGTCTGCGCGTGGTGCGGACCGTGAGACCATCCTTAAAGACTGGAGCCCCAAGACATTATGAGTGATTTTGAAACGTTAGACAGCCTGTTGCAGGCGCGTGCGAGTTGTCGGGCCTTTTTGCCAGATCCGGTTCCCCAAGAATGCCTGGGTGATATCCTGCGGGCTGCACAAAATGTTCCGTCATGGTGTAATTCGCAACCATGGCAGGTTATTGCCTGTGGATCAGACGAAACAACCCGCTTTGCGACTGCATTATACGCGCATGTCTTGGAAGCTGGACACGAAAGTGATGTGCCCTTCCCTACGCGCTATGAGGGTGTCTACCGAGACAGGCGCAGTACCTGCGGGTGGCAGCTATATGATGCCGTTGGCGTGCTCAAAGGGGACCGCGCGGCCAGTGCTGCACAGATGCGAGAGAATTTTCGTCTGTTCGGAGCCCCGAATTTTGTTTTGATTACGTCGCCAAAGGCGCTCGGAGCTTATGGGATGCTGGATTGTGGGGCCTATGTAACGGCGGTTCTCTTGGCGGCGCAGGCCAAAGGGGTGGGCGCGGTGCCAATGGCCTCGGTTGCGGGCTATGCGCCGTTTGTGCGGGATTGGTTCGATGTGCCAGAGGATCGTGACGTGATCTGTGGCATTGGGTTGGGATATGCAGACCATACCCACCCAGCCAACGGCTTTCGCACTGAGCGTGCCAGCCTGTCCGAGGCGGTAGAGTGGCGCTGAAGCCCAGCCCTTTTTATCGAAAGCGATCCGGAGACAGCGCCGCAACCGCATCAGACGACAGCTCTGGTGTGGTGCCGGTCACCCTGTCCCGCAAAAGCCGCGCCGCCCCGAAACTGGTTTGAAAGCCATATCCCCCTTGACCTGCCAACCAAAAAAACGAGGGACAATCCGGCTCTGGTCCGATCACGAGCGTTCGGTCAGAGACAAAGCTGCGCAACCCCGCCCAATTGGACAGCATCCGCGTGACCGGTTCAGTTACCATTTCTTCATAGGCGGCCAGACCCCGGGCAAGGACCTCGTCTTCGGCCCAAGCGTCCTGAGCCTGAACCGGATCCTCGTCTGCTGGTGACACCAGCAACGCGCCCGCATCAGGTTTGGCATAAAAGCGTTCGCCGACACCATCGATGAACGCCCAGTCAGAACAATCCAGTTGTGATGGCAAAGCGATCCGCGCCATGGAACGACGAAAGGGCTGTAAACCTATACTCGGTACCCCCGCAAGTGCTGCGATGCGATCTGCCCATGCTCCTGCGGCATTGACCACCAGATCACAGGTATAGACCTGCGCGCCTGCGCTCACCTGCCAGCCTGATCCATGTTGTGCCAGTGCTGTGACGGGTGCTTTGGTGATGATCGTTGCATTGCCCGCCTTGGCGCGCGTTCGAAAATGGTCCATCAGCAGACTAGTGTCGATGTCATAGGCATCATCCCGCAAGGCGGCAGAGCTTAAAACGTTCGGGTCGAGGATCGGAAAGTGGGACTGTGCCTCCTCTAGTCCGACGCGCCACATTCCCAGAGCGCTGGCCTCTTTGATCAGCTCGGTCTCTTCACCGGCGCGACCGACCATCATCATCACCCGTCGCTTCATCAATTCTGGAATATCCCGTAGATGGTCGAGCGATGCGGCATTCAGTGCACAGGTGGGCGCATTTCCATAGTCACCGATAAAGGCTGCGGCTGAACGGCCCGAGGCATGATAGCCCAGATATGGTTCTGCTTCAACGAGTGTGATGTCTGCGATTTGGGCCAGATGTGCGGCTGCGGACAGACCGGCAATTCCGCCACCAATAATAACGATATGTGACATTGCCCGAACTTGCTTTAACAAACGGTCCTTTGCAAGTCAGAGCGGACCAGTTTGGTAGAATTGAACTTTTAGAGATCCATGAGAGATCGGAGGGGTCGGGGGCAGCCACTTCAGTCCGGTTGCGCGCGCCAGACCCTTGTCACTGGTCACCAGTCCAACGCGCCACCCGCCAAAGGTCTCTTGCATCAGGGCCCCGAAACTTCCGTACAGGGCGAACAGGGGTTGGCGATTGCCAATCCGTGCACCATAGGGCGGGTTTACCAAAATCAGACCCGGAGGGCCCTCTGGTCGTGCGGTTGTGGTGATCGCCATGCGGGCAAAGTCAATCAGGTCCGCTATATCGGCGCGTTGGGCGTTTTGGCGGGCCATGGCAATGACGCCATCGTCACGGTCTTGCCCTCTGATAGGGGCAATATGTGCAGCTGGTTTGGCGGGGCTCCGAAGGTTGGCGATTTCATCGGCATCAGCGCTCGGCAAACACTCGAAGTGAAAAGACCGGCTCCGACCGGGGCGAAGACCCTTTGCCAGTTCGGCGGCCTCCAAAGGGATGGTGCCAGATCCACACATAAGATCCAAGATAGGCTGGCTGCCATCATAGCCCATTCGGGCCAGAAACGCGGCGGCCATGCTTTCGCGTAGTGGGGCTTTACCGACGGCGGCCTTGTGGCCTCGGCGATGAAGCGGCTCGCCCGATGTATCAAGGCTGAGGGTCACAAGGTCATCGTCAATTCGGGCCAGTATGCGCAATTCGGCCGTGTCGCGAGGATCACCCAAGGCTGCGCGCAATGCGGT
>JAYQEA010000069.1:20510-21648 GCA_038138625.1 Roseivivax sp.
GCGCGCACCCATTGGCAACCAGTCGGTCCATGCCAGTTTACGCGCCCGTTTGTCCAGTTGGGCGAGGTGAAAGGCGCGAAAGCTGGTCAACCGTACCAAAACCCTTGTGGCGCAGCGCAAATGGATATTTGCACGCCAGATGTCTGGCCAGCCGCCATGCACCACTACCCCTCCTGTGGTGGGCTTTGGATCAGCAAAACCATGACGCGATGCCTCTTCGGTCAGGTCTATTTCCAATCCGGGTTGTGTGGCCAAAAAAATTTCGAAAGTAGAGGTCATCTGATCCAGATAACGGTTCAAATCTTGGGGCGAAAGGGGGGGCAGTAAAGATACTTTTACTGCTTTAGAGAGATCACTTTTGCGCGTATGTGCCTCAAAAGGCGAGCGCATTGCACCTGTGTGGCCATATCCTAAAGTTGTGTTTCTGCTCAAAAGTGATACAAAAAAACGCCTAATGGGCTGCCGCGCGTCGTGGAAGATAGCAGGCCCTTACGCCTGATGGGATACGTTTGTCTGAAAGAACCGGTGTTCTGAGCGCTTGCGCGATAGCTGCCGCAGTTCTTAGTTTTTAGTCTGTTTTAGACGCGCTTGCAGGCACTCAAGCATACCAGCCAAGGAGCAGTCCCTCATGCCTACCAATAACTCAGATAATATACTCGGTTCGAACGGGGCAGACTATATTGATGCTCTAGGCGGCAGCGACCTGGTCCTTGGGTATAACCAAAACGATACGTTGTACGGTGGCAGTGGAAGTGATAATTTATACGGCGGCAATGGTGACGACTACCTTGATGGCGGTGATGACGCTGATGGCGTATACGGCGACAACGGTAACGATACGCTGGTCGGCGGCAGCGGGAACGATCAACTCAGTGGTGGCACTGGTGTCGATACCGTTGTCTACGTCGGATCTGCATCCAACTTTCAGGTGGTGAAAAACGGTGTGGTCCAGAATTTTACGGGCTACGGTACGTTTGATATCAATAATGCCCATACGGTGGTGACCGATCTCGATACATCAGATGGAAATGACGGCACAGATCAATTGACCGACATCAATTATATCGTTTTTGATCCAGGCGCAGACGTAACGCCACCTGTTGTGGCGGTGACAGCGTTGGGGACGGTTTCGGATACG
>JAYQEA010000070.1:0-21620 GCA_038138625.1 Roseivivax sp.
TCCTCAGTGGCGGAGGTGATGACACAGTCAAAGCTGGAGGCGGGGACGACTTTGTCCAAGTTGATCTGACCCTAGGTCTGGGTGACACCAACACAGTCACCGGCGGACGCGGTGAGGACACCCTTAGGTTAGTCATCGATATTAATGATTACACTGCTGGAATTCTTAACGAAGTGAATCAAGCAGCACGGCTGATTGCCGACGCCAAGGACAACGACTCAGGTGCCGGGGTTGAAAAATTTGTAACGACGACGATTGCCTCTTTGGGAATAACCCTCAAAGGGTTCGAGACAATAGAACTTTACACAGATAATGCCGGCGCACTTACGCAGGTCGTTTTGACCCCTTACGATATTGAAATCGACGGCACTGCTGATGCGGACAAGCTTTATGGCAGCGTCAATGAGGACACGATCAACGGTGATGCCGGCAACGACAAGATCTTTGGCAAAGACGGCGATGACGTCCTGAACGGTGATGCCGGCAACGATACATTGTTGGGTCAGAACGGTGCCGATGAACTGTCTGGTGGAGCAGACGCTGACAAGCTAATGGGCGGAGCCGATAACGACACGCTGGATGGTGGCACTGGTGATGACCGCTTGTATGGTGGTGCTGGTGACGACAGCGTGGACGGTGGCGCAGATCACGATTACCTGACAGGCCAAGCGGGCGATGACACTCTGAACGGCGATGCTGGCAATGATCTTATCCTCGGTGGTGACGGTGCTGACGAGGCTAACGGTGGTGTCGGTAATGACACGATCAAAGGCGACGCCGGTGCAGATACTCTGAACGGCGATGATGGCAACGACATCATTATGGGTGGCGAAGGCGCCGACTCGCTTGTCGGTGGTGCAGACGACGACACGCTCAAAGGTGGCGTTGGTAATGATGATCTGGCTGGCAACGACGGGGACGACGTAGTTCTTGGTGGCAACGGCAATGACACGTTGTCAGGTGGCGGAGGCAGCGACGAGGTCGAAGGCGGTAAAGGTGACGATACATTCACCTACGTCAAAGCAGACAACGCTGGCCAAACAGACGTCTACAGTGGCGGCAACGACTATGACGTGGTCACGATTGCCCTTGGCGCTAACGAATATGATGGCGCTTTAAAGGCTCAGAGAGAAGCTGCCATTTTGGCCATCTACACTGCGACGGACACAGATTCAGGTGGTCTTGATACGGATGTCGAAAAATGGGAAACCGTTACCATCGACGATCTTGGCCTCACGCTGGAAGGGATTGAAAGCATTGTAGTGACTGAAGGTGGCGTTGATGTGACCCCTGTGCCAACGGATATCGCACTTGAAGGTACGGCAGGCAACGATGTCCTGAACGGTACGGACAACGGCGAATCCATCAATGGCAACGAGGGAAATGATGTCATCAATTCCTATGGTGGTGCCGATACCATTGACGGAGGTTTCGGCGATGATACCATCAAGTCCGGTGATGATAATGATAGCATCGACGGTGACGCCGGAGAGGACAGCCTTGACGGTGGCGAAGGCAACGACACGATTAATGGTGGTGCCGATGATGATAGCGTCAAAGGCAACGACGGCGACGACAGCCTAAATGGTGATGCCGGCGATGACACACTGCTTGGTGGCAATGGTGACGATTCTCTGGACGGTGGTACTGGTGATGACTCTCTTGTTGGTGGCAATGGCGACGACGATCTGACCGCAGGAACTGGCAACGACACGCTGCAAGGCGGCAATGGCGATGACGAGTTCTTCTTTGACTTTACGTCGGGTGAAGCCACTGTCATCGAAGGTGGACTTGACCACGACACAGTTCGGATTGATCTAACAATTGGTGAACATGGCGACTTAGACATTCAGTCGGACTTGGCCGCGCTGGACGCCTTCCTGTTGGCTGCGACGGACCACGACGCAGATCCCGTCAGCCTTGAGTTCTTTGGTGATATTGAATTGACCAACTTGGGCCTGACCCTGTCGGATATTGAAGCGTATACAATCAACGATATCTGATCTAACGCAGTCTACGTACCAAGGGCCGTCCCAACCGGGCGGCCCTTTTCATTTCCGCATCGCCGCCCGATCCTTGAGCCGTTGACGCATACGTTGTCCGGCTTCGTCTGACCCATCATGGAACGTGCGAAAGAACTTATCCCAGGGCACCTCGAGCGTGCCATAGTTCACCTCAAAATACCTGTGGTGCATCTGGTGGTGGAACTTGCCCAGATCAAGACGCTTGCGTCCTGAAACCCAAAACCCTTCAAATCCGGTATGCGTTGTGACCGCGTAAAGTGCGTAAAACAACAAATGAAAGATCAGATGGATCGGATGGCTGGGCACCACAAAGTGAATGAACGCGGTGCCAAAATAGAAAAGATGCTCAACCGGATGCATCGAAAGCCCGGACCACGGCCCCACATCCGTATTGCGGTGATGCAGGGCATGAAACCGGTACAAGTGGCGGGAATGCAGGACCCGGTGGATCCAGTAGAAATAAAAGCTTTCCCAAATTGGGACCAGCAGGAAAAAGGCTATGAACCAGATCGGTCCATCCGACCAGACCCAAAGGGCGGCATAGCCGTTTGCGTAGCTCCACCAGATGAGCGCTTCGTATAGGGTCCAGATTGTGACACCGGATGCGATTGACCAGAATATGTTATCGCGCATCTGATGGCCAAAGGTGAACATACGTCCCGAGCGGGGAAAGGGGCGGGGGTCATATTTATGATCGCCTCCCTGCAACTGGTGTCTGTGAAAAATCAGGTGAAGCCCATGGGCCAGCACGATCAACAAAGTGGCATTTCGTAGCCAAATGAGCGCGATCCACGCCCCCGGGGTCGCGGTCTGCTCGAGGGTAGGACTGGCAGCGAGGTAGACGAAACAAGCCAGAGCGACAAATGCCAAATTTTGTGACACCGGCAGCCAAGCCGACCAGTACCATTCAAATACGGCACGTGGACGGGGGGGCCATGACCAGAGCGGATTGACGCCTAATGGCAGAACGTCAGGATGGTGGTTCCATTCTTTGCGAGCCATGCGGAGGGTCCTCTTTTTCAGCAAGCATAGTCCGCGCCATCGTAAGTCTGAAAGCCTTATTATTGAAATTACAAAGGGTGGTGATCGTATTGTCCTCTGTGGCAGAGTGCTTGTCAGGATGTAATGAGCAAGGGTCATGCGCGATGGATTTAAATCTTGAGATTGGATACGATGTACCAGCCCGTCCGGGTATGACCCTTGATCAGGTCCAAACGCCCGCTTTGGTACTGGATCTCGATGCGTTGGATGACAACCTTCGTCGTATGGGACGCTATGTAAAACATCACGGGCTGGCGCTGCGCGCGCACGGCAAGATGCACAAATCTGCCGATATCGCGCGACGTCAGATGGAAATTGGCGGCGCTTGCGGCATCTGTTGTCAAAAGGTCAGTGAAGCCGAAGCCTTTGTGAAGGCTGGAATTTTGGATGTTTTGGTGAGCAATCAAGTCCGCGATGCTGCCAAGATTGACCGCCTGGCGCAATTGCCGAACTACGATGCCAAAGTCGGCGTTTGTATTGATGACCTTGAAAACGTGATTGAACTAGCCGCTGCAGTGGCCCGACATGGCACTGTTTTGGATGTTCTGGTTGAACTGGATTGCGGTGCGGAGCGTTGTGGCGTTCCACCCGCGGCTGTACCGGATCTTGCCCGTGCCGTTTGTCAGACATCAGGGCTCCGGTTTGCGGGTATACAGGCGTATCAAGGTGCCATGCAGCATCTACCAACTTTTGCTGAACGGCAGGCCAAGTTTGCCGCTGTTGCTGATGCTCTTCGGATTGCTCTAAACGGCCTGAAGACTGCTGGGATTACTTGCGAAACCGTTACCGGCGCAGGCACGGGCAGTTACCCTCTTGAAACAGCTTCGGGCCTGTACACCGAGTTACAGTGTGGATCCTATGCCTTTATGGATGCCGACTATGGGCGCGTTTTGAACGCAGAGGGGGATCGGTTGGATGACGAAAACTGGCGTAATGCGATGTTTATCCTGACGCAGGTAATGAGTACGGCTGGTAAAAATCGCGCTGTTTGTGATGCTGGTTTGAAAGCCCTTACGGGAGAGAGCGGGCTTCCCACTGTTTTCCAAAATACAGAACTGGTGTGCACAGACCTAAGCGACGAGCATTGTAAAATTGACGACTTAGACGGGATTTTGACTGTTGGACAGCGGCTGTTTCTGGTTCCAGGCCATTGTGATCCCACGGTCAATCTACATGATTGGTATGTCGGAATGCGAGGTGGACTGGTAGAGGCAGTTTGGCCGGTCACGGCCCGTGGCAAGATTTGGTAGTCATTCCGCGTGCTGGACGTGAGATGTTATGATCAGGTGCAACATCGATTTATTTTATGTGCTGCGGGGGCATCCAGTTCACACGCCTACGACGTCCACCAGAATTTGATCGGGGCGCAAACGATTGCGAACCCCTTGAAAATATGTGTGCTTTACAAGAACACATACAATATCGGCCTGCTCTAACGCGTCGTCTAGAGAGCTAAGTGTCAGCCCTTCGACGCGTGTGATATGTGGTTCTACGGCAAGCACATGACACCCGAATTCCAGTGTACCCATTGCAATTTCCAGTGCGGGGCTTTCGCGCAGATCGTCTATGTCAGGCTTGAACGTCAGCCCAAAGCAGGCAACTGTCAAATCGGCCATCGATCGTCTTGGGTCACGCGACAGAACCTTTACAACTGCGTCACGGATTTTTTGTAAAACCCAATCCGGTTTGCCAGCGTTCCGCAGTCGGGCCGCCCTGATAAGTTTTGCGTCCTCTGGTGCAGACGCCACCAGAAACCATGGATCCACCGCAATGCAATGGCCACCTACACCTGCACCGGGTTGAAGAATATCCACCCGGGGATGACGATTGGCCAGTCTGATGACTTCCCAGACATCAATGCCAAATCGATCACACAGGATCGAGATTTCATTTGCAAAGGCGATCTGAACATCACGCGAACTGTTTTCAACCAGTTTGGACATTTCGGCCGTTTCTGCCCGAGTTGCGATGCAGGCACCGCAAATGACACGTTGGTAAAATGTCTGCGCCATTTGCGTCGCCCGGGCGCTAAGTCCACCAATCACACGGTCGTTTTCAATAATTTCACGCATCGCGTTGCCTGGCATTATCCGTTCAGGGCAATGTGCGATTTGCACATCAGCCTCATTGCCGGCTCTTTCCGGAAAGCTTAAATCTGGTCGTGCTTCGGCAAGCCATTGGGCCAGCTGACGTGTTGTTCCAACAGGCACTGTACTCTCAAGGATGACCAGATCTCCCGTGTTCAAAACCGGTGCCAATGCTCGGGCTGCAGCATGAATGTATTGCAAATCAGGCGTATGATCTGCCTTGAATGGCGTTGGTACGGCAATCAAGTGATTTTTAGATGGTTCCGGCTGGCCGGTGGCGCGTAGCGTTCCCTGTTTAACGGCCATGTTGACCAGATCTGCGAGCTCTGGTTCGACAATATGAATACCACCGGCATTGACTGTCTCTACCACGGCTGGCTGAACATCGACACCTACGACGGAAAAGCCGTGTGATGCGAACAGTGCGGCCATTGGCAAACCGATATAGCCGAGGCCGATGATTGAAAGTTCTGAGCGCACAAATTCATCCCTAGATTAGAGTCCGCTTTAACACGCAACTCTGTAAAGAAGAATTCATTATATCATTTTTGTAGGAAGGCACGCTTATTGCCCTGAAGCGCACGGGTCTGCAGTACATTGCCACGCGCCCGAGCTGCGCGAGACCATATTTCAAGATCGCCCGCAAGGATCTTTTTCAAGGCCTTCAAAACGGCCGCGACATCATCTGCGGGAACGCAAATACCAGCTTTGCTGTCGTCCAAAAGATGCGGCAGAGAGCCACGCGAATACACAACCACTGGACGACCCGACAAGAGAGCTTCGTGTATGGTCATGCCATGACTTTCGCTCATATGGCTAAGGTTAACCACGATATCGCACAATTGCATCGCTTCGACAGGTCCTGTGACGTATCCGGTATGTCGCAGGTTCGCGGGCAGTCGGCCTAATGCGCGCAAGTCTTCGCTGTCCGGGCCAATCAGTAAGAACTCGGCAGACAGCCCGTCACGCAGCGACGCCTGGGCGAGCGCCAGCATGTCATGGAGGCCTTTACGTCTTGTCAAACTGCCGATCATCGCGATGCGCGGGGGCGTGCCTGGCTTGAACGTCAGAGATTCCAATGCAGGTTCCGCGCGATTGTGCCATCTCAGGCTGCGGTCTGGCGCATCCAGCCACTCGAGACCGTCGTCAGACACTGAACAAAAACGATTTGTATGCCGCAGCAAATGCTCTCGTAATGCGGGGGCAGTTGTTCCCAGTTCGTAACATAACCAAGGATCAAGTGCGGGTTGCTCTCGCAGATGCAGTGTGGACGGTATTCCTACCTTTTGCGCTGCAAATAAAGGAGCGTCCAGCACACAGGTCATTTGGTGGATCTGGTCTGGTGCTTCTTTGCGTAACAGGTCCGTTAATACGTCCAAGGTTTCAGGATGCGGATGAACACCCGCGTAATGCCAGCCATAAGGTCGAATATGGACAGCATTGCAACGTCTACATAGCTTTTCCAAAAAGTCAGGATTGGCAATATGGGGCAGAACCACCGACGCTGACACCCCTGATGCGTAAGCTTGATCGACGACGTGCAGAAGACCCCGTTCGGCACCAAACAAAGACGCAAGCGCGCGATGTCCAAAAATCACGGCGTGGGGTTGATTATCTTGTCTTGGGCGTTCGCCTGTCCAAGTCGGAAGCCACGCACTGCGGTCAGGGTCATCCAGTGCGTGTTGCCACGCGGTGGACATATCAACACCACGCCAAAGCGTATACCCAGATGTCGAAAAACGGGGGCCTGGATCACGCGCCTCTGAGGCCCCAATTGTCAGATAGTAGTCAAGCGCATCAAGATTTTCCGCACGCAGATCAGGGTATGTCGTCATCATCCAGGTATCATCAAAAATCCCCGAATTTGTCAGGTGTTCAGTGTATCCGGAGACGGCAGGTGGATCAGAAACTGCCAGCACAGCAGGAGCTGGAAAGGGTCGTTGGTTTCCCTCAAGGGGAAGGTGTAAATTTACACTTTGTGACGTATGCCAACGCCGGGCTGCGAGGGAATAGCTTCGACGGGGTCCATAAATGTGTGTACGAATATGTGTTGCTTCGCTCTCAGTCAGGCTAGCTGAGTGCTTGCGCGCAAAGCTCATTGGGACGCTGGGCAAAATTTGTAATAAGGCTGTGTCACCGTAATGTCGTTTTAGGCGCTCTATATATTCACTGTCCGCCCCTGCATATACCCGATCCCAATCACCCAGAGTGTCGCGTAGCGATGCGCGTATCATCAAAGAGGACATATCCGGATGCAGGTGAGCCTTGTTCAAACTACCATGCGTAAACCGTAGGTCGGAAGTGACGCGGACCCTATGGGTTAAAACGCCCACATGTTTTTGGTTGTTTTGTAACGACCGCACTTGTCTTGCGATCCGTTGAGGGTGTGCCCAGTCATCGGCATCCAAGACGGTAATCAGATCTCCGGTTGCTGCGTGTAACCCGATATTCCGCGCGGCGTAGGTGCCGGGCGCATCCGGAGCCGTAATACATCGAATTCGAGGGTCCCTTTGCGCCAAAACGGCAACGCATGTCGATGTGGAATCGGTTGATCCATTATCGACAACAATGATTTCCAGATGACTGTATGATTGTGCCAGCAAACTGCGCAGTGCTACGTCAATTGTTTTTGCTGCATTATATGCAGGCATGATAATGCTGACCTTTGGCCCGTATTTGCGCGCATATTTGGCTTGGGAACGCACCAGAGCACTAAACCCGTCGGATGTGCCGTTGCGCCAATCCAAAAAAGGTGTGCGTAAGCCGTGCCGCCAATACAACGGGCGCAATGCACGTTGCCAACCACGGCTGTTGCGCGCACCGATAATATTGGCAAGCGCCAGTCTAAGATCAGGACTTTTTGTTAACCACCGATTTGCCAACTCCCAAATTTGGCGTGCACGATTAAACTGTCCGACAACAACGGCAGCTTCGATGGCAAGCAGAGCAGTATCGTGCGTTGCGTAGCCTCTTACAAGTTCGATTTCAGTCTGAAGGGTGGACAGCAGTGCATTGGCTTTTGACCAGTCATCGTTTTGGGCTGCAAAGCGTGCGACTGCGATAATGGCTTGAACCTGTTCTGCGCGGGAGGCATGAGGGTCATGTACTATGGCCTCAAGCCGCGTTACACCTTGGTCAAGCATGCCCCACGCGAGGTCGCGTTCATGAGATACTGCGCGCGACGCACAGAATTGTCGCTTCTCGCGGTGGCCATGACGTCTATAATGACGAAGTGGATCGACTCCAGCCTGCGCAACATCGGCATGAATTTGTAGATACCATTGGGGATCGAAAAAGAGGGGAACCCCACGCGCCATCGTCTTGTCCTCATACGTAATTAGCGTTTTTGCTGTAGGCAGTCAAAACCCTGACATTTTCAGCGTGATTTTTGCAAGGCCAGAGTCTTCATAAGCGTGATGTCGACATATTGTGACCGATTGTGATGATGATGTGCCGGTTTCCGCCAGTGTTACCACTTGGCCTACGGCTGTGTTTGTTAGATAGGTTAGGCACGGTTCTGTGGTGCTCAACGTTTGAAGGACTTTTTATGTCACGTAAGATTTTTGGAACTGATGGTGTACGCGGTCGTGCCAATGTCTATCCTATGACTGCGGCAAACGTTGTACAGTTGGCCCAGGCTGTTGGACGCTATTTCAATACTGATGAAAAGCGTCACCGCGTTGTGATTGGCAAAGATACGCGTCGATCCTGTTATATGCTGGAAAACGGATTGACGGCTGGGTTCACAGCGGCGGGTATGGATGTGTTTGCATTGGGGCCGATGCCGACGCCAGCCGTAGGGCGTTTGACCCATTCCATGCGCGCGGATATCGGTGTGATGATATCGGCCAGCCACAATCCGCATTGCGACAATGGGATCAAGTTTTTTGGCCCTGACGGTTATAAACTGAGTGATGCAGCCGAAGCCCAGATCGAAGCGCTTATGGAACAAGATCTGCCTCCTGTGGATGCAATGGATATTGGGCGGGTGACGCGTCTGAACGATGCCTATGCGCGCTATATCGAATATGCTAAAACCACGTTGGATGATAAGATCCGGTTAAACGGCCTGAAGGTTGTCCTGGATTGCGCAAATGGTGCTGCCTATCGAGCTGCCCCGGAAATATTGTGGGAACTCGGGGCTGAGGTTATTCCGATCGGTGTCAGTCCCAATGGTTACAATATCAATCTTGGTGTTGGCTCAACACATCCTGAAGAGGCTGTACTGGCCGTGATCGAACATAAAGCAGATCTAGGTATCTGTCTTGACGGTGATGCTGACAGGGTTGTTATTATTGATGAGACCGGCCAGGTTGCAGATGGAGACCAGCTGATGGCGCGTCTTGCGACTGAATGGGCACTAGAAGAGCGTTTGAACAATAATGCACTGGTCGCAACGGTTATGTCTAACCTCGGGTTAGAACGCTACTTGGCCGCTCAGGGCATAAGCTTGAAACGGACACCGGTCGGGGACCGCTACGTGGTCGAGACAATGCGACGCGGTAATTACAATCTAGGTGGAGAGCAGTCCGGCCATATCGTGATGACCGATTATTCAACAACTGGCGACGGTCTGGTCGCCGGTCTTCAAATTTTGGCCAAGATGAAAACAAGCGGCAGTAGTGCGAGCGAGCTTTTGTCATGCTTTGAGCCTGTCCCACAGATACTTGAAAATATCCGGTATGATCCGTCAATGCAGCCACTGGAGCGGACGCAGGTTCAGGCCGCAATCGCCGAGGGTGAACAGCGGCTCGGACAGGAAGGACGATTGCTTATCCGCAAATCAGGGACCGAACCATTGATTCGGATAATGGGTGAATCTGAAGATGCCGCGCTGCTGAACGATGTTATCTCTCAAATTGCATCTCAGATCCCAACCTTGGAACTTTAAAGCCGTCCCAGTGCGCATAAAACGTAGATCGCCAATGTTCCGGAAATGCTTTGGCGATAAACCCCCGAGCCCCAAAGATTGCGCAACCGGCGCCAGACAGGCCCTATTCGTGCTGCATTAAACTTATCGAAAACGTCCTTTGAATCAGAGGTCATCTGGTCACGAATTGGTGCGATTGCTGCGAGGCTTTTGGGGTTCCAGTTTTGCCACTTTCCAGTCAAAATTGCCCAACGGTGTCTTATGCTTGCTCCGGCTGTCAATCTGGCGCCGATCAAATTGTCATCATGCTGACGGTACAACAACGATGCTTCAGGATCACGGATCACGATCCCGCCACAGGCTGTAATGATCTGATAAAGCCACCAGTCATGCGCTATGGGATCAGGACAGATAGCGGCTGCGGATGCGGCCAACTGGTGGCCTGCTCTGTTCAAAACCATAGTATTCCCACCGCCTATATTTTGGGCAAGGGCAGTTCTGAAACTAGCACGTTCCGGGAAGGTTTCCGACAGACTCACAGGTGCAAGATTCTGGTGGCATATCATCGTACTAGAACAATAAAGGGCAGGGCGATCAGCCGGAACATTGTCAAGTGCAGCCACAGCACGTGCCAGCTTTGGTGGGTACCAAACGTCATCCTGATCACATAACGCGATGTAGGGCGCGTTAGGAGCGTTCTGAATCAACTGCATGAAATTTCGTGCAAATCCGGTTTGCGGGCCTTTTGATATCGTTACGTGGCCTTTTTGGTTTTCGGCAAAGGCAGATAAAATATCCAAACTGGCATCACGAGATCCGTCATCCGCGGCCAAAAGCTGCCAATCCCTATGCGTCTGATTTGAGATACTATCTAATTGTTCTTGTAAAAACCGGGCCCCATTCAGGACTGCCATTAGGATCAAAACTGTGGTGTCCGTGACGGGTCGTGATTTTTGCATTCTGCATACCCCTGCATGAGCGGTAACCGCAGGACGCTTTGATTGTGTTCCGATGTCAAGCGCAAGTTGGTGTTGCCGATAATGTATCAAGCGCGCGCGCTGCATAAGCCATTCTTTGACAGCTTTGAGGAAATTAATGGAGCCCGTCATGCCAACGAGGACGCGCCTTATGACCGAGACATCACCACGCCTGGAACTACCCTATTTGATGCCTTCACAAGCACAGAAACATGTCACCGTGAACGAGTCATTGCAGCGCTTGGATGCGCTTGTGCAATTGACCCTGACCACGATTGAGGCGCCAACCCCGCCACTATCTCCGGAAAATGGAGAGATGCATGTTGTAGGTGTTGATCCGACGGGAGCCTGGGAGGGCCAGTCTGGTTTAATAGCATTGTGGGATGGTACCGGTTGGCTCTTCATTTCACCGGTTGAAGGTTGGATCGCTTATGATCTCTCGAGCGAAAGTGTCGTAAAGTTTGATGGGAACACTTGGCAGCAACTGGTTCCCGAAATGGAGAACCTGCAAGGTATTGGAATATCCACGAGCTATGATGCGATAAATCGGTTGTCGGTTTCTTCGCCAGCTACATTGCTGTCACACCAAGGATCTGATCACCAACTTAAGATTAACAAGGCTGCCGCAGGCGACACCGCTTCGGTGTTATTGCAAAGTAATTGGATGGGGCATGCCGAGATCGGTCTTGCCGGTGATACCACTCTGTCTTTTAAGGTAAGTGCAAATGGCACCGACTGGATAGACGCTATGCGGATGGATCCTTTGGCAGGTTCTATCGCTTGGGCGCCAGCAGGACTGACACGTGCGACCCTGTCTGATACCACCTTTAATCTTGATGTCCCGATAACGGGTAACGCTGTGCAGAGCGATCCGCAGGATACAACATCTGGACGTATTATGGCTGTTGGATCGTTCGGGTTGGGCGCATTCGATAGCGCTGCTATTGGTGTGATTGATGGAAACTCTGCGTTGCCAACAGGCTTTTTCGCGGGAATCGGAGAAGAAAGCACAAACTTTCCTACTGGAGATGCAGCTGATTTCCCCATTTTGTCACTGAATGCGAGAACGAGCGCGGGCAACTGGTCATCGGTACGCGTCTTCTTTCAGAGCAACGCGATACCTGTTCTGCGGGCTTCAAATGATAATGGCACCACTTGGGGTGACGATGTCTCACTCTATGGAAGTGCCAATCTTCTTTCACCTGTCAGCCAAAGCAATGGCACGCCAAATGGAGGCGTAATAGAGCGTGGCACTGGTGTTGAAGGTGATTACGTCCGCTTCGCAGATGGCACGCAGATATGCACGCTTAGCCGGAACACGACTGTGACAACATCTCCCAATGGAGCGTTGCATGTCGATGGCACTAGTTTTGGCCTTTGGTCTTTTGCAAAGCCTTTTGCACAGACACCAACTGTATCTGTCCAGGTAGATGGTGCGCAAATCTGGGGTGCGGCGACTGCGGTTAATACGAACGATGTCGCCGGTGTCTCGATTCTGTCAACTGTGGCCGAGCTTGGTTTGATCGCAACCGTCCGTGTCATGGCTGTAGGGCGCTGGGTCTGACGACATGGGTGTGGTCGGATAATGAGATGTGCTGGATGCGGACACTCACATCCAATCCGGACGTCCCGACGACGCAGGGTGCGGGCGGGTATGCGTTGGGTTCCAAACCGATTTACAATGGCTCGTTTACAAAAGCTCCTCAGTTCACACCGAATTCCGAGATTGATGATCCTGACTGGCCGGGCTCATATCTTAGAACTGAGACGGACGGCTTGATCGTGGCTTCAAAGGTTGAAGACATGCAAACACCGAATACGGCAGTTTTGGTGCAGCGAGTCAACATTGTGACCTTGTCGCGGACTTGGCCCGTTTGTTAGCCTTGGCATTCTGCCATGGAAGAGAGTGGACATGGAGACGGGACACCGCGAAGTTTGCAGATGTGAAACGGTGCGCACGGACTTAACCAATGTTTGGGTGCAGCGGCAGGTTGCTGTGACTTCTCGCGGGGGTGTAACCACGCTGGACGCATGGGACGTGGGTGCGCGCGTTGCAGAAGATGCGTTACCGGCTGACGCAGCTTTGTGCATGAGGTTGGGGTCACAACGAGAATGAGGTTAAAGAAGAAACGCGAAATCTGAAAACGGCAATTGCCCTCCGCGAAATAGGCTTGCAGGCTGCGACCCTAGTCTTTTCAGAGCCATCTAATACGCAGCGTCTCCAAAAGCCTGCCGTTGATCGCCGCATGGGTTGATCCGGAAGTCAGACGAGCAACTCTTTGGCCCTGAACAGGCGGGCTGGACGCATCGCATCCGGATGCTCTGTCCTGACCTCAACAACGCTCTGGCCCGGATCCGAGACAAAGCAACAACCAGGCAGTCAAATCCGAAAGCCTGCACCTGCCGAGATGCCCCTATAACCCGTGGACCCGCTTCATAGCAAATAGCCATAGGCTTCCCCGTTTCAGACAGCTTTTTCTGAAATTTCTTAAAACTGAACGGCGCGATCGTGATGGTGCAAAAATACCTACCCACATCGTGCCTAGCGCAATTGGCGATCACGCCCGAAGGCTTGTTCTTTGACACATCAATCCGGATGTATATTGCCATTTAATCATGTGGTACGCTTTGCTCGATCGCACCCTCGGGCTTGTGCCGCCAAACGGTCAGAATACCAACCAATCCCAGAGGCCCGCATCGCTAGAAAAGCACATCAGAGCTTCACAACAACCGCCAGTTTTGGGGTCGCGACTATTGGATCAATGCCATTAGCTTCCTGCCGGTCCGCTTAAGTATAATTATTCGACTGTTCCTCATCCGCGAACATGCGAATTTACCGCAGATGGCACGTCGTTGGCGCGGCGGGGTCTCTCTACAAGGTTTTGCAGCGCGCAAAGCGAGAGCGGCTCCGAGAAATCATTATCCGGACATGTGAAGAACTGGGCGTTCAAATCATGACAAGTGTTCTGGCGCGTGATTATGTATACATGTTTCTGTCGTTCCCAACAAAGCTATTCTTGTCCGATGTTATGCCGTTTACCAAGAACCACTCACCCCGCCGCATCCTGACAGAGTAACCAGACCTGTTTAAACACCGCTGTCAAAGGCGATTTGAGACGCGCGGTTACGTCTTAACGACCTCCGGAAATGTGACTGGCGACATCGTAAATCCGCATCTGGAATTACATTCCCCCGAAAATCTACCGCGTCAGGCGGCGGACCTTTCATATAAAAGAAATTCGCGGCGGAAGATCAGCTCATGAAATCTCTCCTTGCATATGCCGCCCACTTTCGATGACACGTCGTTTTCCGTGTTACCACGCAAGTGTCTCAGTCGATCAGGCCCTCATAAAGCAGATCATCGGCGATCCGAGCGGCTTCTGTGGCAGGTTAATCTCTGACGTCATGGACTTGTTCTTGGTTGGAGGTCAAAAGCTGACAACTGCCAGCGAACACGCTGGATCCATCAGGTGAACTCGTCTTAGAGGCGGGTGCAGTACGGTGCTGATTAACGAAAATACCTAGCAACGATACAAGATATACCCAAAATAATTTTGTCGCATTCAAATTACTAGAACATAGACTGTCCAATAGTCAAAAAAGCTAGAAAACGCTGGTGTCTCCATCACATAGCTGGTGCAGAAAATAGATATCACTAATTGAACTTAATTGGTCACAAGCCTCCAAAAGTCATGGACGTAGTGTGCTGCATGGCCTTTTGGTTCAGCCGCTAAGGCAATTACTTTATTGTCGATAACACCCTTGGGGTAGACCCTAAAAGCCGCGACGGGCATCCACATGTATTGGATAGGGCTCACGACACCATTAGTTTGTTTTTAAATTTATCCAAAAGCTTGGTAACATGGATTGTAAAAAAGACGTGGGATCCAGAAAACATTGTCCTTATTAAGCCCATTCAAGTCTGGTTAGCTTATCTGTTGTTATGAAATGGAAATGCGCCTTGAGAAACTCTTTTTTTATTGGGGTTTGGGGACGATCAGGTTGTCCATTCGGTCCGAGTTTTGAAACAAGCTTCTAAAATGGCCGTTTGACTGGACGAACAGCGGTTTGTGGTGGCGGATCGTGTTTGGCTGCGTCCTCAGGCACCTGTGTCGAACAAGGCCAAAGATGCCGCAGCCGCGGAAAGGGACATGCGTCTGTTTCGGGATGTGGTGTTCTGGCGGGTGCGCACCGGATCGCAGCAGCGCGGCCGACCGCGTATTTCCGATCATTGCAACAGCTATTTGTGGCGCTTTCGACAAAGGGGGAAGATGTGTGTATTCAATGCCATGAGCGTTGAATACGCACTCATCAACAGCACGATCGTCCCTGCTCACCAAACGGCATCTGGCACAAAAGGGGACCCAGCCTCAGGCTATCACGCGCGCGGCGGGCTGATACTGCATGTGACGCCAACTGGTTGTTTCAAAAGCCGGGTGCGCGCGGCGCGGCCGCGGTGATCCCGCTAAAATCGAACTGCATGCACCAGCGAAATTATGGCGTAGGCGCCTAAAAGTGGTGGCTCCTCGTCGACAACCACTTCGTAAAGTTGAAAGACGTCAGGGGCAATGCCATGTGGTACGACAAACCCGATTGTTCCTACGTCGAACGCTGAAACCTACTCTTAGCCCTCGTCGCATCAAAATTAATCTCCACGGATCCAAAACTATCTTTTGGTAATAATGATGCAATTTTTTTATTCCACTAGGCAGAATTTTGTGCTATTACTCTTCTATGGTAGATTTGGAATGACTGTGCTGAGACTTTCGCAATTGATCTAATTCGTTTGCAAGATCATTAATGATCGCACGAGTTTTGAAACATTCAGTTTCAAGAGTGCCCAGATTTTTATTGGGAACACACAACGTATTTTGACTTTCTTTTTTTGAAGTAAATATTTTTGTTAATCGCATGTAAAATACTCCAGTCAACTAACATTCCAGTACAAGAAGGTAAATATGGCATGTTTTTGACGCTTTAATTCTAGATAACCCTACACCACAAATTGTAATAATTCACATTAAATACACTCAACTATACGTATGTGAGACCTATTTTCTCTAAAGCGAACACTCGGTCTCCTTTGGGTGGGCGTTGACATAATAAGAATACAGTCACCACACGGAATGCGGCAGTAAAAATTTTCTTGAGACTATCAAAAACTTCTGTGCAAGCAAGGGTTCCAGGCATCGGTGAGCGGCAAAGGAAATTGCTATCAGTTCAAAGGCGGTCTGTGCAGCAGATGAGATGATCAGGAGGACCGTCTGAAACTGTAGTACGCTACCATTGAGAACTTCTTCAAAACGAATAAAGCAGTTGGATCTAGTGCAGGTCATGATTATTGCACGGGGACGCCGAACTGGCCACCCGCGAATACATCAACGGCTTGCACAATCCGCGTCGGTGGTACTCGGCCGTGAGGTGGGCAAGCCTCGTAGCATTTTAACGAAAAGTGCTTTAAAACGAGGACCTAGTGCGGCAAGAAAAACGCGACAGGTCCAGGCCTGCCAAACGCGTTTCAGAGTGCTTCTGCATCATTGCAATCATCCTTGTGTGATAAAACGTAAACAATCATGAACTGGGCCGAGATCAATCGTATTTTATGTCCAGGATCCGTCAGGCCGCGTGCCCAATAGTGGGCGCCGCAGCATGCATCTGTCCAAGCTTTTCACGGAACCGAGCGATTGCATTGCGCCCGAATGTCTTTCGACGCACAATGGCTTCATCGTTGTCGACGGCGTAGCCTTTAAAACCGTATTTGGCCAGATCAAGCACGATCCGTTAAATGTGCATGATTAGATCCTGCTCAGCGCGCTGTGGGAAGGCCCCGATTGAGGGCTGCGGAGCCCATGCCATTGCCTATTATTTTTGAGAGTGCCTGACACGTTATCCGCGTAGCCGTGTGTCGGGGTTCGCTATGTCTGCCTTGGGGCACGCGCCCGCAGCAGGCTGCAAACCCATTCTCGTTAGAGGCGTCTTACATGAGTGGCGCGACAGCCCGACCCGTCACCACTCTAACTGTTAGAACTTTACTTTGCGAAGAAGAAATTCAAGCTTCTTGAGGTCCTGCAAAGTTGAAACGTGCAACAAAGCTATCAATCAACACCCTATCGTGCGGTATCAGTTCCCAGATGTTTTGGACAGCACCACAAGACGGCTGTTCGAAAGGTGGCCATCAGTCGAGTTTCATCCCAGATAAACTTTCGATAATGAACTTCACGTTATCCAGCCCTGCAGGTTCGCGTCGATAACTTGCGCCAAAGCCTCGATGTGAGCATCATCATCGTTCAAGCACGGAATATACGTAAAGCTTTCCCCGCCAGCCTCTTCAAAGCTCTCGTAGATCTCTTCATTTATTTCTTCGAGTGTTTCGATGCAGTCGGCGGAAAAGGCCGGGGCGATGACAGCTATCCGTTTTTTTCCATCTTCTCGGGGCAGGCGCGCGACCTCTTCGACTGTATAGGGTTGCAGCCACTCTTCTGGACCAAACCGTGACTGGAACGTTGTTGTGATCTTGTCCCTGCTCCATCCAAGCCGCTCCCGCAACAGGCGTGTGGTTTTCTGACATTGACAATGATACGGATCGCCTTGCATCAGATATCGTTTTGGAACCCCATGATAGGAGCACACAAGAATATCAGGCTCCACTTCGGCCGCGGCATACGCGCGCTCTACCGATTGTGCCAGTGCTTCGATGTAGGTGGGATGGTCAAAATACGGGGGAACCGTCCGTGTAGCAGGTTGCCATTTTTCTTTCATCAGTGCGCGAAAAAACTGATCGTTGGCTGTGGCAACAGTGGCGCCGGCATATTGCGGATACAGTGGGAAAAATAAAATCTTGTCGCAGCCGGCCTCTACCATCTTGCGGACCCGCGATGATGTTGACGGATTCCCATATCGCATGCAGAAATCCACCATGACATCGTCGCCGTATCGTTTGGCCATGACATCTGTCATCTTGGTGGCCTGATCCCGCGTGATGGTCATTAACGGACTTTCATCCGCGTCCGTATTCCAGATGGACCGATACGCCGCACCGGATGTAAAGGGTCTCTTTGTCAGGATCACCAATTGCAACAACGGCTGCCATTTCCACGGGGCATAGTCGATCACCCTCTGATCTGACAGGAATTCGTTCAGATAGCGTCGCATGGACCAATAGTCCGTCGCATCTGGCGTTCCCAGATTGGCCAGCAAAATACCAATCTTGCGTTTGGCCACAGGCGGATGGTCTGTGGGCAAGTGGGCGGGGCGGTCGGTAACCTGAGTGGCATCCAGCATCTTGGTGGGCTTCCTTGTCGTTTACACCATAGCAGATAACGCCTGCGGCGCGCCGGTCAATCCTTGAGCTTTGACTCGTTTGTTTGCAAGGCATCTGCAAGCCGGTGAGATGCAGATCCCGGGCGCAATGGTTTCGGCTGACTATCAGCAGGACACCACCCATGCAGAAAGATCAGCTCAAATTGTGCAGAGATGCGTCCGTCGTCCTCACCAAAGCGTTGAGAATAGAGCGCTGCGGCCTGAAGCAAAACCTGACGTGATGTTGGTCTGCGAAGACGATCATTCAAAGCGTTCCCTTCGCCCATATACCGCAGCTCGCGCATTAAATGTAAGGGCGAGGCATAGCTGACATTCAGTGGCAGCGTGTCTGCCACAGGCAAAGCCAGACCTGCGCGCTGTAACAGAGTACCAAGGTCACGGATTTCGGCCATGGGAACAATGCGTGGACTAAGGCCGCCGGATACGGCGATCTCTGCTTCAGCCAGGCAGGACCGCAATTGGTGCAGGGTCTGGCCTCCGAATGACACAGCCATCATCAAACCGTCAGGTTGCAGCGCCCGAGTGCATTGGATCAATTGACCCAACGGATCATCGGCCCAATGCAACGCCAACGCGTGAATGATCAGGTCATGCTGGTTTGTGTCCAAATCTAGTGTTGCGCTGTCGGGGATGATCTTTGCGCCGAAATTGTCCCAAACATGTGGAAAGGGGCTTACCACCACCGGCTTTGTAAAGGGCCTGTTAACCAAAGTTAGGCGATCCTCAATCTCGTTGCGGACAGTGCGATGCAAAAACAGGGCGCTATCTTGCGCACGGGCACGATTGCGGAGCAGGGCTTTGGGATCTGTAAGTTTTGGCGTCATGAGGGGGACATAGATGCAAGTGCAGACCTTGCAAAGGGCTTTGGTGCGAACGGTCTTTCCGCCGCGGTGTTTGGCCTGCGGGGATCATCAGGTGCAGGACGACTTTGGTCTGTGTGGATCTTGTTGGGGGGACGTCCCTTTTCTGTCGGGATTGGTCTGCGACAGCTGTGGAGTGCCGCTGCCGGGTGAAAGTGATCGTCCCGAATATTGTGACGAGTGTTTGCAACATCCGCCGCCCTGGAACCGTGGTCGCGCTGCGATGGTCTATTCCGGTCACGCACGGCGGCTGGTCTTATCGCTTAAACATGGGGACCGCCAGGATGTGGCACGTCCGGCAGGGGCGTGGCTGGGCCGTGTTGTTCGCGACATATTACCAGCTGATGCGGTGATTGTTCCGGTGCCCCTCTCACGGTCCCGCCTGCGGATGCGCCGTTATAATCAGGCAGCCCTGCTTGCGGCCAGTCTTGCCCGGATACTGGACCGGCCCTGGCTGCCCGATGCATTGGTTCGTCCAGACAACACGTTGCCGCTTGAAGGGATCAGCCGCGAAGATCGTTTTGCGCGGCTGGCAAGCGCAATATCCGTGCATCCAAAACGTGGGGCGGGTTTACTGGGGCGGTCGGTGTTGATTGTGGATGATGTCATGACCTCGGGGGCGACCCTTGCAGCCTCGACCGAGGCGGCATTTGCCGCTGGCGCAAAAGAAGTATGCATCTGCGTGCTGGCGCGCGCGGTCAAGGATGCCTAAATAGCGGTAAACCCATTCGGAGACCGCTTATGCCTTCTATTGACATCTACACTTCCCCGCTTTGCGGATTTTGCCATGCTGCGAAGCGTTTACTGGCTCAAAAGGGGGTGGACTTTAACGAAATCGACATTTGGGCCCATCCCAATCGCAAGCCGGAGATGATCCAGAGAGCCAATGGCGGGCACACGGTGCCGCAGATTTTTATTGGTGATACGCACGTTGGCGGATGTGATGATATATATGCTCTGGAGCGTGCCGGAAATCTGGATCCGCTGTTAAAAGCGTGATGCGGGTCGGTCTACTGCAGCTTTGCGCCTCGGATGATCCTACAGCGAACCTTGTACAAACCCGCGCATGGGTGGCCGAGGCCGCAGCCGGGGGCGCAAAACTGGTACTGACACCCGAAGTCACAAATTGCGTGTCTCTTGATCGTCATCACCAAAACGAGGTTCTACACCCCGAAGACTCCGATCCCACGCTTGAGGGCCTGCGTCAAGAGGCGGCGGCGCATAGGGTGTGGCTGTTGATTGGGTCGCTGGCGCTGAAATCATCGGGACCCGAGGCACGCTTTGCCAACCGGTCTTTTCTTATTGGACCCGAAGGCCAGATCGTCGCGCGCTACGACAAGCTTCATATGTTTGACGTCCAGGTGACCAAGACCGAGACCTATCGCGAGTCCGAAGGATTTGCGCCGGGTGACCGCGCTGTGGTTGCCGATGCAGGCGGGCTGCCTGTCGGCATGACGATTTGCTATGATGTACGGTTTCCTGTGCTGTATCGGCAGTTGGCTCAAGCAGGGGCTCAGATTCTGGCTGTTCCTGCTGCCTTTTCGCCTGTCACAGGGGCTGCACATTGGGAACCGTTGTTGCGGGCGCGAGCAATAGAATGTGGGGCCTATGTGCTGGCACCGGCGCAGGGCGGATCGCATGCCGCCACTCATGGCAGATCCCGCCAGACTTATGGCCATTCGATGGTTGTGGATCCTTGGGGAAGGGTTGTGCTGGACGCGGGCGACAGGCTGGGGGTACATTACGCTGAACTCGTCGTTGATGCTGGGGCGCGCGCGCGCCACCAGCTTCCGTCGCTAACCCATGACCGTGTTTTTTCCGGACCGTGACCAATGAGTGATAGCCGCAGTCTTGCGATTTCTCTGTTTTCCGAGCTTTTGACATCGGACCAACTGCTGCGAAACCAACTTACACGGGTTTTGCCAGATCGGATGGAGATTTCGCATTTTTCCGTCTTGAACCATTTGGCGGGGCAGGGTGTTGAAAAAACACCCGCACAATTGGCACGAAGCTTTCACGTCACGCGCGGGGCGATGACCAATACATTGGCGAAACTGGAATTGGCAGGTTTTGTGCACATCCGTCCGGACTGGGATGATGCCCGGCGTAAACTGGTATCCATCAGCCCCGCAGGAGATCGCGCACGACAGGCCGCATTAACGGCTATTTCTCCGTTAGTCACAGATTTGGTTGACGAACTCGGGGTCGACCGTGTGCGCGCGGCTTTGCCAGTTTTGCGACAATTGCGGATACAGTTGGAAAAGACAGACGATAAGTGATCGCCAATCGCTACTATCCTTGGGTGTAATCTTTTATTCCTTCCATCTCCAGCCAGTGCCGGACGGGGGTGCTCCGGCTAGGTTTAGAAACCCGCGTCGACTGCTGAATTTTAGAAATAACGGCGTTCCGGGGGGATGGACTGTGCCCGTCCGTTACACCCG
>JAYQEA010000071.1:0-621 GCA_038138625.1 Roseivivax sp.
GCTTCCGTCATGCGATCCACCGTACCGACTGGTCCGAATTTTTGAGACCACCTCTATGTATGGCCCGCTGCCGCTATCGGGCGTAATCGAATTCAGTGGCAAAGGCTGGTTGTTATATTCGCTCTCATCTCCAAACTCCGCGAGTCAGCATGGTCGCGCAGCTTAAGTGGTTACCCGCTGGCACATGTTTTCTTTCTCATGTCCCCAATCTTTTTGCGTCTGCAGCAAACAAGTGGCGGTTCAATACGATTTCGGCGTCACATGTCCACAAAAGTAGGCTCTTTTGGTTGTTAAATTCCTGATTTGAACCAGTTACAAACTCACAAGTATAATTGGCGATTTATGTGTAATGGAGTGATGTTTTTGGCGGCATTCGGGTATATCGAATTGAAAGATCTTGAGCTTGCAGTCCGTATTGGAAGCTATGGCGATGATGACGTGGTTCCTGATGCGCATATTTTGGACCTTAGCTTGACCATAGATTCACATCTGGTGATGATTGACAGCGATGATATGTCTTTGGTGTTCGACTACGATCCATTGATCCGGAAAATTGATGTGTTGGCCCGGACGCATCATTATGAAACTCAGGAACGGCTGATAACATGTATCGCCGAGACC
>JAYQEA010000071.1:631-21563 GCA_038138625.1 Roseivivax sp.
GGTTACAGTCAAATCCACGCTATTGATATCAGTTTGCGAAAGCGCCCGGTCTTGGCTGGTACGGGCTCTCTTGGTGTGCGATTGAGCCTTGATCCAATCGACTTGGCCAAATTACGACAAAACGCCGACGTGTAGCCCACTGGAATAGACCTGCCGACTGGCCCGCGATGGTTGGTTTATGAAGTCCTCAGGGCGCGAGCCACTGTCCTTGCCATCCGTCCTGCACGTTGAATTGAGCGCGGCGATGATTTGGACCGAGGTGCAAGGCGTCAATGCTTGAAACCGTTATGCGTAGAACAGCAAAGGATGCGGGATCTGGTTTTTTTGTGTACCCAAGCCCTTCGGCGATCGGTTGGCCGGGTGCTGGGGTGCTGCCGTACGAGTGTCTCGACGCTTGGGGAACACGCGTCCAAATATCTGCCACATCCGGACCTGCCAGAACCGCAACCCGACCATCAAGTCGCACCTGAAGATGTGCCGAGCTGTCCCAAACATGAAGGGCTGCAAACGGATTTTGACGGAGCTCCTGCACTTTTGAAGAGTACAGGTCTGTATGAATATCCAAAACGCTCGTCTCTTTGTCAGCGCTGCGCAACACGACCGTTCGGAGCTGTGGTCTGTTATGCCCGTCTACAGTCGCCAATGTTACATTGCGTGCCGGCGCGCGTCGGTCAAGCACACCCCGCTTGAGGCGCAGCCATACTTCATCCCGTAGATCATCGAGCTTTTGCGCCCAAGGGTGCGGATCGGTCTTCATTTGTAGATCTCGCGACGATCGCCAAACGTCCTGACCCGTCTGCGCCACGCACGATAGCTGGCTGGCTTCAAGTTTTTTCGCATCAGTATTTTCACCTCGTCTGGTCCAAGACCGTGTAACGAACGAATGTGATCAAAGCTCGCGTGATCGCTCAGGGCCATTTCAATAATTTCGCTGATCGATGGTGCGTCTAGGGTGATTTTTTTCATATTCGACAAGGTGCCTCGCCAGTCCGACAAGTCAAGCGGATGTATGTTCGATAGAGCCGTCCAGAGAACGAAAATTTATCAATTCACATAGGTGAATTGCCGTGCCCGCGCCGTGTCAGGCATAAGGCCAGAGCACCCTGTCACGGTTTTGCCTTTTCCAACAGGTCTGGATATTTGATCTATTTTACAATCGCATGCCATGTTAGCATAATGGTATGTTTGATGTTCTGTCCCGACTTGAATCCGCCAAAGAAATTTGCAGGTCTGCAAGTATCGAAGCCGTTCGCTATTTTCACAGTGATGATGGTCTTAAAATTGATCAAAAAGGCGCTCAGGATTGGGTTTCAGAGGCCGATATAAATGTTGAGCGCGTGATACGCGAAAAACTGCAAGGCCAATGGCCTGATGATGGGATCATTGGTGAAGAGCAAGCTGCCACGTCAGGTACCAGCGGATTTGACTGGGTCATAGATCCAATTGATGGGACAACCAACTTTATCCACGGCATCCCAAGCTGGACGATCGTGCTTGCTGGCGTAGCACAGGGACAGACGCAAATTGGCGTTATCTATGATCCATTGATAGATGAAATGTTCGTGGCAATCCGTGGAGGTGGCGCAACGTTGAATGATGCCAAAATAGAGGCGGCCAATGAAACCCCCTTAAATAAGGGGACGATTGCGGTTGGCTATTCCAACAGGGTGGAGGCTAAAAATGTGCTGCCCGTCATCGAGGCATTGATCCAGCGCAACGCGATGTTTCACCGAAATGCCAGTGGCGCTTTGTCATTGGCCTATGTCGCAGCAGGGCGACTGCTGGGGTATATGGAAGAGCATATGAATGCATGGGATTGTCTTGCAGGCCAACTTTTGGTGCAAGAGGCTGGCGGCATGATCGAAGACCAAGACGCCAATCAGATGATTGCCACAGGTGGGCGCGTTGTGGTGGCAGGCCGCACTGTATTTGATGAGGTTCAGGCAATAGCAAACAGTGCCTGGTCAACACACTAAGGCTGATCTGACAACAACACCGGGCCCCTTGATGCAAACGACATTTTGACCGAGCTTCCGACAGGCAATGGGTCATCGACGTCGTCTTGTACGGCGAAAACCTGACCGAATGCACCTTCCAGCGTATATTCCATTCTGACACCGACGTATGTGGCCTTGGCCACAACGGCATCAACACCAATGTCCTGCCCGATGATCAGACGTGACGGTCTGATGGCAAGTGTCGCTGGCCCTTCGGATAACCCCCGAGCGGCAAGCCGGTGTTGATATCCATCAATATCTATTGTTGCAGTCTCTGCATCCACCTTGACGATCCTGCATTTCAGCAAGTTTGCCTCGCCAATAAAGTCCGCAACAAAGACATCGTTTGGTTCATCATAGAGTGCGCGCGGCGTCCCGATCTGGGCAATGCCCGCGTTCCGCATCACAACGATTTCGTCTGAAACAGCGAGCGCTTCTTCCTGATCGTGGGTGACATAAACAACCGTCAGTCCAAGATCTTGCTGGATGCTGCGAATATCCTCGCGTACCTGGCGGCGCAATTTGGCATCAAGGTTCGACAAGGGTTCGTCGAACAGTAACACCTGTGGTTCTAGCACCAAAGCACGCGCGACAGCCACGCGTTGTTGCTGACCGCCGGACAATTCGCTTGGCAATCTGTTATCCAGTCCTTTCAGTCCCACTAGGTCCAGTCCTGCCAAAGCTCTGTCGCGTGTTTCGCTCTTGGAAAATCCCGAAAACCCAAGCCCGTAGGACACATTTTCCAAGACACTCATATGCGGAAACAATGCATAGGATTGAAACACCATAGAGACATCTCTGTCCGTCGCAGGCAGCGTGGTGACGTCGTTGTCACCAATCAGGATTCGACCCGACGACGCCATTTCCAACCCGGCGATCATCCTAAGCGTGGTGGTCTTTCCACATCCCGAGGGGCCTAGCAAAGTGACCAGTTTCCCGGCTTGGATTTCAAGTGAGATGTCATCAACGGCGACCACGTCCTTGCCAAAGACCTTGGATACGTTTTGAAAGCTGACCGGAGCCGCCTTGCCTTTGATTGTTGTGGTTGCCATGGCTTATCTTTCTGTCACGAATTGTGTGCGTCTGCCGATCTTTACGCGGCCGACCAGGAGCTGGAAGAGTCCAACAGCCGCCAGCATTACAAAGATCAGGGTCGTGGAATAGGCGATGGCAAGGCCATAATCGTTGTTCTCAACCCGTCCGATGATATAGCTGGTGGCCATATCGTATTCAGCAGAGACAAGGAAAATGACCGCGCTGATGGCGGTCATCGCCCGAACAAAGCTGAAGACCAAGGCCGCAAGTATAGCAGGGCGTAACAGCGGCAGGATCACCTTGCGAAAGGTCGCCCATGAATTTGCGCCAAGCGTGAGCGAGGATTCGTCCAGTGATTTGTCTATCTGGCTCATACTGGCAATGCCCGCACGGACACCGACAGGCATGTTGCGGAATATAAAGCTGACGATCAAGATGATGCCTGTGCCGGTGATTTCTATCGGGGGCACATTGAACGCTAGAATATAGGCGACGCCGATCACCGTGCCGGGAATAGCAAAGCTCAGCATTGTGCCAAATTCAAACGCGTTTTTGCCCGCAAAGGTTTGGCGTGTAAGCAGATATGCTGTTGTCAATCCGACAGCTGCGGTCAACGGGGCCGCGGCCGCCGCAATCCAGAGTGTAGTGAAGAAACTGTCCCACGCAGATCCTGCCCAATGTACGCCATGTTCATTGAACCGAACGGCAAACGCGGTCACGTAATGCTTAAACGTCAGCGTATTACGGACACCCCACAGCTCCACGAAAGATCCGTAGACGATCATGACATACACGACCAGAGTAAATGTCCCCCACACAGCAGCGATCGCAATCGCAGGCAGTGCAAGACGTTTGGGCATCAGCGGATGCACACCCGCATCCCCTTTGCCGGTTACGGTGGTATAGCTCTTTTTGCCCAGCCACATCCGTTGCAGCCAAAATGCGGTCAGGGTGAAAAACAACAAGACAATCGCCAACACTGCGGCGCGGCCCTGATCATACTGTGCCCCGACAATGGCAAAGAAAATCTCGGTGCTCAGAACATCGAAATTGCCGCCCAACACCAATGGATTGCCGAAGTCTGCCATGCTTTCGATAAAGCCCAGCAAAAAGGCGTTCGCGAGGCCAGGACGCATCAAGGGCAGTGACACGGTTCGAAAGGTTTGCCAACGATTGGCCCTTAGGGTTTGGCTTGCCTCTTCCATCGATGGGCTGACACCTTCGACTACACCGATCAAAACCAAAAAAGCGATCGGGGTAAAGGCAAGCGTCTGTGCAATGAGCACGCCGGGCATGCCATAAAGCCACCGTGTGGGCTGTACACCAAGCAAATCGGCAATGAACGTGGTAACGGTACCCGACAGTCCAAACAGTAATATCAGGGCAAGACCGATCACAAACGGGGGGGTGATGATCGGCAGCACGGTCAATGCGCGCAGCCCTTTTTTAAACCGCACCCCGGATCGGGTGACAACCAAGGCAAACGCCAGTCCAAGAACCGTGGTGAGAAAGCCGACCGTAACCGCAAGAAACAAAGAGTTTAACGCAACACCGCAGCGTGCGCCCCACAGACACCCCAGACCCCATAACCGGTCATCAAAGAATTTTGATACAAATACATTCCCAGAATAGCTTCCGTCGTCCGTGATAAAGGCCGCAAACAGCATGCGTGCAATCGGAAAGAACACAAAAATGGTGACAATCGCAATGACACCACCAATCGCGCTGACAACGAAAACATCGCCTCCAACAGCGCCGCGGGCGGCAATACCTTGGGTCAGCAAAAAGAGAAAGGCCGAGGCTACGACCAATCCGCCGTAGCCCATCCCGTATTGCCGATCACCCAGATCGCCAAAAGTGGTTTCCATCCACTCGTAGTTAAAGCCGCGGATACCAATGGAAAAGCCCTGGATCATGAGCCATGAGAAGCCGATGGCGCCAGCAAGGATCAGCATCGTCGAATAAATCGGCGCGCTTTTGGGCTTGCCCATCGCAAGACAGGCCATCGCCAGTGGGATCAGGAGCGGGGACAGCCAGAGCTTTTCACCTTGTCCAACCAGAAAAAGGGCAGGGGCATAGTCTTCGTCGAAGGGCCAGCCATCAAACAGCCATTCAAAAGAAAAAAAACCGTCGTCCACCCCGTACCAAGGCAAAAGACAATAGCCGATCCATCCGGCTGCGATCCAGAACAGAAGGACGGGCGGCGTGCGCCCGTCCTGTATATTCGCCTTACTCACGTTTTACTGCGGCAGAGTGGAGACGTCTTCGTCCCACTTTTGCAAAAGCCGCTTACGTTCACTGGAAGATCCGTATTTCGTGAAATCGTAATCAATGAGCTTGATCGTGGACATATCCGGCGCGCTTTCTGACGTCGGTGCAGCAGTGTTGGAGGGAACCTGAAATGCATTGACTTGCAAAGCCAGCGCCTGCGCATCGGCACTGAGAGCCCAATCATAGAACGCTTTGGCTTCGTCTTCGTTCCGCGCGCCATCAATGATCGACATTGATCCGATCTCATAGCCCGTGCCCTCGCATGGCGCGACAACTTTGATCGGGAACCCATTGACCGCTTGTTTTACAGCGTCATGCATAAAGACGATGCCGATCGTGTTTTCGCCGCGTCCAGCCGCCTTGATCGGTGCAGAACCGGATTTGGTGTACTGGTTTATGTTGGCATGCAGGCCTTTCATGAATTCAAAACCTTCGTCCTCACCAAAGATCTGAACCATTGAGGCGAGCGTGGTATAGGCAGTACCTGATGAGTTCGGGTTCGCCATCTGCACGTGACCCTTGTATTCGGGCTTGAGCAGATCCTTCCAACAGGACGGTTCAGACAGGCCGTTGGCGGCCAATAGGTCGGTGTTGTAGCCATAGCCCAAAGCACCGGAGTAAATGCCGATGGTTTTATTGTCAGCGCTTTCGGCTTGGCTGATTGCCCAGTCATGCAACTGATCGCGCATGGGGGACATGTAGGACATGGTCAGCCCTTCTTCGGCGGCTTGCAGGTGTGGATCACCGGTTCCGCCCCACCAAACGTCTCCCTTTGGGTTGGACGATTCTGCCTTGATCTGGGCAAATGTTTCACCCGAGGATTTGCGGGTCATGTTGACCTTGATGCCAGTTGTTTCTTCAAAGGTCCGCGACATCAGCTGGCACCAGTCTTCTTGAGCGCTGCAGTAAAGAGTTAATTTGTCGGCCTGAGCGGTTCCAGCAAACGCGCCTCCGGCCAATAATGTTACGGCAATTAATGAGCCAGTCTTGTTCATAATTTATCCCTCCCTTTCAGCGCAATTACTTTGCCTCCATGCACTCACGGCAGGGCAGACGGTGCGCTTGTTAGTAAGGTGAAAGTCTACTTAAATTTTAGTAACGTCCAGCATTATCTGAGTTTATCTTTGCTCGGACGTCTGTGGAATTTTTTGATGCCTACCAAACTGGTTGGTATTTATTGGCGCTATTTGCGGGCGTTTGTCTCAATTATTTAAATAATTTCCCACGATTTTGTCGGCAGTATTATCGGGCTGACGCGCTGCGATTTCAGGCCTTTCTGCTCTGGCGAAAAAGGCATACGGACTACGTGAAATGCATTGTCCGTCGCTGGCACTCCATATGCATTCACAACGATATGGCGCGAATCGGGCTTAGGGTTGGCCTGACTTTTCAAGTCATCTGGATATGAATTGCCGCTTAGTGATGAATATTGCTTACAGCTTGCAACTTTGGAGTTCCTTGCCCTTCAACGCTGGTAGGATTCCACGATGCAATTCACAATTACGCGGTTAGACGACGCGACGATATTTAGAGTTTTTGAAAACGCCCGCGAGGTTGGTCAGGCGGCACTGGAAAAGGGTCGGGACGACGGGGCCAGTTTTTCGGGGGTGGCACCCGAACTGAAAGTGAACTGCGACACCGTTTTGCCCTATAATATGACCGATCAGGATCTTTCAAACGCTGCACCGGGCCAGTTTACTCTTAAACGTGCATCACTTTCTTTGACGCTCAGGAAAAGCCCGAAAGAACCAGCCATAACATTCCAACTTGCAAGAGGAACATCCGGATCGCTCTTGGATGAATTTCTCATCTCTGGTGGTAGTGATACCGGTTTCAAAGACATCCAAATGCAGACTGTTGTTAAAGCGATCCATCAGTCTGTGTCGTCAATTCTGGCACCAGCGGCCCCCGAGGATGGCGGCCTGATCCCGACGCTGGGCAATTTGGCGCGAGGGTTTGACACCACATATCAGCGGATCTCTGTGGAATTGTCTGACGCCGTGAAAAAGGTGCATACCGAAGGCTCTCAACAGCGGGCAGAATTAGCATCCGAAAGGGAACGTCTTTATGCCGAACTCGCACAAGAAAAGGCAGATATGAAAGATGCGGCAACCAAAGAACTTGAGACCGCGCGCGCAGAGATCGCAGAAGACCGCCGTCGTTTGGATGCCGAACGGGCAAAGCTTGATTTAAGCTCGCACAAGGATGCCCGCCGCAAACAGTTCCAGCAACTTCAAACAGATTTGCAGGATGATTTGCAGGCTCCCGTGGCCAGTGGGCAGCAGGTTTGGATGCGCTGGGCGGTTTTTGCGGCCTTTATTGCCGCGGGATTGGGGGCAGGGTGGTTTTCTGTCGCGAGCCTGACCGCGCCGCTTGCCTTTGGGGACGCGTCGGGCACATGGATCATTCCGCTTGTGCGCACAGTGGGGTTGACCGTTGCCGCGCTGGCCGCATTCTATGGTGCGATTGCATGGATGCGGTTTTTCTATACCCGCGATCTGCAGGCCCAAGAGGATCTGCGCCGGTTTCGCAATGATATGGCACGGGCGTCATGGATTATGGATGTATCGCTCGAGATCAAGAAAGAGCAGAACGAAATTATTCCGCCGGAATGGATTGCAGGCGTGACCGCGGGGCTGTTTTCGGCACGCTCTGGAAGCAAAATGGATGATGCAGCGCAGGCTGTGGGGGCGTTAATGGGGGTAACGGCAAATGCGTCGTTTGGGCCTGAGGGGCCGCGTTTTGATCTCAATAAAACGGGGACCAAAGCGTTGTCCAAAATAGCCAAGTCTCCCTAACGCTTCGACACGGTACATGACGGCAGGTGTCGCAGGGGTGATATGGAAACATCAGCACGATGGATTTTATTCCCCGTCTGTATCAAGGTCATTTAAAATTTTATCTCCATAGACCAGAGGCCTTGGTTGACGCTAGAGTTTGGTGGTGGACGGTAGATCGTTTTCGTCCGACTGTATTGGAGCTTTTTGTGACCCTGCCTTTGCCCGCCTCTGTGACTGCGCAACGCACCGATAGTATGCGTGGCTTGGCGTTGATGGCTGCGGGAATGTTTCTGTTTTCGGGCGTAGACACCATGGCCAAGCTGATGACCGAAAGCCTGCATCCGATCCAGGTCGTCTGGAGCAGACAATCTGGATTGTTGCTGGGTGTTCTTGGGCTGATTGCATGGCGGGGCTTCGGAGTCTTGAAATCAGCGAATCCGCGATTGCAGGTAGGCCGCGGAGTTTTGGCGGCGATTTCGGCGACACTGTTCATCATAGCGGTCAGCCACGTGCCCCTGGCAGACGCGGTCGCTATCACGTTTGTTGCGCCGTTTCTGGTCACGCTTATGGGGGCATTAATCCTGCGTGAACCGGTGGGCTGGCGGCGTTGGACAGCTGTCATTATTGGTTTTTTGGGCACCTTGGTTGTCATTCGGCCCGGTATGGGGGTCGTGCATCCGGCGGCTGGGCTGTTGGTTGTGGCTGCTGCCGCATTTGCCATGCGACAGGTGTTGTCGCGCTTCCTTGCGGGGGCTGACAGCACCCAAACAACTGTCGCCTATACCGCCATTGTCTCTTGGGTGTTGCTGAGCCTACCGTTGGTATTTGTCTGGCAGACGCCACAGTCGGGCACGCAAATTATTATTCTTTGTGCGATGGCTGTCATGGGCGCATTCGCAGAAATTCTCGTCATTATGGCGCTGGATGCCGCACAGGCAGTCGTCGTTGCGCCTGTGCAATACAGTCTTTTGATCTGGGGGACGATGTACGGCTACTTGGTTTTTGGCCAGTTGCCGGACAGCTGGACCCTTGTTGGCGCAATAATTATCGTCTCAACAGGTCTGTATACGTTAAACCGCGAAAGACTCTTGCTGCGTCGCCGACAGCCTCATTGACACATCTGGGGCTCGGTGCGAGCGCTTTTCACAGAAAGAGAAAAGAGCTATCCAACGCAAAACCAAAAAATTCTAATGTTTTAGTCCAGAGATTACCCCAAGACTAAATCTGGCCATATGCCGGCAGGCAACATTTTTTTGACGAGAGCGCCCATGATGAAAATTCGTAAAATGGACTGTGAAGATCTAAAGATGGTTTTGGGCTGGGCGCGTGATGAGGGCTGGAACCCCGGCCTTGAGGATGCGGCCGCTTTTTTTGAGGCGGATCCTGACGGATTTTTTTTAGGGGAAAAAGATAACAAACCGGTAGCGGCGATCTCGGTTGTAAATCATGATGACCATAACGCCTTCCTAGGGCTTTATATATGTACTCCGCAGTTTCGTGGTCGTGGCTACGGTATGGCGCTTTGGACTGAGGCGCTGCGTCATGCGGGCGCGCGTGCAGTCGGGCTTGATGGGGTTGCCGATCAGCAGGGCAATTACGCACGCTCTGGCTTTGTGCTGCAGGGCAGCACGGTCCGATTTGAAGGGTCCGCGAACCGTAGCCAAATGGCGCGCCCTGCAACTGATCGTGACCTGCCTTGGCTGATTGGGATGGACCATAGCATGGTTGGGCATCATCGAGACAGATTTGCAAATGCATGGTTTCGACAAAATGACACGCGCCAGACGATGATAGTCGGTGATGGGTCGACACGAAGAGGCTATGTGACCTTTCGGAAGTGTATCGAAGGCATCAAGGCCGGACCGTTTTGGGCGCAAACGCAATCGGATGCCCAAATCTTGTTAGAATCAGTCCCTCATCAATGGGAACCGGGTCCTGTCTTTTTTGATACTCCCAAAGACAGCCCGATGGCGCGGCTCTTAAGCGCGCAGGGCTTTAAGCCTATTTTTGAAACAGCCCGGATGGTGCGAGGTGCCTTACCCGATGCACAGCCGCCACATTTTGTCTGTGGTGCGACTTTGGAATTGGGCTAGGCGCCAGATCGCACCAAAATCATGGCTTTGGATGATAGATATGAGGGATATATTGTGCTGTTCATGACCGTGATGACATGGTCATCAAGGTCGGTTCGTACCAATTTGTCGCGAAATGGCTGTGCCCTGAGACCTGGCTGGAATCGGCGCGTTGCCGCCTGTGGTTGTCTGTGGCATTAAGGGTTGTCAACAAGCTACACAACCAAGCAGGACAGCCAGATCTTATGACAGATTTCTCCGTGCGCCGGACCACTATGGTCGATACCCAGATCCGTCCTTCGGACGTCACGAAATTTACGGTCATTGATGCCATGCTGACCGTGCGTAGAGAAGCCTTTGTGCCCGATGATAAACGGGATCTGGCCTATGTGGACGACTGTATTGATCTTGGCGAAGGCCGCAGCATGGTGGAACCGCGCACATTGGCCAAAATGCTGGACGCTCTGGAACTGGCGAACGATGATCTGGTTCTGTGCATAGGCGCGGGCTTTGGCTATTCGGCTGCGGTTTGCGCGCGAATCGCCGAAGCGGTCGTAGCGGTTGAAGATGATGAAACACGTGCAAATGAAGCGCAGACGATTCTGTCTTCTGAGGGAATTGATAACGTTGCGATTCTGAACGGAGCGCTGGAAGACGGGGCATCTGCGCATGGACCGTATGATGCGGTCCTGATCGAAGGCGCTGTTGAGGAGCTTCCCGCGACAATCCTGTCACAGGTTAAGGACGGCGGACGCATCTGCGTGCTCTTTACGGACGGAGCCCTTGGCGTTGTGCGTCTAGGATATAAGATGAACGGGAATGTGACATGGCGCTTTGCTTTCAACGCCGGGGCTCCGGTGATACCTGCATTTGCGCGACAAACTGAATTTTCGCTTTAAGGCGCACCAAGACGTCTGAAGTGGACAAAAAAAGATCCTGAGAGGGTAAAGATGATACAGAGATTTGCACGAAAGGCCCGCGTCGCGGTGCTGGCAGGGTGTAGTGTGGTGGCCCTGACGGGCGGTTCTGTTGCGGATACATTGGGTGATGCGCTGGTCAACGCCTACAAAGCGTCCGGCTTGATCGAGCAGAACCGCGCTCTCTTGCGTGCCGCAGATGAAGACGTGGTGAGTGCTATGGCGGCTCTTGGTCCGGTACTTCGCTGGTCTGCTCAGGTGCAACAAACCTTTGGTGAAGCCCAAACCTCGGGCATCACATCGGATTTGAACGGAACAGATGGAACGCTGGCGCTGATCGGATCGCTGACGATTTATGATGCTGGTGGTGGCAAACTGGCCGTTGAGGCTGCGAAGGAAACTGTTTTGGCAACGCGGGATACATTGGTCGATATAGAACAGCAGGTTCTGTCGCGTGCTGTCTCGGCCTTTATGAACGTCCGCGAAGGGATAGAAACCGTCGCCCTGCGTAAAAACAATGTTCGCGTCATCCAGCAGGAGTTGCGCGCAGCCCAAGACCGTTTTGACGTTGGTGAAATTACACGGTCGGATGTTGCGCAGGCAGAAGCCAGACTGGCTGAAAGTCGCGCAAATCTGGCAGTGGCAGAAGGCAATCTTGCGATAACACGCGCAGAGTATGTCGCAGCGGTCGGACCCGTGCCATCCGTGCTGACCCCACCAAGCGGATTGCCGCGTATCCCGTCCCTGTCTGAGGCGATAAGTGTCGCACAAACTCAAAGCCCCACGCTGCGGTCCGCTCAACGGCAAGTCACCGTGGCCGAATTGACCGTGGCCCGTGCGCGCGCTGCAATGGCGCCGCGCGTGACGATTGAAGGCCAGCTGGCGCTGAACGAAAATTTTGGCAACACCAACAACAGCCGTTCTGGGTCCATCTCATTGGGGGCATCACAGACGTTGTATGATGGGGGGGCCTTGTCGTCTGCTTTGCGCGCGGCCGAGGCGCAGCGTGATGCCGCCCGCGCTGCATTGCATTTGGCCAGCTTGCAAGTTGCACAAAACGTGCGCAGCACCTACGCACAGCTGACTGCTGCACGTGCGCAGATCGAAGCCAGCGATCGACGCATTCGTGCCGCGCGCGTGGCGTTCCGCGGTGTCCGTGAAGAGGCCACACTCGGCGCGCGAACAACCTTGGACGTTTTGAATGCCGAACAGACATTGCTGGACGCTCAAGCAGCAGCGATTGCTGCATCGGCTGACCAATATATTGCTGCCTATCAGGTGTTGCAGTCGATGGGGCTTCTGACCGCTGAAAAGCTGGACCTGAGCGTGCCCGTTTATGATCCGGCTGCGTACTACAACATGGTGGCTGGACAGGGTGCCTCTAGCCCGCAGGGAAATGCACTGGACCGGATCATGCGTGGGTTAGGCGAAAACTGATGCTTTGAGCAGCGACCCTCTTTTGGGTATGCCGCACATGATTGAAATTTTCGCATAGCGAATTTGGGTGACTGAATAATGAAAGATCATGTCAAACAAAGTGATTTATTGACCTCTCTGCGGCGTTTGATGAGCGATGACGCCGGAATGCAGCGAAGACCCGGAAAAGACAAGCTTCTCCTGACCGAGGCACAAAGGGTCGAACATGTGTTCGAATATGATACCCGTGCCGAGACGCGACCGGCAGCCGAAGTTGAACGTATGGCCCGAAAGCTTCTTCAACGTCCTGCGATGGATGCCTCTGCTAAATCTAAGGTCAAGCCCAACCCGAATTTGCGTGCTGAATTAAAGGCGGCGCTAGGATCTCGGGTGGATCCCGGTGATGACCCGCAGTCCGTAACGTCAACAGGACAAGAGAAAAACCAGTTTGAAAGTCGCGCGGAAGTCCAAAATGGGTTCATCGCACAAAACACGCTGGAAGAAAAAGTTGCAAGAATTGCTGAGATGTTAACCAATCAGGCCGAGGGTGACGACGATGGTCTCGTAGATCGGGTGGGGTCAAATGTGATCCGTCTGGTACATTCTGCAGAAAAACCTGTCGGCCATTCTGTTACAGAAGACGACCTGCGCGAGATCGTTGCCGATCTTGTTCGGAGCGAACTGAAAGGTAAACTGGGTGAGCAGATCTCTCAAACCATCCGTGATTTTGTACGGCGTGAAATACACCGTTCTTTGGCAGAGCATACACAGCTCTGACACGCGTTGAACTTTCCCTCGCGGGCCCCAAAGAAAAAGGCGCGTCCTCACGGATGGCGCCTTTTCTACTTTGCAGCTGATGTCGGACTAAGCGGCTTCTTGCGCCGCCGCGTTCCGGCGTTCGCTTTCCTCGCGAGACAAAGCAACAGATGTCCGCACGCCCTTGGATACAAATTCCATCAAGCCGCCCACAACACGTTCATTCGGGTCGATCCCCGCACATGTCAGGACTTCGCGGCCATCGCGTGATCTTGCCCAACGGGCAATTTGTTCAGGGCCGTTGCCAAATTTCTTGTCGTCCGCGATTGCGTCGTCCAAAGCAGCAAGCACCACCGCTGCAAATAATTTCCTTGCACGATTGCCCTGCTCTGCATTGAAGGCCGTGCCGTCAACGAAATCTCTCATCTTTCGTCCTTTGTTTATTGCTCTTATTTTCCGGCGTGAGGTGCGTTATGACCTATTAAGTGTGATTCGGATACACCTTATATGCATATCTCTTATGAGAAATTTGCATGGCTCCCGAACCAAATCTTGCGTACCCAGAGAGATCATCAGTCCGCCTTGTTTCCTCTTCATGGTACGGATATAGGCTTTTTGAATTGTTTCTCAAGGGACCATAGGTGCGTCTGACATGGCAAAAATCAACGGCAATGAAATTCGTCCCGGCAATGTGCTGGAGCATAACGACGGGCTTTGGGCTGCCGTCAAGGTAGATCACGTCAAACCCGGAAAGGGCGGTGCATTTGCCCAGGTTGAATTACGCAATCTACGAAATGGTTCTAAACTGAACGAACGCTTCCGCAGCGCTGATAAGGTAGAGCGCGTGCGTCTCGAGCAAAAAGACATGCAGTTTTTGTATGAAAGCGACGGCATGCTGGTGTTTATGGATACCGAAACCTATGACCAGACCGAACTGCCGACCGAAATCCTCGGCGATCGTCGCCCCTTTTTGCAAGATGGAATGACCATCGTCGTCGAGTTTTATGATACAGAGGCCTTGAATGCGACAGTTCCTCAGAAGGTGACCTGTCAGGTGGTTGAGACGGAACCGGTGATAAAGGGCCAGACCGCTGCTAACAGTTTCAAGCCCGCCGTTTTGGACAATGGTGTGCGGATCTCTGTCCCGCCTTTCATTGCACAAGACGAGATGATTGTCGTGAACACGGAAACCATGTCATATTCGGAACGGGCATAGCTCTGAAAATACTGTCAGTCTAAGACACTACGCATCCACATGCGACTGACGGATACCGGTACTCCTTCGAGATGGCCGGTATGATATTTTCGGCCTCAACGTCTGAAATCCGTAAGGGCGTAAAATTACCACGCAGTTGAGGCTCAAGCGATCTATTGTTTTACAGAGCCCTCCTTGAGTACGTGAAAACTTATTCAAAGGGCCGCTGATCCAAATGTGCATATCTTGTTGAGCGCCGGGAAACGTCAAATCGGCCTGCGCAGGTTGGGTTATTGTGGTGTCGCGTGACGTACCTGGGGGGCTCGGATATCGTTCCTGTATGGCGTGTTGGATGACCATTCGAAGACGAGTTGGCTGTCACCTGAATCAACAATCCGCAAAATTATTATGCTAACCGGCTAACAAGCAGCTCAGACAGCACCAAAAATGCTCGTAGCATAAACATGCTAAGATGTTTGGTTAGTGTCAGCGCGGTTCAAGTTTAGTCGATCTGGCTTAACGAAAGTGACCCCCGAAAAGGTCGCAGCATTTTCGACATGCGCGCTTGATGTTTAGGGATTGCGTATCACTGGATGCCTCTTCGTCGAAAATGTCTTCCGGGTCGAATAGCTTGATGTCAAAATCGCTCTAATTCAACGGTTTTGGGCTCGTGATCGACGTCGCCTTGGTCATTGCGACGCTGATAGACCTGCCGCTGATCGAAACAGCGGGATTGTTCGGCTTTATCGTTCAATTGCAGTATGTTGCGCTTTCTTTAGTGTCTGGTTCCGTGATCTGCTTTTGATCGCATTCGATGTGCAACTCGCGCAGCTGGTTTCGAGCCGTTGTCAAAAATCCGCGCACTTAAGGTGAGGGCCGGCAGCGAATAATACAATATATCAGAGGCTTATAAAAACCGCGTCATCGCAACCGAGCACTGGGCTGGCACAAACCCTTCGTGTCCGACGGAAGGTGGCTCAAATGGACCCTCGGAGCGGCACAAAAATATGGCAGGCTCAGTGAGCCTGACCATCAAAGGCCAAAGTATTAGCGACATCGCGCACTCGCCTGGTCGATCGCAAGCAGCGGTAAAAAGCCAGCAAAGCCAGATGTCTAAGGCCAACACCAAATGGTCAACACAATTCCGGACCTTGTGATTGGCATAGACGTGCCTGAATGAACGCTTGGTTCTGATAGTCCCGATATAGATTTGGCCCGGACTTACCTCCCGTTTTGGTTAGGATGATTTCACCAATCCCGTCAAAGAGCGCAAACTTGTGCTGTCGGGAAAAACCTCTCGATTCAGGACTGTTGGGGTAATGTCGAATTGTTCGGCCAGCAGGCCTTTGAGCACTTGTCGCGTGTCCAAAGTCGACCGAAGATCGCGGCCTTCGAACAGTTGATTATGTGCGAGGCCGGGCCAGTCGGTTAGCACGCGCCCACCGTTTACGTTTCCACCATACATCAGCATAGCACCTGCGGTACCGTGATCTGTGCCCCGGTTCCCGTTAGCGGCGGCAGTCCTTCCAAATTCTGTGGCAATAACCACCACGGTATTGCGCCAAACGGAGCCGGGCAATCCATCTTTAAGCGCCAGCAAACCATCAGCCAACCCGCCCAATCGTCGGTCTAAAGTGCCACCGGCCATACCCTGCTGGGCGTGGGTGTCCCAGCCCGAAAACTCCATTGCTGCGATGCGTGGTCCTTGGTCAGAAGCGAGAAAATTTGCTGTGGCTTGGAACATCTGCTTGAATTGACCCAAGCCACCGCGTGCATTGTCCATACCTTGGGCCATGGCTTGCCCTTTGAGCGTTTGGGCCGCGATATAGGCATCGGCCAAATATGGATCTTGGAAATAAAGCCGGGCTAAGCTTTCTTCAAACGTTGATGTGCCGAGACGATCCTTGCCAGGTGACCACGTGGACACGGGCCTTGGGCCGCTCATCGACTTGGGAAGGCCGCCACCTACAGCCAGCCCAAAGCCGTTGCTGCCGTTCAGCGCTTCAATCGAACGGTTCAGCCAACCACTGGCGGACCCAATCGGGCGATCCAATCCAGTTTCCAGGATAGATTGGGCATCGAAGTGCGAGCGCGTGCGGTATGGGATGGCCACGCCCTGGATCGCCAAAAGTTCGCCGCGCCGATAGTCAGGCATCAGGGCTTCCAAGCCCGGCGCTATCGAGAAAAAGCTATCCAACTGGCTTACGGCAGAACGCTCATAGGCCAATGCTCCTCGGGTTGCACGATAAGCCGGATCACCTGTTGGAACGATGGCATGCAGACCATCCATCGCACCGCGCAAGAGCACAAAGACGAGGCGCCTGTTCGTCGGGGCTTGCGCAAAGGCAACATTGGGAAGAACGGACGCTGAAACGCCGGCCCAGCAAGCAGTTTCCAAAACCTTACGACGGGTAAAAAGACGAGACATAGTTTATCTCCACTGGAAATCGGGGCTGGCGAACAATAGCTGCGCGGCTTCTGCGGGTGAATTCTGTGTCTGGATGGCGGTTTGAAGGGTGCCAAGGTCACGGGTTTCGATCAACTCGGACGCTGCTTGCAGCACATGTGCAGGCGATATGTTCAAGCGACGCGTCAGTAATTGAGCCACCTCTATCCGCTTGATCAAGCCATCCGGATCGCCCCAATCCTGTAGCAGATCCCCGAAACCGGCGGGTGATTTGGGCATCCAAAGCCCGTGGCGTAGCTGTAGTAGGGCGCGGATCGCTTGACGCGGTAGCGACCGAAGCCCTAAGGCACGGCCCAGAGCAATAATGTAGTCCTGAGGCGAGCGAAGCTTGCGTTGATTGGTTTCAAACGGCGCGTGCAAGGATACCAGTGTGCGGCTTACCTGCATCAAATCGCCTTGCGTGTCCAAAAAGACGGAAGCCAATTTTTGAATATCGGCTTGTGCAGGCGTATCGCTTATAAAGTGCCGCGCCAATTTGGTTGCGATGAACCGTGCCGTGGACGGATGGCGCACCAAGTCGCGGATCGCTTCGCGGCCTTCCGACTCCCCCGCTTCGCGGTAACTTTTGCCCAATAAGATCTTTGCGCCGGGTTCATGGATGCTGGAATCGAAGAAAAACGACCTGACGGCTTTGCTTTTTTGCCGTCGCAAGCCACCGATTGTCCAGCCCGTTAGCATTAAGGCCAAGGCCTCAACATCACGCTGAGAATATCCGCCATTGACGCCTAATGTATGCAGCTCAAGCAGCTCGCGGGCATAATTCTCGTTCAGGCCCACCCGGTTTCGTTTACCAGCTCGCGAGTTTGGTCCAATGGATCGGGCCTGATCCAAATAAATCAACATTGCCGGGTGATGGGCCGAGGCCAGCACCATATTTTCAAACTTGCCCAACACATGAGGCCGAATAGCTTCGCGTTCGTAGGCACCCGCAAGGAAGGTGACTTCGGCTTCACCAACAGTCGATATACAAAAATGGTTAGACCAAAAGCGGGCCAGACGCTCAATAAAGGGACGTTTGGTGGTCAGAGCCAAATTGAGTGACGCATTGGCTTCACGGTTAAGGATCTCACGCCCTGCCCGATTGGCAATCTTTCGGTCGGCGCCCATTCTTCGCTCACGTTGAAATTCTGCCAGCATTTCAACGAGGGTCTGGCTTGAGCGCAAGTGGCCTGCCGGTTGATCAGCAGACCGTTGGCTGAGCTGGCCCAATAGCCAAGAGCGAGGAGAGATTGTGTCAACCTCGCCCATTCTGGCTCCTAACCCGAACCGGTTAAGCGCGCGGAGCTGTGCTGTATCCGGCATGTCATGACCCTAACTTGTTTGCGTATTGCTGTCAGAATTTTTGCAGAGAGGTTTTCACACCACATGTAACTGTTTTGCCTGAACCAAAGAATACCACGGGACATTGACCCATCAAAACAAATCGCGTGCAAAACGCGACTTTGCTTGTGAAACAAAATGGTCCACAGCCGGACGTACATCCTCTTCATCTCCACGAGATGGTCCAGTTTCAGTTTTTAGTAAAACCAGCCCGAGCGGGCTGTTTTTCTGTCTTTCGATGGTTTTCTGGTTTGGTGCCGTGGCCCAACGGCGGTTATTGTGGAAACCATCTGCATGCGCATGGGGAACGGCGGCTGAATTGGCCCCGCAAAATCGGTCTTGAGTGTCATAAATGATTAAGAACGGCACGGCACGAAACCCAAAAAAATGACATAATCAAGAGCATGGATTGGGTCACCTGACTGAATTCTCAGCTGATACTGCACATCTTTACTTTACGCCAAAAGTTTGAACCGGCAGGGAAGCCACATGTGCTCTTGAAAGCTCAATAGACGCAAAAGGGCGCTCGCTGGCGACATGTGAATCCGCAACCACGCAGTTGTGATATTGGTGCCATCGTGGTGCAACGGCATCGCGGGTATGAAGGCGCTTGTCGCACTTGCACTTGTGTCTTGGGTAAAGGCTTGGACAGTGTGGTTATTGCGACCAACCAATTTGCTGGCAGCAACGCGTTGAATCGCCGCGGTTTAGACCGCAGTTTATTTGGGTCTTCCAAGGCGACTTTATCGAATGTGTTCATGCCTGCGTGGACATTGCTCAGCTTCGGTTAGAGTGACGTATCCGATGGGTACCAGCGGGCGGCGATTGGTGAACCAGTCGACCCATGTGAGGGTTTCCCAGACGATGGCGCCGGCAGAATTCTTTGGACTTCCTCTGTGAATGACGTTTGCCTTGAACAGGCCAATCATTGTCTCGGCGAGTGCATTGTCATACAAACAACCGTCGGTGCCGACGCCGGGTTCCAGCCCTGCATCGGCAGGCCGTTTTGTGCGTTTGATCGACAGATATTGGCTACCGCTTTCACTTTGGTGGATCAAATTATCTGGAGGCTGTCGGTCGTAGTGTGCCTGTTCCAAAGCTTCCAGTACAAATTGCGTCTGTTGCGACTGGGATGCCCGCTTGCCAACGATCTTTTTGGTAAAGATCTCGATCGCTAAGGCGACGTAGACATCGGCCTGCCAAGTCGGTTTCAAACCAGCCGGTACCTATTTGGCCATTTCGACCGGTTCTGCCCCATCCACGCCTTAATCCACAATCAACGAGCGAACCTGACACGATTTCTGGTCGATAGAAGCGAAACTGGCTGGCTCAGGGGTTGGCCCTGATCAGATTTCGCCCGCAAACTCCACTTCTTGGATGTGATGTCTTGACAGCATCGCCAACAGCGTCGGCGTAAATAGCTGTCGTCGGCAGCTGCAAATGCCCGATTTAATTTTGCACTAAATTCAGGAGGAAACGGTTGACGCTGGTATTGATGCCAAGCTGGTGTTGCAAGTCCCTCGGGCTGCGTTTTGGTGTATCTAGGATGCCAACCCAGTGCATGCTATGTTCCGCGTTCTGATGGAGACGCTCGCGACCCGGTCCGCCAGACGCAATCTGTGATCTTCTCGCGAATAAACTCCGCGGTGTTTAACGGCCTTGATCTTCCATGCGCGGCATGGTCCGGTTTCGAAACTGCGAATGGGACAATGCGAGAGGATCACCATGACGCACCCAGATCTTACTGGATGGATTGGGCGCCATCGCCACCGGGACACAGCAGTGGATACGCGGCAGGCAGCGTTACTGGCGGCAACGCTTGATGTGGATGCACCGCAATCAGGTGATCCCTTGCCTCCGCTTTGGCATTGGGCCGCGGCTGAACCGCCCGTGGCAAGCGCTGGCCTGGGTCATGACGGACATCCTAAAAAGGGTGGCTTTTTACCGCCTGTTTCGTTGCCGCGGCGGATGTGGGCCGGAGGATCTCTTGAATTTACCGGTATGCTGCATGTGGACGAACCATTGGTGCAGGATTCAGTCGTGTCAGAAGTGGTTGAAAAGCAGGCGCGTTCCGGCCCTATGGTGCTCGTGTCTGTTGATCATACCCTGACAGGGGCAACGGGATGTGTAAAAGAGCGTCACAACATTGTGTTTCTGCAAAGCCCGGATCGGTACAGTCCCCCACCGCCGATTCCGCCTTTGCAGGATCCTGTAATTGATCTCGAGCACTCTATAGATGCGATCAGGCTGTTTCGATATTCCGCCTGCACGTTCAACGGTCACAGAATCCACTATGATCTGGATTTCGCCCGCCAGGTCGAGAAATATCCCAATCTCTTGGTGCACGGTCCGCTGCAGGCGACATTTATGATTGCCGCGGCCACATCGTATGTCGGGCGGTGTCCGGACCGGTTTGAATATCGCGCTGTGCATCCAATGTTTCCCGATGCCCCGGTGCGGGTTCTGGCCAAGCCCTGCGAAAGAGGGTTGCAGATGTGCACAGCACGCGGGTCGGATCATCAGGGGATGCAGGCGAAGGCGATATGGAATGATCCCAGCGATACTGAAGGAGCATTCATACCGGATCCTTAAAAAACGCGCGCAAGGCCTCTTGCGCCCCTTCTTCGGCTGGCGTAAGTCATTGGTCGTAGTAGGGGTATAGCTCAGTTGGTAGAGCGACGGTCTCCAAAACCGTAGGTCCCGGGT
>JAYQEA010000072.1:0-21237 GCA_038138625.1 Roseivivax sp.
AAGGTCCAATCTTCTGATCAAAAACACCTCATGACCGCGCAATACACGCAGAGGGCGTCGTGGCGGCACACGCATCCTACGGATGAATCGGGCCGTCCTTTGCGTATGAAGTGCTTCCCAGGTCTGGAAAGTTTTTGAGGTTCTTTATTGCACGTCCTGACGGTATGAAACGCGCGACGCCACGGCTCAACTTGACGTGCGCCAACTTTACAGGGGTCTTTTTAGACACCTTTTGTTTTAATACATCACCCCATGCCGCCCTGACTGCGTCCCGCGTTACCCTGCAGGAAGCAGGTCCAGGAACTGGTCGATCCCATCAGATGTTTGTGCCCAATCACAGACAAATCGTGCCATAAGCGGCTGGTCGTCAGGGGCATCCATGGATCCTTCGAACAAATGGTAGGATGCCCCCGCGCTGAAGGCAGCCTGATGCCAGCCGCGGGGCATTCTGGCAAAGAGCATGTTTGCGCGTGGATCATTGACGATCTCGACCCGATTGTGCTTGCGCAGCCCCTGCGTCAGCCGGGAGCATGCAGCGTTCGCTTGTTGTGCAAGATCAATCCACAGGTCGTTTTGCAAATAGGCTGCCATTTGTGCCGCGAGATAGCGGTGTTTGGAAAACAGATGCCCCCCCCGCTTGCGGAGGTATTCGAAATGTTGTGCTTTGGCAGGGTCAAAATAGACGACGGCTTCGACCCCCAACAGGCCATTCTTGGTCCCACCGAAGCTGACCACATCCACCCCTGCCTTCCACGTCATATCCGCGGCAGAGCATCCAAGTGCCACCATGGCATTGGCAAAGCGTGCACCATCCAAATGTACCGGCAGCCCAAATTCTTTGGCGACAGAGCAGAGATTTTGCAGCGTCTCAAGGTCATAGACATTGCCACGTTCTGTCACTTGTGTAATCGACACCGGACCTCGGCCCGGGCCATGAACACCGCGTGTTTCTGCCCCGAGGATTGTGGCGCGCAGAGCCTGAGGTGTCATCCGGTCGTCGCCGGGAACCAAGGTCAGCTTGGCGCCGCCGGTAAAGAATTCTGGCGCGTTGCATTCGTCTTCGTGGATATGCGCTACAGGAGAACAAAAAACAGTTTGCCATGGATGGCACAGGCTGGCCAAGGCTAGGCTGTTTGCGGCAGAGCCAGTTGCCACCAAAAACACCTGCGCGTCTGGTGCGTCAAAAATCCGTCGGATCTCGGATTGGACCTTGGCGGTAAGCTCATCATTCCCATAGGCCATTGTATAGCCGGAATTCGCGTTCACCAGCGCGTCCATCACTTGTGCGGGGACAGTACCGGAATTGTCAGAGGCAAAGTGCATGATGGGGCTCCTGCGTCATACGGGTTCTTCGATAATGTGATCTTCCCAGTCGTCGTCGTCGACATTAAATTCCGGCACTGTCTGCCCGATCATCGACACCCCAGCCTGATGCACACTATCTGATGAGCCAGTAAGCAAAGGATGCCAGTCCGGCAGTGGCTCATTTTGCCAAACGAGCAAATAGGCGCAGGTGCGTGGCAACCAATAGCTGTGTTGTTCCACAGTGGCAGGCGTCAGCACGATACATTCCGGCACATATTTGTGACGACCTCGGTAATGCGAACAATGACATGACGTGTCATCGAACAAACGACAGGCCACCCGTGTCAGAAACACTTCGCCCGAGATATCATCTTCGATCTTGTTCAGACAACATTTCCCGCATCCATCGCACAATGCTTCCCATTCGGGTTGTGTCAGCTTTTCAAGGGGAATGGACTTCCAAAATTCGGACCGCAGGCCGGTACGTTCAATCGGATCTGTCATACCGTTTCCAGTATGCGTCGTGCCTGCGCACAATCCGCATCCATCTGTGATATCAGCTCTGGCAAGCCATTAAAACGTGCCTCTGGCCGAAGATAATCTACAAGGGCAACTGACAGGACAGTGCCATACAAGTCACCGGAAAAGTCGAATAAAAAGGTTTCCAGATTTGGAATGTCACCGTCAAACATGGGACGAACGCCAAGCGATGCAGCCCCTTGGTATCGGCCTGCGTGCGGGCCGTCAGCGATGTCAACCAGAGCGGCATAGACGCCAAATTTTGGTTGGTGCAAGCCTGCCAGGGACATATTTGCTGTGGGATAGCCCAGGTCTCGGCCACGCTGTTCCCCGCCAATAACCGGGCCTTCTATCCGATGCCAGTGACCCAACATGGTTGCTGCATCCGCAGGGCGCCCCTCGGACAGGGCCTTGCGGATCGCTGTGGACGAGAACCGTCCGTCTGCACCCCCGACGATTTCAGCCACGCTGACATCAAATCCCATCTGTGTCCCAAAACGTTGCAGGTCTTCGGGACCACCGGCACGGCCCTGACCAAACCGGAAGTCTTCACCGATCACCAAATGGCGCAATCCCAGGCCATCGACGATCACCTGCTGGGCAAAGTCTTTTGGCGACAGACCTGCCAGTGCTTGGGTGAAATTCAGGTCATACAGCCGTTCCACACCAATTTTTTCCAACCGCGATGTACGTGCGGCAGGGCTCATCAACCGAAAAGCCGGAGCCTGCGGTTGAAAGAATTCCCGCGGATGGGGTGAAAACGTCAAAACGCCAAGCGGTGCGTCGGGGCATGCAGCCTTGGCCTGCGCGATCACGGCCTGATGGCCCAAGTGGACACCGTCAAAGTTACCGATGGCGGCACTGGCACCTCGGTCTTCAGGAGCGGTAAAAGCGGGGTCTCGTATGATCCTCATGGTCAGACAGGTAGCCGTCACCAGCCGTGTGTGCAACCGCTCTGGTATGTGGTTTTTGGATTTTGAGCTGTATCATCTGACGACAAAGCCACAAATATCCGCGGATCGTGTTTCAGCATGTGTTTGTCAGCGCCAAGGTCGCCATCACTTCCAACTATCTGCGGGCAAAATGCGGGTGTGTCAGCCGATATGAAATCCTGTCTAGCTTGGTCAAAGCCTCGTAATCGCGAACGGAAAAGCTGCAAATCGACACGAGTATCCAGGGGGCGTTGTTTATATTTTCGTTCGGTTACAAAGAGGCGGCAAATGTTTTGAATATTGTCGTCAACCGCACCCGGCCTGTGTGTCAGTCGAATTTGCGCGACGGTGCCAGAACCATCGCCTCACCAACAAGCACTTTTTTGCCGTCCACTGCACAGTGGCAGTCCAGTTTGACGCGCCGTTTGCGGATGTCTATATCGGCCACTTTCACCTCGGCGTAGACCATGTCACCGGGTCGCACTGGCGCCAGAAACTTTAGTGTTTGACCCATATATACCGTACCGTGTCCTGGCAGCTGTTCACCGATCACCGCAGAAATCAGCCCGGCGGTAAGCATGCCATGGGCGATCCGGCCCTCAAAGATGGTATCTTGCGCATAGTCATCGTCCATATGCACTGGGTTATGGTCGGTTGAGACCTGTGCAAACATTTGTATGTCTTGGTCAGTCACGACCTTGCGTAGGTGGCGGGCCATGCCCATCTCGATATCTTCGATACAGATCGTACCTCGTGGTAGGTTATCGAGCATTTTGGCCCTCATTTCGCGCGGTTGTGAAATTTTCAGACGACTTTTAGTGCCGGCACGAAATTTTATTACTTTGCCGATGCAGAAAAATCAACAGGATTTTTTGTCAGCGCAGAAAGCCGATAGAATAGGTTGGCGAACTATTTTCCGCCTCCAAGAAAGAGCTTAGCGCCTGAGCATCAGGTTGTTGTGTCGTTTTGGTCTGGGCTGCGGCCAAGCCGCCAGTGATAAAAAGCGAATCGATGTCTTCTCCGACAGCGCCCGCGATGTCGGTTAACACCCCATCGCCAATCGCCAGGACACGGCTATCGTCTATCGAACGTCCCAGCTCCGTCAATCTGCGTCGTGCCAAGTCATAGATCGGGGGATGCGGCTTGCCAAAGTAAAGGCTCTCGCCGCCCATTTCGGTGTAGAGCTGTGCCAATGCGCCTGCGCACCACTCACGTCGTTCACCCCTGTCCACCACGATATCCGGGTTGGCACAGAGCAGCTTTAAACCATGCGTTTTGGCGTACAGAAACTGCTGCCGGTTGACTGCCGGATCCGCAAATGGATCAAAGGGACCACAGCAGACTATGCCCTCGGCCTGTTCCAGTGGCACGTCGGTTATTTCGACGGTGCTGTCCAGTTGATCCATCGGTTGCAGAAAAGGCCGGTCGAAAGGTTGTCCCATAAACCAGATTTTTGTGCCAACCGCTCCGCCGAACAGAGCCGTGCGGGCACTGTCACCGCTGGTTGCGATGCTGTCATAGGCGTCTAACGGTACACCAAAGCGAACCAGTTGTTTGGCTACCTCGGACCGTGCGCGGGGGGCGTTGGTGACCAAAACCACGGCCCCACCTTTGCTGCGAAAGGTCTGTAATGCAGCAACGGCATCGGGAAAAGCTGTTACACCGTTGTGCACGCAGCCCCAAAGATCGACAAAAAGTGCGTCATATTGGTCGGAAATGTCGGATAAATGCGGGATGATTTTGGTCATGGGGGCCTCTTGTCGATTGACGGTTGTATGGCAAGTCCGAACCCCGTTTAAAAGCATAAACCGCAACAAGGCCTGTACTTGTGGGACAGGTGGCTTGTGGACGATACATCGTCATTGCTGCCACCTATGCGCCGCAGGCATTCAGATGAAGCCAGGAGTTTTAGCCCGAATACGATATTGTCTTCTCAGCCCTTCGGGTCTCGAACCGCGAAAGCTGATCGCGTAAATGTGCCAAAGCATATCCTATGCCGGACGGGTTCTGCTTTCATGATGCCGGGCGAGCGTCAAAGCCATCGGGTCCCGTCTGTTCAAGATACCGACCAGACGGGAATACGCGCGCATGTGACCAAAGGACGATCAGATCGTCAGGTTTGGGATAATTTGTTTTTTCCGGCTCATCACACCCGGTAAAACCACCGTGTCGTCCGTTACCACGACACCAAAGCTTTTTTCTGCAAGAGATTTGACAACCTCGTTCGGGACCAGCAACGTGGCCTCTTCGCGAATGATATCGACGACAAACAGCAAAACCTGATCGACGCCATCTTCGGCGCAGACGTCCGCATAACTAGCCATCAGGCTTTTCTTGCGATCAAGGGGTATGGCAGGGGCTGTGGTCTCAAGGACGGAAACGCGGCAGTTGATATCGTTTACCGCATATTTTTTGCTGTCCATCCGGATAAGATCAGCGTCTGAAAAAGCAGACACGTCAGACTTGGCTGCAAACATCTCTGCCGCATAGGACGCCAAATCAATATCCAGATCCTCAGCCAGGGCAACAGCGGTCGCACGATCGTGGTCGGTTGTGGTTGGACTGCGGAATTCCAACGTGTCCGACAGAATACAAGACAAAGCCACGCCCTTGATCGCGTCGGGCATCTGATCGCGTGCCTCCGGTCCCATCAGGTCCAGCATGATGGTTGCTGTACAGGCCAATGGCCGCACGGTGATATCAATCGGGCCCTTGGTTTCCAATCCACCTACCAGCTTGTGGTGGTCAATAATGGCACGGATATCCAACGCATTGACATTTTTGGGCAATTCACTGGGATTGTTCGTATCCACGATGATGACCGATGCACCGTCTTCGAAACTGTCGTTGATGACCGGCGTGTCGATATTCCAGTACTTCAAAACAAAGGCGGCCTCGGTATTGGGCGTGCCCAATAGGGTGGGTGTGGCTGTCTGGCCTTGGATCTGGTTAAGATACCACGCCCAAAGGATGGGGCTGCCTGTGCTATCGGTGTCAGGAGAATAGTGGCCAAAAATATGGATCGTCATCGTGTCCTCGGGTGCTTTTGGCTTAGCTTATAGGATGCAAGTTTTACGCTGTCACGGGGGGGCAGCGTAGTGCGGCTATGCGTCCTGCACAGAGCGTTTTGGAAGGATTAAAAGCGCCAAAGCGGCAAAGACGGATAGGGCTGCTGCAAGTGCTGCAGATCCGCCAAATCCAACGACCTCTGCTCCCAAGGCAAAAAAACCTGCGGCAAGCAGCATGGACGTCACATTGGTGACGGCGATCAATGCGCCGCCTGCGCCGGGCCGGTGTGCCAGTAAGTCCTGAAGCATCGCAAGAGGTAAGGATAGGATAACGCCCGCGCCCAAGCCCGCTGGGATCAAAAGCCACCAGACATCACGCATGTCCGATGCCTGCCATAGCCCCAGCAGGAATACAGCGTAGACGACCGCTCCAACCGCGATCATGGGGCCGCGGCCAATAAGACGCGCCAGAAAGGGTGCTGCCAACATGGCTGGAATTTCGATCGCGGCGATAATGCCTGCAATCAATCCAGCTTGTGCTGGCTGACCGTTCAGGGTGCTGACAATCATCAAAGGCAACAGTGTATTTGGTAAGAAATTGGCCGACATTAAAACGGCAATCAAAACAATATGGACCAGCACTATTGGCGCTGTTAGCTCGCGCAGGGCTTTCAGGGGTGAGGGTGCATCATTAGGCCGGTGTGCGCCCAAGTTTGATGGCCACAACAGCCAGACTGCCAATACGGCGATACAGTTGACTGCCGCCATCACGTAATAGGCCATCAAGATATCTGCCCCTAAGGTGACCGCCAAAGCACATGTCGGAGGCGTCAGCGCATAGGCAGCCGAAAATCCCGCACGTACCAAAGTCAACACTCGCGTGCGTTGATCCGTGCCGGTCCCTTTTGTTGCCAAACCCGCAATGGCAAATGTTTGCGACATAGAGGTCCCGCCAAGCGGTAAAATCACGGCATGAACGATTATGAAAAGCCATGCCGATGGTACGATGGTCATGGCTGCAGCCCCAAATGCGGTCACACCGAAACTAAGTGCCAAAAGCATCTTGTGCCGACCGGTTTGATCACCCAGCACGCCCAATGCGATCGAGGCGCATACGCCAAGCACGGCGCCAAAGGCCAGAACACTTGCCAGACCCGTTTCTGACAAGCCCAAGCGTTCCACGGCAATGATTGCTTGAAACGGGCCCAATGCACCAAAGCCGACACCCCCAAGCATGATGCTGAGCAATGCCAACCGCACAAGAGGTGATGCCAGAACACGAGATGAAGATACGAAAGCGGTGTCGGGCAACAAAACGGATCCTGGATTAAGGTTGCGTGGCGGCTTTACTGCAAACCACCCCCTGTGGCCATGGGGATGGTCGACCTAATTTGAAATGTATATCCGACGGCAATCCCGTGGGACCCGCGCAGGGTGCTGTACTCTTATCTGAAGCTGCAAGGTTGTGATTTTTCGTTATTGCACCGACCCCTTTTGCACTGCGCTTCTTTTTGCGAAAGGCCATGGACAACGGGCGCATCTAAGACCATGCTGGCGGTCAAGTCCATCATTCCTAGAAGTCAGGTCTAAACCATGGAAAATGCTAATAAATATTATATAAACGGAACTTGGGTTGACCCGATCGACGCCCGTAGTTTTGATGTCATCGATCCCTCGACAGAAGAAGTGATCACCCAAATCCCGCTCGGAGGACAGGCTGATACGGACGCTGCGGTATCGGCTGCCAAGACCGCTTTTGCGACGTGGCGGCTCAGCTCCAAGGCAGACCGTTTGGATCTGCTGAAATCACTGGCCGATGTCTATGCCCGCCGTTACGACGACATGGCGGGGGTCATCAGTCAAGAGATGGGCGCCCCCATCGATATGTCCAAAGCCCAGCAATCCGCGACGGGTTCGGGGCACCTAAAAGCATTTATCCGTGCGTTTGATGGGTTCGAATTTGAATTTCCTCTTCGGGAGGGGGCTGAAACCACACATATCATTCGCGAGCCTATTGGTGTTTGCGCTCTGATCACACCATGGAACTGGCCGATGAACCAGATTATGCTCAAGGTTGTCCCCGCGCTTGCGACTGGGTGCGCTATGGTTTTGAAACCCTCCGAGCAGTCACCATTGTCTGGCGTGCTGTTTTCCGAGATCATGCACGAGGCCGGCGTCCCTGCCGGTGTCTACAATATGGTAAATGGCGATGGTCCGGGTGTCGGCAGTCAACTGTCGGCTCACAAAGACGTGGATATGGTCAGCTTTACCGGATCCACACGTGCAGGCCGCGCCATTACGATTGCCGGTGCGGAAACGGTCAAACGTGTCAGCCTTGAACTTGGTGGCAAAGGAGCCAACATTGTCTTTGCCGATGCCGACGAAAAGGCCGTCAAGCGTGGGGCATTGCATTGCTTCAACAACACCGGCCAATCCTGCAATGCGCCAACCCGGATGCTGGTCGAACGGTCGCGATATGATCAGGCCGTTGCAGAGGCCAAAGCCGCTGCAGACGCGACCTCTGTCAATTCCTCGTCGATCGAGGGACGACATATCGGCCCGTTGGTCAGCGAGATGCAGTTCAACAAAGTTCAGGACTTGATCCAGCGCGGCATTGATGAAGGCGCGCGACTGGTTGCAGGGGGCGTTGGGCGTCCCGAGGGGTTGAACCGAGGTTTCTTTACAAAACCAACAGTCTTTGCCGACTGCAACAACCAGATGGACATCATGCGCCAAGAGATTTTTGGCCCAGTTCTATCGATGATGCCATTCGATTCCGAAGAAGAGGCCATCGCGATTGCAAATGATACGGAATATGGCCTGACAAACTATGTCCAGACCTCTGATCCAGAGCGGGCGCGTCGGGTGGCCCGCGCCGTACGAAGCGGTATGGTGGATATGAACGGAACAGCCCGTGCACCGGGCGCGCCCTTTGGCGGCATGAAGCAGTCCGGCAACGGTCGGGAAGGTGGCCCTTGGGGCCTTGAAGAGTTCGTAGAGGTTCGCGCGATCGGTGGTTGGCCGGTAGAAGACTCCGCCTGATCTGCACGAATAAAAAGGTGATCACAGAAAAGTCCTGCGACACAGTAAATACCCCGGTCTCTTGTACGGGGTTTTCTTTTTTTGTCGAATTGGCCGGTATGGTGTCGGGCACGGCAGTGGGGTCCCCTATGCGATTTTGGGTGGGTGATGGCCTATCCAGATACGCAGCCTTGTCTAACTTCCCACGCAATTCGGGGATGCTTCAGCACGCTAATTGCAAAAATTGAATTTCTTTAAGGCTGATGTCACGCCAGGCCAGAGGCAATAGACGTTGTATGACCAAGGATTTGAGCCATGTAACCTTTGTGGTCAGCGGCCTTGATGTCACCGAAGAGTTGCAGACAACGATATTCGACGCGAAAACCCTTCATGAGTGCGGCTAAAGGCAGCAACACATATTATCAATCGGCCTACAGTTCAGACCGGGCCCGCGTAGGGAAGGTGAGGGGCGCGATAAGTATTTCAATGATCCAGACACACGTGTGTCTGGGGTGCACAGCGACATCCTTTAGGCATGGTTGCGTCAGTATACCCGAGCCTAAAGACGGTCGTCTGCGCGTTGGGCAGTCTGGAACAGTCCCACGCGAAACCTTGTTGATTTACACCGTCGTCCATTCCTGATGCGTTTGCTGGTCCGTCAGGATTGATACTCCAAGACTGCCGAGCCGACAGAGTAGCCTGCGCCGAACGAACAGATCATCCCAGACTCACCATTTTCGAAATCGCTGGAGTTCTGTGCAAAGGCAATCACAGAGCCCGCAGATGATGTATTCGCGTAATCTTGCAAAATATTGGGTTGTTCATGCGGTTCCGGCACCCGGCCCAAAACCTTGCGTCCGATATAGTCGTTCATGGATTTGTTGGCCTGATGAAGCCATAGCCGTTTCAGTGCGTCCGCGGATATGCCTTCTTCCTTCATGTGATCGGCAATGTGACGGCTGACAAGAGGCAAAACCTCTTTGAACACCTTGCGGCCATTTTGCATGAACTGCATGTCACGGCGATCTTCCATTTGGGCATGTGTGCGCCGTAAAAACCCGTTGTTGTTGCGTATGTTGTTTGAAAACTGTGTGGCGCAGCGCGTAGATCTGACAATAAACTTCCCAGCCTTGGCGTCATCCTCACGCTCTATGACCAGGGCTGTTGCGACGTCTCCGAAGATGAAATGGCAATCTCTGTCGCGCCATTCCAGATGGGCTGAGCAGATTTCAGGGCAGATCACCATGGCTTTACGGACGGATCCCGTCCGCACCATATCGCAGGCGGTCTGCAAACCGAATGTCGCGGAAGAACAAGCAACATTCATATCATAGGCAAAACCCGCAGCGCCCAGCAGATCCTGGATCTCGACTGCAATCGCAGGATAGGCCCGTTCGTGGTTAGACGCGGCGCACAAGATGCAGTCTATCTCCGAGGCATCAACACCTGCCATAGAAAGAGCCTTTTGCGCGGCATCTACTCCGATTTCGGCCATGTAGCTTGGTGCATCGTCCGGGCGTGCGGGTAACATGGGATGCATCACTTCGGGGTCAAGGATGCCAGATTTGTTCAACACGTAACGGTTTTCGATGCCGCTTGCAGCCACAATGAAATCTGCCGATGATGGTGCCATGGGCTCTATGTCGCCTGCCGCAATTGCGTCGGCATTCTTGTTATTTTGCAAATCGACATAGGCATTATATGCCTCGACAAGCTCTTTGTTGGTTATGACCTGCTCGGGGGTAAAGACGCCCGATCCAGTGATGGCTGGTTGATGCATTGTTAACGACCCCCTGAACGTGCTGAAAATGTACGCTGCCTTTGGGTTCAGGTCCAGTGGTGCCAACGCGGTGATGCCATTTCGAAAATGGCGTAGCGCGACCCGCTGCCAGTTCTGTGACATCGCGGCACAGGATCAAAAAACCGAAGAGCCCAAACCGGCGAGATTATTGCCAGCGAACACCCTGTCGATCCAGCTCTGCCTGAACCTCTGTGATGCTAACATCGTCCAAAGCGCACCGGCGGTGCAATGACAGGGCTGCGACGATGCCAGCACCTTGGCCCGCAACAGCGCAGCAGGCCATATTGCGGGTGGCAGCATGGGCAATCTTGTCACCACCGATTGCACGGCCCGCAACAATCAAACCCGCAGGGCCATCGCGCGCCAACAAAGAGCGCAGCGGAATCTGCATGTAACGGCCGGTTGTCGGCAGGATCAAGATGCCGTAGCCATCAATAAATTCAGGGTATATTCCGATGCTATCATCAAACCGCCCCTGACCGCGTACGTCCTGTTCGGTCATGTCGTAGCGCGCGATTATCTTGCGTGTATCACGGATGCCTATCGACATGCCAAAGTTACGCAACCGGACGCCCGCGCAACCCGGTGTATATTGTCTCAGGGCGTCAATCGCCATCATAGCCTGACGTCTGCCTTCGATTTCAAATTTTGTAAGGCTGTCTGGATCGGTGCCGTCACAGCCTGCCAGATGCACGAGGTTCATGTAGGTCATTTCACCACTGTCATGCACTGCCCCCCAGGTGCCACCGATGGTATTCAGATCTGCCGGAATCAAACCATCTTTTTGGGCGGCTTCGAACGGTTTTCGCAGGAAAGGCGAAAACATCTTGTCCTCTTTGCCATCCGTTTCCACGGTCCATTCTCCGCTGGACCAGTCCGAGTAGGTCATTGGATCCGCCCGCACGCCCGCCATAAATTGTTTTTTATCCACACCGGCCAAATGAAACATCACGCTTGCGGCTTGCATCTGTTCGACCGGGGTCTTGTCCGTACTGGCCCCTGCGCGCTGAGCCACATCCGCGTCGCCGGTTGCATCGACCACGCGATCAGCCAAAATAGCCTCGCGGCCAGCTTTGCTTTCGACGATGATGCCCTTGATGGCGCCATCCTCTACAATCGGTGCAACAAATTGACGGTGTAGCATGGGATGAATGCCGGCCTCTTCGACCAGCCTGTCTGCAACCAGTTTGAAGCCCTCGCTGTCCAGCTCGTAACTCAGCGATTGGCTTTCGGGAACGGCTGCACCCATGGCTTTGGCTCTGTCCTCGAATTCGCGCCCGATGCCGCCGGCCTCTATAGTGTGTTCGTGCCGATACCACGCAAAACCTTCGACGCCCACGACTGTGATATTGCCACCAAAGCAGCCAAACCGGTCCAGAAGGGTGACATCCACCCCCATCCGCGCAGCCGCCAGCGCGGCTGCCAGACCGCCAGGGCCCGACCCGACCACCAAAACGCCAGTGCTATGCACGACGGGGACGCTGCGCGCCGGCTCCAGGATGGTCGTTTGCATCACGAGTTTTCCTTTTTGGTTTGCAAGACATTCACGCCCCAGTCGGCACAACGCTGCATGAGGGATTGTGGCAGGGTTGCATCTGTCACCAGCGTCTGAAGTTCTGCAAGCGACGCAATACGCGCCGGCGCCGTCCGCTGTAACTTGGAATGATCTGCAACAGCCACAGCGGTGCGAGACTGCGAAAGAATGACCTGCGCCACGCGCACCTCATCAAGGTCAAAATCCAGCAGATCCCCGTCAAGATCCAAGGCCGAACATCCAATGACTGCCACGTCAAATTTGAACTGCCTGACAGTATCAACTGCCAATGTGCCAACCAAACCGCCATCCGCAGCGCGCAAACGGCCGCCGGTCAGCACAACCTCGCATTCGGAATTACCTGCCAGAATTGTTGCCACATTCAGATTATTGGTCACCACCAGCAAACCTGTATGATGGAGCAACGCTTGTGCGACTGCCTCGGTGCTGGTGCCAATGTTCAGAAAAACCGACGCATTATGCGGCACCAGATCTGCAACGACGCGCGCCATTGCTTGCTTTGACGCATGGTTCAACCGGCGACGCTCCTCGTAGCCAATATTGGCGGTACCCGAAGGCAGGACTGCTCCACCGTGTACACGTTCCAGTCTGCCTGACTCTGTCAGGTCCGCTAAATCGCGTCGGATTGTTTGATGTGTGACCTCGAAATATCTGGCCAAAGCGTCAACTGTGACCCGTCCCTGACGCCGGGCCAGGTCTAGGATTTGGGGGTGTCGCAATGTTTGAGTCATAAGGGCATCTTTTCGAATATCCGCGAAAATACGGTGGCTATAGATCGTATTTGTATCATTAGCGTATATATGAATTGAAAACGAACATTTTCGAACATCTTTTTCTTTCTTTTTGATATTGATCCGATTACTCCTGCGGCGTCGACTTAAGGAGATTCTGATGACCAACGCACCTGTAGATTTGTTTGTTATAGGAGGCGGCATCAATGGATGCGGTATTGCACGCGACGCCGTGGGGCGCGGTTTAAGCGTTGCCTTGGCAGAGCGGGATGATCTGGCCCAAGCGACATCATCCGCATCGACCAAGCTGTTTCACGGTGGTTTACGCTATCTTGAATTTTTCGAATTCAGACTTGTGCGCGAGGCCTTGATCGAAAGAGAAACACTGTTGCGCGCCATGCCGCACATAAGCTGGCCAATGCGGTTTGTGCTTCCGTTTCATGGCGAAATGAGATTTGACAGCGATACTCCGACGTCGCGCTTGCTCACGCGGGTGATGCCGTGGATGAAGGGACGGCGCCCGTCTTGGCTGATCCGATTGGGGTTGTTCATGTATGACTACATGGGCGGTCGCAAGATTTTGCCAGGGACGCGCACTTTGGATCTGCGCATTGCGCCAGAGGGCGCCCCCTTGGATCCGAAACTCGAATGGGCCTATGAATATTCTGACTGCTGGGTTGAAGATTCGCGGTTGGTGGTGCTGAACGCCCGAGACGCCGAGGCGCGTGGCGCGCGGATCATGACCCGCACAGAGGTTGTCAGCGCTATTCGTACCACCAACATGTGGGAAATCACCACGCGTGACACGGATACCGGCGCAACCCAAACGCATTATGCAAAGATGTTGGTCAACGCGGCTGGTCCATGGGTGGCGTCTGTCATCCAGGGCGCGTTGCGTTTGAACTCGCAAGAAGGTGTGCGATTGGTCCGGGGTAGCCATATCGTTACAAAGCGGTTGTATGATCATGACAAGTGCTACTTTTTTCAGGGAACGGACGGACGTATCATCTTTGCAATCCCCTACGAGACGGATTTCACGCTCATCGGCACGACGGATGCGGATCATCCCGATCCTGCAGAAAAGCCCGTTTGTACAGATGCAGAGCGGGATTATTTGCTGGCCTTCGCCAGTCGTTATTTCAAAAAACCTGTGACAGCGGACGATGTTGTGTGGAGTTATGCGGGTGTGCGTGGTCTGTATGACGACGGCGCCGATAGCGCGACGGCGGCGACGCGTGAATATGTGTTGTCTGTTGATGACACAGGGGGCGCACCGGTGCTCAATGTCTTTGGTGGAAAGATCACGACCTATCGAAAACTGGCCGAACACGCTTTGGAAAAGATTGGGGCGCATTTGCCCGTCAGCGCCAAATGGACGGCAGGCGTCGCCTTGCCCGGAGGCGATTTCGCCGTGGACGGCGTTGAGGATCTGATTTCCGGTCTGCGCACTGATTTTTCATTTTTGGATGATCGGTGGGCCAGGCGCCTGATCAAGGCCTATGGCACGGACGCGCGTCAAATCCTCGGCGCCGCGCAAAGCGCTGCAGACTTGGGATTAAATTTTGGCGTTAACCTTACCGAGGCTGAGGTTGTCTGGCTTATGCAACATGAATATGCCTGTCGTGCCGAAGACGTTCTTTGGCGGCGGACCAAACTGGGTCTGCATCTGACACAGGCGCAGGCTGATGCTTTGGACAATTGGATGACACAGCGGCGTGTGGCACTGGCGGGCTAGCTTTATAACATTCCTGAGCGGATACCTTCGGGTCACTCCCCCCCCGGCAAGCCATAAAAAAAGCCGGCCCAATCTTGGGCCGGCTCAAACGCATCAGACGATCCAGACGCAATCAGTCGTCTTTTTTCTTGCGTGGTTTTTCTTCGAGCTGAATCTCTTCGCCAGTCTGCTGGTCTACGACTTTCATCGACAACCGCACTTTGCCACGATCGTCAAATCCCAAAAGCTTAACCTTGACGTCTTGTCCTTCGGTCAGCTCGTCTGATGGGTGATTGAGGCGTTTCGGAGCGATCTGGCTGACGTGTACCAAACCATCGCGCTTTCCGAAGAAGTTCACAAAAGCGCCGAAGTCAACGATTTTGACGACTTTGCCGTCGTAAATCTTGCCTTCTTCCGGCTCTGCAACGATCGAGTAGATCATATCGTAGGCTTTTTGGATCGACTCACCATTTGGCGATGCGATCTTGATCACACCGTCATCGTTGATGTCGACCTTGGCACCGGAGGTTTCCACGATTTCGCGGATCACCTTACCACCCGAGCCGATCACTTCGCGGATCTTGTCAGTCGGGATGTTCATGGTCTCGATCCGCGGTGCATGCACGCTAAAGCCGCTTGCCTCTGACTTGGCTTTGTTCATCTCGTTGAGAATGTGCAACCGGCCATCACGCGCCTGTGCCAAGGCTTTGCTCATGATTTCGGGGGTAATGCCCTGTACCTTGATGTCCATCTGAAGCGAGGTGATGCCCGCTTCGGTTCCGGCCACTTTAAAGTCCATATCGCCCAGGTGATCCTCGTCACCCAAGATATCGGTCAAAATGGCAAAATCACCGTCGTCTTCCAGCACGAGACCCATGGCAACGCCGGCCACAGGCGCTTTCAGTGGAACACCGGCGTCCATCATGGACAGCGATCCACCACAGACGGATGCCATTGATGACGACCCATTGGATTCAGTGATTTCCGAGACGAGGCGAATGGTATAGGGAAAGTCGGTTGCCGCAGGCAGGACCGCCTGCAATGCCCGCCATGCGAGCTTGCCGTGGCCAATTTCGCGCCGACCGGGAGGGCCCACGCGACCCGCTTCACCGACCGAGTACGGTGGGAAGTTGTAGTGCAGCAAAAAGTTTGACCGGAAGTTGCCGTGCAATGCGTCGATGATCTGCTCGTCATCGCCAGTTCCGAGCGTTGTAACAACAAGCCCCTGGGTTTCCCCGCGGGTGAACAACGCAGAGCCATGTGTCCGCGGCAGCAGGCCGGTGTCGACCTCGATCTGGCGGACCTGATCCAGACCACGACCATCAATCCGGCGTCCGTTTTTCACAACGTCTCCGCGCAGGACAACGGATTCGAGCTTTTTGAGGGCGGCGCCGAGGTTGGCATCGGCAAGCTGATCTTCGGACAGACCCGCAAGGATCGCTTCTTTTGCTGCCCCAACCGCCGCCACACGCTCTTGCTTGTCCGAGATCGCATAGGCGGCGCGCATCTGCTCTTCGCCTGCACCGCGGATCGCTTCGAACAGTTCCGAATAGTCCGGTGCCTGAAAATCGAATGGTTCTTTTGCGGCGTCTTCGGCCAAGTCAACGATCAGGTCCAGAACGCCTTGGATTTGCTCATGGGCAAAGGTGACGGCGCCCAGCATTTCCTCTTCGGTCAGCTCGTAGGCCTCAGATTCGACCATCATGACCGCGCCTTTGGTGCCTGCAACGACAAGATCCAAACGCTGATCGGGGTTATTGCGCAGATCCTGCATGTCGTCGACTTCAGGGTTCAGGATGTATTCTCCGTCGGTGTATCCGACGCGGCATCCGGCGATCGGTCCCATGAAGGGAACGCCTGAAATGGTCAAAGCTGCAGAGGCTGCGATCATGGCAACGATATCGGGATCGTTTACCAGATCATGGCTGAGCACCGTGCACATCACCAGCACTTCGTGCTTAAAACCAGCCGCGAACAGGGGTCGAATCGGGCGATCAATCAGACGTGCTGTCAGCGTTTCCTTTTCGGTTGGCCGCGCTTCACGCTTGAAAAAGCCGCCCGGCACCTTGCCTGCGGCGTAGTATTTTTCTTGGTAGTGCACGGTCAGGGGAAAGAAATCCTGACCGGGCTTGGGTGATTTGGCAAAGGTCACGTTGGCCATGACCGAAGTTTCACCCAATGTGGCGATGACGGAGCCATCTGCCTGACGGGCAACCTTGCCCGTTTCCAGTGTGAGCGTTTCTTCGCCCCACTGCATCGACTTTGTCGTAACGTTGAACATCAGCGTATCCTGTAAGGGAGCACTCGCGGGCCCTCCCGCGTCTCCCGTTTCAAAGGCGGCCCCATTGCCGCCGACCCCAATTTATCCTGTCCCACAACACCGGGGCCTGCGTGTCGTGTCTCAGATACCGGTCGCTTACAGGGTTTAATTCGCTTTGGGAACCATTCAGTAGATAAAAAATGATCTCTTGGGCCCACAATAACAGGCAGCGTTTGAATTAAGCGCACAAACATTGCGATGCAGGCATCAGGCAAGGTCGTAAGGTCGCGTTGTTTTGGGACCGCTTCACGCCTGCGGCACAAAAAAAGGGGCCCGGAAACCGGCCCCCTGAGATGTCAAAGCTGATATTGACGCAATCAGCGACGAATGCCGAGACGAAGGATCAGGTCTTTATAGCGCTGTTCCTCCTTCGACTTCACGTAATCCAGCAGCTTGCGGCGCTGGGCTACAAGCTTCAGCAAACCACGACGAGAATGGTTATCCTTGGCGTGGGTTTTAAAGTGTTCTGTCAGTGTTTTGATGCGGCTTGTCAGAATGGCCACCTGCACTTCGGGTGAGCCGGTATCGCCTTCTTTTGTGGCGAATTCTTTCATCAAGCGGGCTTTTTCTTCTGGTGTAATCGACATCGGGGGCTCCTTTGAGCAAAAGGGTTATGGCGCAGGCCGGGATGTCGTCCAGCGAGGCCCATGGAGTACCAGCGCGGCATAAGCCAAGCGGGCCGGCCGCGTATAGATCGAATCTCTGAACAAGGAAAGAGAAAACTCTATAAGCGTGGTGGCAGTCTATTGGCTTGACGCTTCATTGGCCCTCGGTCACAACGTAAATGTGTCACCGCATGAAGGAGGCCCATATGTGCCAGCTAACGTCATGGTTCAAAAACCACCCGTTTGTGCTGCTAAATTTCCTCCGTTCAAGTCGAACGCGTTGGCAGACATTTTATCTGATCGGCTTTTTCTGCTTGAGCAGAGTTCTGCTGGCGCATGATCGCAAAACTGGTCAGGGGTCGCGCCGTCTGGTTTGCAAAATGGCCCGTGGAGAAAGGCCGCGGATCGGAATGGCGCTTGGCCAATCCTGCAAAGTCTGCGGCTAAGCTGTGAGGCGGAAGCGTTTTGGGCTGGGTGCCTATCTGACGTTAACGGGGGTCGGAAGACCAGATCGGTTGCGGATGGCCGAAAGACGCGCTCAGCGGCAGTGTGTGTGGTTACATGCGGGCGACGGAATGCAGCCCGGTGCGCTTGTGTCGTTCTGTCAGCGCCTTTTGCAACATCGTGATGACTTGGACTTGGTTGTAACCGCACCAGACCCAGAGATTTTGTCTGGAAATGGTCTACGGGTTGTACCCATGCCCGATGATACACCATCCGCCGTGATCAGGTTTTTGGAAAGTGAGGCCCCTGTCGTGGGGCTTTGGTTTGGAAACAGCCTGTGTCCGGGATTGATCTCTGCTGCGATGGCCTCGGGCTGCGTGATGATGGCCTTGGACATAGACGATGCCCCATTTGTCGTACCGACGTTCCGATGGCTTGCGGAGGGTGCAGCGACTGTGCTGGATGATTGCCTTGCAATAGTTGTGACACAAAGATCTGCCGAAGTTCGGCTGCGTCGAATCGGTTTGCGTGAGGCAGAAGTGCACTGCTTTGGGGCTTTGTCCAACAATCCGCTGCCGCTGCCGACAACTGCTGCGTCGTTGTCACGCGCAACATCGTTGGTGGCTGGACGGTCTGTTTGGCTGGCTAGTCACGTGCAGATTGAAGAGCTGGACATGTTGCTTCGTGCGCATCGTGCTGCCAGTCGGTATGCGCACCGGTTGTTGTTGGTTGTAATGCCTGATCGCGATAGTCCCTTGGATCTTGTCCATAGAAGCCTCGATACCTGCGGCCTGCGCTACCGGCTTTGTGATGCGTCACCCGATCCCTTGGCACAGGTGATCGTGGTAACACGGCAAGAAGATCTTGGCGCGTGGTACCGTGTTGCGCCGATCAGTTTTTTGGGCGGATCGCTGATTTTCAAAGGGTCCGGCACTGATCCGACGGAGGCGGCGGCTCTTGGCTCGGCTATTCTGTATGGGCCAAATGTTGGTCTTCACAAACACAGTTATGCACGCTTTGAAGCGGCAGGAGCTGCACGTCTGGTGCGTGATACCGATGATCTTGTTGCTGCCATTACTGCGGCGCTGGCACCCGATACCGCAGCCGAAATGTCGAACGCAGGTTGGGAGATTGTTACCAAGGGGTCTGATCTGGTGGACTGGCTTTTGCTTCAAGTATGCGAAGTCCTGGATCAAGCGGAGGTCGCCTGATGCGGTCACCAGCGTTTTGGTATAGAGATCCAGACCAGCCGGGCGTTCTCTCGCATGTGTTGCTGCCGCTAGGGGTTTTGTATGCATGGGCCACGGCAAAACGCATTTCGCATGCGACACCCAAGAAAATCGCTGCGCCTGTCATTTGTGTGGGCAATATCAATGCCGGAGGCACAGGAAAGACGCCGACTGTCATTGCTCTGCTGTCACGTCTTTCAGCCCGAAATATCAACGCCCATGTTGTTTCGCGCGGCTATGGTGGCCGCATGACCGAACCAACGGCCGTTGATCCCAGCCGACACACCGCGACAGACGTTGGCGACGAACCTTTGCTGCTTGCCGCATTTGCGCCGGTTTGGGTTTCGCGCGATCGTGCGGCGGGGGCTCGGGCGGCGCTTGAAGCGGGTGCAGAGGTGATTATTCTTGATGATGGGTTGCAAAACCCGGCGCTGGCAAAAGATTTGTCCATTGTTGTGGTGGATGCCGTGCGGGGATTCGGCAACAACAGATGTATTCCGGCTGGTCCGTTGCGCGAACCCGTCTCGCGCGGGTTAGAGCGGTCGGATATGCTGCTTTCTATTGGGTCACAGGCCGCACAAAAAAAGTTTGTTGCGACCGTACCAAAGCATGATCTGCCCCATGTCACTGGACATCTTGAGCCGCTTCAAACGGGGATGGACTGGCAGGGGCTGCGGGTCCTGGCTTTTGCGGGCATCGGCCATCCAGAGAAATTTTTTGCCACACTACGCGATTTGGGCGCAGAGATGATCCATACCGAAGCTTTGGCAGACCACCAGCCCTTGACGGCCGGACTTATGACGCGTCTTGAACGAGATGCGGTGCGTCATGGCGCCCAGTTGGTAACAACTGAAAAAGATGCCGTGCGACTACCACCAGCATTTCGGTCAAAAGTTCTCACTTTACCAGTGCGATTGACGCTTGTGGAAAACACGTTGATTGAGGCGGCACTGGATAACGTGCTGTCGTCGCGGTAACGGCTTATTCTGCTGCCAGTCTATCAGCCGAAGATACCGCACTGATGCGGGCTAATTCACTCGTCACCTTTTGTAGCCTGCACTGGATATCCGCGAACCCGTTATGCGGTGTTATGCTGTCTTCATTCATGTATAGTGCGCGGTTTAATTCTATTTGTATGGCATGTTGCGCACGGTCCGGGCGTCCGTAGTGCTGCGTTACATAGGCCCCCGCAAAAGGGGTATTGCGTTGTACTTCAAACCCCGCGCTCTGAAACACGGTTTCGATCTGTTCTACAACGGCATCAGAGGCAGACGCACCAAACCGATCACCCAGCACCACGTCTGCTGTTTTCCGACGATCGCGCGATGTTGACGCCACGGCTTCGCTTGGCATGGAGTGGCAATCCAGCAAAATAGAGTGGCCATATGTTTCATGGGCGTGATCTAAAAGGCCCTGCAAGGCAACATGATACGGGCGCCAAACTGTCTCAATCCGTTCCATCGCCACGTCACGGTCCAGTTTTCCGCGATAAATTGCACGACCACCAGACACAACACGGGGAATAACTCCAAGACCGGACGCCACACGGGGATTATGGATACCACGCGGAACCCCGCGAATGAGGGCAGGGTCCAGTTCCTCGGCGCTGCGGTTCAAATCTACAAATGCTCTTGGCAACTGTGCGCACAAAAGAGGCGATCCTGCCAAAGGTGCTGCATCAAACAACACATCCACAAAGGCGTCTTCTGACGATCTTAAGGTTTTTGCATCCAGATCGGAGCTGTTGAGGAAATCTGGGGAATACTCTCGACCGCTATGCGGAGAGGCAAAGACCACAGCACTACTCAGGGCTTCAGGATGTTTGAGAACATAAGAGCTTGTGGACATGCGTACTCCGGAATGAATACCCTCACTATAGTCCGAAAATTTAGAGAACCAAAAGCCCTTGATCACCCCTGCGACTCTGCGTATAGACGCGGCTCAGACGTGTACTCGGCGAAGCCCTAACTTTGTTGGGCGGGTCGGCAGGCACGCCAAGGGCGGTTAGCTCAGCGGTAGAGCACTACGTTGACATCGTAGGGGTCACTGGTTC
>JAYQEA010000073.1:0-20868 GCA_038138625.1 Roseivivax sp.
GCAGCGGCGGAATTCAGCAGCACAGCATCCCGATATGCTGATTTCGCACCGTCCAGCAGCGCTTTGAATGCAATGCTATTTTCTTTGGGAGTGCCGCCTAGGATCGCTTCAAAAGGATGCACTGGCAAACCTGCCTCTTCTGGATGGATTTCATGGTCTGTGACGGATCCGTCTTCGTTCAAGGCGGCCAGCCAGCTGAGCCCAGCGATGCTCAATTCATCCGTGCCATCGCTGCCATGCACCAGCCATGCGCGCTCTGATCCCAGCTGTGCGAGTGTTTCAGCCATCGGTCGGATCAGATCGCGCGAGAACGCGCCGGTGAGCTGGCGTTTTACTCCGGCGGGATTGGTAAGCGGGCCGAGTATATTGAAAATGGTACGCGTTCCCAGCTCCATGCGGACGGGTCCGACATGCTTCATGGCTGGATGATGCATGGGGGCCATCATGAAGCAAATGCCGACATCCTTCATGGCATGTTCAACGGTTTGGGCATCTATCATCACGTTGATCCCCATTTCGGACAAAGCGTCCGCAGCCCCGGATTTGGAGGAGAGGTTACGGTTGCCGTGTTTGGCCACCGCGACGCCCGCACCGGCCACAACAAATGCGGTCGCAGTAGAGATATTCAGCGTGCCCTTGCCGTCTCCTCCGGTGCCAACAATATCCATTGCGCCGGGCGGCGCTTGCACCGCATTGCATTTTGCGCGCATCACACCGGCAGCTGCCGCGTATTCCGTCACGGTTTCGCCGCGTGTGCGCAGCGCCATCAGCAGGCCACCGATCTGTGCCGGAGTGGCTTCGCCATTGAACAGGATTTCAAATGCCTCTTCGGCCTCGGTTTTTGTCAAAGCGCGATCTGCAGCGGCGCCTATCAACGGTTTAAGATGGTCGCTCATGCAGACACCTTTATCGTGTTCAGAAAGGTTTGGATCATGGTATGGCCGTGCTCTGACCTGATGGATTCGGGATGAAACTGGACGCCATGGACCGGTTTGTCGCGATGGCTGAGCCCCATGATCGTGCCGTCGCCCAGTTCTGCTGTGATTTCAAGACAGGCAGGAAGGCTTGGGCGATCCACAACAAGTGAATGATACCGCGTTGCGTCAAACGGCGTTGGCAGACCGGCAAACAGTCCACCACCTGTGTGATGGATCTGTCCCATTTTCCCATGAACAATTTCGGAATGTCTTTGGACCGTGCCACCAAAGGCCTCGCCTATTGTTTGATGACCAAGGCACACCCCCATCAGGGGGGTGTCGTTTTGTGCAGCGGCGACCGTCAAATCAAGGCATATGCCGGCCTGCTTCGGTGTTGCGGGTCCGGGCGACAGAACGATTCCCGCGGGTTTCATGGCCATTGCTTGGGCCACATCCAGCGCATCATTGCGCCAGACCTGTACATTGGCACCAAGTTCGCCAAAATAATGTACGAGATTATAAGTGAAACTGTCGTAGTTATCTATTAGCAAAATCATAGCGTTTCATCGTCCGGGGTCTGGTCGCCGATGGGGCAGTCGCGGTATACATGCGCAGGCTGACACGGAGGCGTCAAGTCGTGCCGGCAAGCAAATCAGGGAGCGATGCATGTCACAAGGGTTCTTTCGCGGGATAGCCATCGGTTTGGGTGTCGGACTTGGTGGTGTCACCGTTTTGGTTGGCATAACGGATTTGCCAGTCCGGCTCAGGCCCGCCGTGCCGCCCTTGTCCGCCCCAATTACAGAGGTCCCGGTGGTGTCGCTTCCGACAGGTGACACGGCGGCCCCGGATATGCCCATGCAAAATCATCGCGGTGACGATACCGCCTTGCCACGCCTGGCCGTGCCGGGCGCGTCAGAGCCGTTCTTGACGCCCAATCCTCGGGCCCATTCCTCGCCAGTTGGCCCGAACGCGACAGACGGCGGCCAGCGTGCCTCGCCTTCGACAGCCATCCTATCCGCCCGCCCAGCGACACAGCCAGAAACGGAGGTGGTGTCTTCCCCTGTTCCTCGTGTCGGGATCACCGCTCAAGAGGCTCTTGATCCATTGATCCCGAAGACATCGGCACAGCCGGGGGCGCAGCCTCGGGCAGATATTGACGGTCCGGCTTTGCCAACGGCGCCTCTGGCCCCGTTTGGTCCCGACGCCAGTCTTTATCCCGTGCCGGATGCGAACGCGCGGCAATCGCCTTACTTTGTCACACATCTTGCGGTAAAACCATTATCTGAACCGCGCCCGGTGGCCTTGATCCCCCAGCAAAGCAGGGCGCAAAACCCGATGGTTGAGGTCACTCGCCCGCAATTTTCAGACACTGCCTTGGTGCCGGAAAAGGTCTCTCCGGACAGGCCGGTTATGCGTAAGGCCAAGCCGCTGGCCCCCGTTTTTCTTGATCTTGGTCAAGGTGTTCAGGGCCTATAGGCAAGCCCAGAACGTCAGCAGGTGATCTGCGGTAATCTTTGGTGATTGTTCGGGGAAAAAATGCCCACCCGGGACGCCGGTCGATTGCATATTGGCCAATCGTGGTTGCCATGTCTCGCCGATGTCAAGATTGCGTGCCATGGCACCGTCGTGTCCAAACAGGACCAATGACGGGAGGGATAGGGTGCGATGCAGATCTGATTGATCTAGTGGATAATCAATATCAATCGCGGCGCGATAGTCGTTGCACATGGCATTAATGCGTTCAGGGTCCCGCCATGCGCGCGCGTAGTCCGCAAGAGCGTCGGATTGAAAGTCCGACAAATGCGCACGTCCAAATCCCAGCAACCCACTTTCAAAATAGGCGTCTGGATCGTGTCCGATCATGGTTTCGGGAAAAGGTGCAGGCTGGGCAAGAAACAGCCAGTGATAATATGCGCGCGCAAGGGGTGTCGTCAGATTGGTCAAAATCCATTCCGTCGGGACGATATCCATCACACAAAGGCTGCGCAGCCGATCCGGTGCATCCAGTGCCATCCTGTGGGCGGTGCGTCCGCCGCGGTCGTGGCCTGCAAGATGGAATGTATCAAACCCCAAATGGTCCATCAGGGCCAGCATATCAGCCCCCATAGGTCGAAATCCCATGGCCTCGACGCCCTGTGCCACGCTGCTTTGGCCATACCCCCGCAGATCGGCCGTCACGACAGTATACTTCGGGGCCAGTCTGGTAACGATCTGACGCCACATGGCGCGGGTTTGCGGAAAACCGTGCAAGAGCAGGGCGGGTGGCCCTGCTCCTGTTATGTCATAGGCGATGGATTGACCGTTGACCCTTGCCACGCTCATTTTGTGACGGCCGCAAGGACGCGCGCCCAACTGCGGGTGCCTTTATGAAAACTTTCCAGATCGTATTTTTCGTTGGGGCTGTGGATTTGGTCATTGTCCTTGCCAAAACCGATCAGCATAGAATCCATATCCAGAAGTGTTTTGAAATATCCCGCGATCGGTATCGATCCGCCGCAGCCGATATAGGCAGCAGGATCCGGCCATTCGTCGCTCAGCGCGCCAAGCGCTGCGTCAAAGGCGGGATGATCGGTTGCCATAACCGACGCTGGCGAACATCCAAATCCGCGAAAGGTAACATCGCAGTCCTGCGGTAAAAGGGACCGCACATACGTCCGAAAATTATCGCGCAGCATGGCTGGGTCCTGAGTGCCAACAAGGCGGAAACTGATTTTTGCGCTGGCCTGGGCGGGCAAAACGGTTTTGAAACCTTCGCCCGTGTAGCCCCCCCAGATGCCATTGACTTCGCAGGTTGGGCGCGACCAGATCATCTCCAGGGCTGACTTTCCTGCTTCACCCGCAGGCACGGCCAGTCCGACATCGCCCAGAAAGGCGCTGTGGTCAAAGTTCAAACCGTCCCATTGCGCGCGTATTTCAGGCGATATTTCCGGAACACCGTCGTAAAACCCCGGAACCGTGATGCGGCCGTCGTCGTCATGCAGGGCGGCGATCACATGGCTTAAAACGCGGATCGGATTGCGCGCTGGCCCGCCATACATACCCGAATGCAAATCCTTGTTCGGACCCGTTATGGTCAGCTCTTCGCCTAACAGACCGCGCAACATTGTGGTGATTGCAGGCACACGGCTGTCGAACAATCCGGTATCGCAAATAAGCGCGATATCTGCGCGTAATTCATCCGCGTTTTCAGTCAAAAAAGGAACCAGAGAGGGCGAGCCGCTTTCCTCCTCTCCTTCGAACAGAAAGGTGATCTTGCACGGCAAGACACCGTGGACATCTTTCCAGGCGCGGCAGGCCTCGACAAAGGTCATAAGTTGGCCCTTGTCATCTGCCGCCCCGCGGCCGCGAATAACACGCCCGTTTGGTCCTTCCTGAAGCTCTGGATCGAACGGATCGCGATCCCACAAATCCAGTGGATCCACCGGTTGGACGTCGTAATGTCCATAAAACAAAAGATGCGGGCCGGGTCCGTCGATATGCCCCACGACCATCGGATGTCCCGGTGTCTGGCGCTTGCTGGCGGAAATTCCAAGAGTTTCCAGATCCGCCACCAGCCAATCTGCGGCAGCATCGCAGTGATCTGCAAACGCGGGATCTGTAGAAATCGAAGGTATTCGCAAAAGGTCCATCAGGCGTCCGACGGATGCATCAAGCTGGTCGTCGATTCGGGCAAGAACAGGATCAAGGGTCATAGGCGTCCTTTTTGTACAAACGTTAAAGTCGTAGCAGAGCCTGCGTGTCCATTCGGGTCAAGAGGTTTCCCATACGCGTCACGCGCCCCTTGGCGTTTTGACGCATTTCGCCGAATAGACCCCGCTGCGCGGTCACGACCCGTTGAAACCTTGATGCCTGAACTATAGTCCATATCAAGCAGTCATGCAGTCCCGGTTCAGAACGCTGCCCGGGTGAAAAGATGAGGATATGCCAGTGGATTACAGTGCGCAGCTCGATATTGCCCTAGACCGCTTACACCGTGAGGGCCGCTATCGTACGTTTATCGATATAGAGCGCAAGAACGGCCAGTTTCCTCATGCGTCATGGCGGCGTATCGATGGCAGCGAACGTCCTGTTACCGTATGGTGCGGGAATGACTATCTGGGAATGGGTCAGCATCCAAAAGTTCTGAGCGCCATGCACGAGGCGCTGGACGCCACCGGTGCCGGGTCGGGGGGAACGCGTAATATCTCGGGGACCACCGTCTATCACAAGCGTCTCGAAGCAGAACTGGCGGATTTGCACGCCAAAGAGGATGCGTTGCTGTTCACAAGCGCCTACATCGCAAATGACGCTACGCTGTCGACACTGCCCAAACTGTTTCCGGGCCTGATTATCTACAGTGACGAGCTGAACCATGCCTCCATGATTGAAGGCATTCGTCGCAACGGTGGGCAAAAACGCGTTTTCAAACACAACGACCTGGATGATCTGCGTGCGCAGATGGAGGCCGACGATCCACAGGCGCCAAAACTCATTGCCTTCGAATCCATCTACTCGATGGATGGAGACTTTGGACCGATAAAAGCGCTGTGCGATCTCGCACAAGAGTTTGGTGCAATGACCTATCTGGACGAGGTGCATGCTGTTGGCATGTATGGTCCTCGTGGGGGTGGTGTGGCAGAACGTGACGGTGTGATGGATCGTGTCGACATCATCAACGGAACGCTGGCCAAGGCCTACGGGGTCATGGGCGGCTATATCGCAGCCAGTTCAAAGATGTGCGATGCGATCCGGTCATATGCGCCGGGTTTCATATTTACGACGTCTTTGCCGCCTGCGGTGGCGGCGGGGGCGGCGGCGTCCGTTGCACATTTAAAACACGATCAAGAATTGCGCGATCAACACCAGCTTCAGGCAAGAATCCTCAAAATGCGTCTCAAGGGACTGGGTATGCCGATCATTGATCATGGCAGCCATATTGTGCCGGTTATTGTTGGAAACCCGGTGCACACGAAGGCTTTGTCTGACATGCTGCTGGAAGAGCATGGCATCTACGTGCAGCCAATCAATTTTCCAACAGTGCCGCGAGGGACCGAAAGACTGCGGTTTACACCGTCTCCTGTACATGGACCGCGCGAAATTGATGCATTGGTTCGCGCCATGGACGATCTGTGGGCGCAATGTGCGCTAAATCGCGCCGAACTGTCCGCCTGATCCATCTTGATGGGCTGCAATCGCGCTCACAGTGTGGTAACAATCTCGTAATAATGGGCGCAGGGCGAATCGAAAGAGCCCTGTTCGAGGCGGTTGGGGACGTTTCGGTATGGTAATTGCAGGGCAGCCGACATGATCGGGTGGAAATCCCAACGGAAAGTTGCTGAGGTACCAAATGTGGTATCCCAGAAAGGATTCGACGACTACGAAATCCGATTAGGCGATATCCTGAGAGGGGAACGGGCGACCCTCGGCAAGTCACTTTTTGATGTTCAGCGCGAATTACGCGTCAAAGCCAGCTATATCCAGGCTATCGAAAACTGTGATCCGTCCGTGTTTGAATCCCCTGCATTTATCTCGGGTCATGTTCGGTCTTACGCCAAATATCTACATCTGGATCCCGACGACACATATGCTGCGTTTTGCGCAGAAAGCGGGTTTTCCACCGCACATGGCCTTAGCGATCGTGCAAATGCCTCTAAACGTCCTGATATTTTGGTCTCTGATGACGAAGATATGTTTGCAGAGCCAAGATCTGGGTTTTCTGTTGGTGAGGATTCGATCTGGTCACGGGTTGAACCGGCGGCGATTGCGTCGTCTTTGATTTTAGTGGCCTTGATCGGCGGTATTGGTTACGGTGGCTGGTCGGTTCTGCGCGAGGTGCAGCGCGTGACACTTGCGCCTGTGGACCAAACGCCTGTCGTGTTGTCCGACCTTGATCCTGTTCAATTGGCTGGCAGCGTTGATGACCGTCTGGGAACAGGTGTGTTCACGCCCCCCAGGACAGAAGCGATGGACAGGCTGTATCGCCCACAGTCTTTGGATGTGCCCGTCGTTATTGCCCGTGACGCCCCCATATCAACATTGGATCCGGCCAGTGTTGGATCATTTGCATCCGCTGAAACCACGCTTCCGGCTGTGCAGACCCCTGCATCGGGTACTGCAGAGCCCGACGCCGTGGATCTGGCGTTGGCCGAGATCAAAGCGACCCAGAACGCGGGATCTACGTCCGACGCGTCGTCTGTCGCACGCGTATCCAACGGTCCTATCCTTTACGGGGACGGTGCACCCGGTGTCACTATTGTTGCCGTGCGCGATGCCTGGGTGCGCGTCCGCACAGCGAGCGGTACCACGATCTTTACCAAATCGATGAAGGCCGGAGATACCTATGACGTACCTCAGACAGAGGTCCCGCCTGTTATCCGTATCGGAAGTCTTGGCGCCGTTTATTTTGCCGTCGATGGGGTGCCCTATGGTCCCGCTGGAACAGATGGACAAGTCGCGAACGTGACACTTGACGCAGAGCGTCTTGTGAAGCGTTTGGAGGTCGCAGATTTGAATGCCGATAATGATCTGGTAAGGGTTTTGGCCGAGCTCAATTCTCGGTGACAACAGTCCCAAGCCCGTTTCGCAAGCCGTGTGTTAACCCTCAATCGTTTCTACAAATTAAGCAAAGATGTGACATCGGATACGCTTGGATTAGTGTCGCGTCTGGTTGGGTTTCGGCTGGGTCGTCGCAAGCGTTTCTGAAGGCTTGGCCTCGGTAGGTTTTCAATTCGTTGCGCGGGTCAAACAGGCTGTTTTTTTGGTATGCCCGATCGGTCCTGGCTCAACAGCGCGCCTTTCAGACCTGCGGAGGTGTGGTCGGCTTTCGGCTGCGTGGCATTGATGGGTCCGGTATCGCTCTACAGCGGTGCCAGTTCCTCAAAGATATACGCCGCTGTCCCGCGCTCCGGCTAGATCTTGGTCCAATTGCAAAATGTTGTGTTTAGGCCATCACCAGCATGTGCATGTCCCCTCCACAGCTCGATCTGGATACTATAACTGGTACAGTTCAAAGCCCCTTGGCCAAAGGTTCTGATATTACCGCACTATTCCGTTCCGCGGTCTGTCAGGTTATGCTCCCTCGATTAGTGGCGCCCTTCAAGCGTGGCTCAATGTTCCCCATCACTTTCATGGTTCTTCAAATGTTGAGCGGAGAAAAATGTGGATAGGCGCGCGATGATGAGCATAGTTGTACACCTGTTTCGAAAGTTCCAACCCGCTATTGACCCGCACTGGCGATCACACCGCACAAAGAGCCGGGCGAAATACATCGTACGATCAAAATGCCATGCGCTAGGCGGGTGCCAGTGCGCGCCGAGCATGCGGGTTGCCATCACAGTGGCCAACAAGATGGAACGACAAATTCAGGCGATAATATCAAAATGAAGACCACAAGGGGCCGGTTTTTTTCCGCACAACACATATACCAAACAATCGGGCGACGGTGTCACGGTTTGCGCAAGAAAACGGTGACTGGATGGGCAAATTGAACGATAAGCTCAGGATTGGGAAAACCAGTTGGGATCTGCGTGTGCAAAATTCAACAATCGGATTTGGTCCCAATATGCCGAACACCATCCCGAAACGTGGTTTTTTGACATATCCGATGCAGCAGGCCTGACCGATGTGTGATGTGGGTTCCGCACCTTCGGGATCAGATGGTCCTTGCATAACAGGCAGCACCCCAGACTTTCCCGTTGACAGTAAATATCTCTCTGAAAACCGGCGCTCTGACGAAGGCTTTTAAGCCAAAGAATGTTATGGGATCAAGGCTTGGCATCGAGCCAAGCGCTGTCAACACGCGCGAACTGCTTCACAAGTTCAAAACCCGCAATATTGGGTAGTGTAGTGCAACGCAAACAATCTAAATATTGGTACAATACTATGAATATATAAGACTAATTGGAGCGGCTTGTTTGGCGCTATTGGTATTACCCCGCTGGCAGAGGCCGAGAAGTCCTTTTATGTGCCGCCCGAATTTCTTGGTATGCTCGCATTAATTGATGCTGAAGGTCTGTTTTAAATCCGGGATGTTGCATACGTTCGGGTTTCAGGTTTTGTTGGGTGCATTGCCGCAGCGCAGTGCGAGCTGCTCTACTGGCGAAAATGTTGATAATCCACTTGTTTCTCGGCTCTACGCCGGCATGTTGGAACGGTGTTCGGCATCCTGTGCAACGACTGCAACGACATCTCCCCGACGCAACAACCCTTGTCCTCCAAAACAAAGCAGCCATCCGTCATAAGGCGCAATAAAGGCCTGCGGTTTCGTCTCCACACGATCGATGAAATGTCCACGCCCCAAAATGTCGCCTTGTCGCACCGCGTCGCCCAGGTCCACAGCGGGTACAAAAATCATGTCATCATTGCAGATAAGAAATTTCTCTGATGGGGGCAAACGAACATATCGCGAGTTTGGCAAAGGTTTTTTGCTTGTGAGATGCCCAAAGGCCGCAACCATGCGCACCAGTCCTTCCGTTGCGAGACGTGCAGTGTGTCGCGTCACCATACCCGCGCCGCCAAGTTCGGACGAGATGATGACTTTGCCTAATTTTTCGGCCACTGCATCAATCGACATTGGCGCGTGGTCCTCGTTTATCAATACCGTGAACGGCGCACCGAAGGCCTTGCCAGCGCCGGTTGCCAATGCATTGTCGGAGAATGCTTCGGGCACCAAAATGCTGGGCGCAAAATTCAGGGTGCGTCCGCCAGAATGCAGGTCTACGATGTGATCGGACAGAGGCATCATCGTTGCACTCAGCCAATGCGCAACGCGCTGCGTGAGGCTGCCCAAAGGATCGCCCGGGAATACACGGTTCAAATTCAGCCCATCATCAGGGGTCAGCCGCGTTCCCGCCATGACCGCAGGCAAATTGAGGGCCGGCAGAAGAATTAAGCGCCCCACCAGTGCGTTGGTATCAACATTGCGGGCCAACGCGTCTATCGCAATTGGTCCCTCATATTCATCACCATGCATCCCACCAAGGATCAATGTGGTTGGCCCCGCAGAGCCGTTCAGACAGTGAATGGGCAGACGGATGGATTGCCACGCGCTTTTGTCGGTTGAATTGTGAAAATGCACATATCCCGAAGTAAGACCCGGTCGATCTAGTGCAATCATGGCATGGCGCCAATAACCGGAGCGATCACGTCGCGGTCAAAGTTCGCGCCGCATAGGACAACGGCGCTGACTTTGTTTGTGCGATTGGTCGCATCTATTTGCCATGCCGCCTGTGCCAATCCTGCGGATCCCTCGACCAGCATCTTTTCTTTCCATGCCATATGGCGGATGCCGTCGGCAATTTGGTCCTCGGTGCAATCTATCAATTCATCAATGGCTTCGGTGCCCAGTGGCAGGGTGATTGTGCCCTCGTCCAGACCACCTGCACACCCATCAGCCAGAGTTTCGCTGTGCGAGACTTCTACGGTGTGACCCGCCCGGATGCTGGCTGACATTGCAGCGGAATTGATAGCACTGACACCAACGAGCCTGGTGGATGGCGAAAACGCTTTAAGCACAGCACCGATGCCTGCAATCAGGCCTCCGCCACCGATGGACACGTACACCACATCCAAACGCGGTAACTGTTCCAGCATTTCCAACGCAATTGTCCCTTGGCCGGCGATGACTTGAGGATCGTTGTAGGGGGAGCAATAGATTTTGCCCTGCTCTTTGGCCAGCTTTTGCGCGTGTTGTTCGGCCAGTCCGGAATCGTTGGAATGGAGAATGGTCTCAACCCCCAATGCTTTGATCCGGGACAGTTTTTCACGCGCCACTGTTTCTGGCAAAACCACCGTCAAATCATGGCCGGTCATCTGGGCCGCTGTCGCAAGTGCCAGTCCGTGATTGCCAGAGGATGCTGTGATCGCGGGTACGTCTGTCGACAAAGACGTCAGTTTTGACATGGCTCCACGAAATTTGAACGATCCGGTTTTTTGAAAATTCTCGGCCTTGAACACAAGGCCTGTGTCATCGTCAAAGGACATCCGCGATTGGATGCACGGCGTTTGTGTCAACCAAGGTTTGATACGACGATGGGCGGCAACTGAAAGAGCAGCTTGTTCAAGTATGGCGGCGGAGGCGGTCATTGGATGTCCTTTTTTATATTTCGGCGCTATCGGCGGCGTCGATGATAGCTTGGGTGATGGCAATGTCTTGCGCCGCGATCCCGGTAAGATCAGCGATGGTGATGTCCTCGTCTGACGTCCGGCCCGGCTGCGCACCCGATAGCAGATGACCAAGTTCGGTGACTTTGAGGGATGCATCCTTGCGGTACGCCGACTGAAATTCACCATGATTCAAGGATTGGTGTGCCAGATCACAGACACGCACAGTGGCAGAGGTCACCAGCCCTGTAGGCAATTCTTGCTTGCCCGGACAATCGGCCCCAATCGCAGTCACATGCGTGCCTTTGCGCACCAAGCCATCGGCGAATAGGGGCAGTGTAGCGGGGGTAGTGGTGATAATAATGTCCGCGGTACCAATGGCCGCACCGAGATCTGTCGCAGCACCTGCACTGTGACCTGCCGCCATTAAATCTGCGGCCAAGGCCTGTGCGGCGCCTGCATTGCGCGCCCAAAGATGAAAATTCAGCGCTCTTTCCGGCATCAACTGCGCAAGACAGCTCGCTTGAAACCGCGCTTGAATGCCGGCCCCAATGATCAACACCTCCGACGCATCGCGACGCGCGAGCGCGCGGGTCGCCAAAGCGCCGCCAATTGCCGTACGCATGTCGGTCAGCCAGCCTTCGTCGCGCAAGATCGCAAGGGTTTGACCCGTTGTTGCCGAAAAAGCCAGCATCATGCCGTTGGAAGAGGGCAAGCCCTTTGCAGGATTGTCGTAAAACCCGGATGCGATTTTGATGACATAGCTGGCAGTGTCAGCAATATGGCCTGATTTGATGTGGCAATCGCCATTGTCCTGCGGAAAGGCCAAATGCACTACGTCCGCTGTTTGCACACCGCCTTTTGCAGACGCAACATATGCAGTGTGTATGCGTTGCACGGCGCTGTCAAAATCGAACAGGGCCATGATTTGCGGTTTATCTAAATCCAACATCAAACCACTTTCTCAGAAACGTTCATTCAGGATAGAATCGAGTGTCGTGACGATCATATCAACATCGTCAGACCGAATGGTCAGGGGCGGGCGGATTTTCAGGATATTGTCCTTTGGCCCTTCGCTGCCCAGCAAAATACGATAGTCACGCATGCGGTTTTTGACATGCGTGGCGAGGGCGGTCGCCTCTGATTTGCAGGCCCGATCAGATACCAAATCGACACCAATGAACAGTCCAACGCCGCGCACGTCGCCAATGCAATCATGTTTGTCCTGAAGGGCGCGCAAACCTTCCAGCAGCCGGTCACCTTGTCGTTTTGCGTTGGCTTGCAGGCCTTCGTCGTCAACGATATCCAGCACCTCCTTTCCAATCCGGCAGGACAAAGTGGACCCCCCGAATGTCGAGAAGAACTCTGGGCCTCGGGCAAAGCTGTCGGCAATGGCGCGGGTGGTGACCACGGCGCCCATGGGATGTCCGTTGCCCAAGGGTTTGCCCAATACGACGATGTCTGGGACTGCCTGTTGTTGTTCAAACCCGAAATAATAATTGCCCAAGCGTCCCAGCCCCGTCTGGACCTCATCAGCGATGCACAGCCCGCCAGCCGCACGAATTTTGGCGTAGACTGCCGGCAGATATCCCCGAGGCGGAATGATCTGGCCGCCAACAGAGGGGAAGGTTTCAGCGATAAAACCCGCAATGTTGATGTTACGATCGGTCAGGCGTTTTATCGCGCCATCAACCAGATCTGCATAGTGCTGCGCACAATTTTGATCTTCGCGCCGAAAACGACCGCGATATTCATCGGCCACTTCGACCAGTTCAACCCAATCCGATGGTCCGACACCGCCTTTGGCATTGAATTTGTAAGCTGACAGATCAATCGCACCAGTGGTGTTGCCGTGATAGCCATGATCGGGCGTCACCATGCCCTTTGCACCCGTATGGGCGCGGGCCAATCGCAGGGCTAGTTCATTTGCCTCAGACCCGGAGTTGACAAAGAAACAGACCTCAAATGGATCTGAAAATTTCGACAAAAGTTTGTCGGCGAATGCGGTTTGGGCTGGATGCAGATAGCGGGTGTTTGAGTTCATGCGCTTGAGCTGATCGGCCGCGACGGTCTGGATCCGTGGATGGGCGTGGCCCACATGTGGTACGTTGTTGTAGGCATCCAGGTAAGGGCGGCCCCATTCGTCAAACAGGTGATGCTGCCAGCCTCGTACCAGCATAACCGGGTCTTTGTAGCTCAGCGACAGGTTGGCGCCAAAATGCGATTTGCGACCCGCCAGTACGTCGCCCTTGTCGGTGGGCGTGTAAACTGTTTTTGCATTGGGCAGGTTCAGCATTGCGGCGGGGTTGGGGCAAATGGCACGCCACATATAATTGTCTTCCGGATCGCCCACTCCGGGCCAGTCATTGCCCAATCCATCCAGCGTCAGGGCCATTTGGAAATGGATATGGGGGGCCCAGCCACCGTTCTGCTCTGGCAGGCCAAGCTTGCAAAAAGCGGTGCCTTTGGGAATGGTCTGTCCCGGTTTCAGGGTATCGCAAACCTCTGGATTGAGGTGGCCGTAAAGTGTATAAAAACGATCTCCGTCTGGCGTGTCATGGGCCAAGATCACCACACCCCCGTAATCAAGGTGGCCGGTTCGGTTTTCAACCACCTGAACGGTTGCGTCCATCGGGGCGTGTATCGCCGTGCCTGCTGGGGCAAAGGCATCGACGGCCAGATGTACCGTGCGCCGATCAGACGCAAGCCATGGCCCGTTGCGAAAGGCGGGTTCGGTATAAATCAGGCGTGGCTCAAAGTAGTAACCCAGCCATATCTGGCCACCCCGGTCGTATTCCTCACCGATACGCACAGCCTCCGCCTTGCCCAGATCAAAGGGGTTTTGGGGCCAAACGGAGTGTTCGACTGATAAAGAACCCATTGGTGCATCGTGAAGGTCGGTCCCCATGACAGGCGCAAAGTTACCGCGTTCGCGGTCCAGAAACGCGGATATGCGCGGTGCCGCATCAGTAACCGGCAGATCGCATGCGGTGCGCAATCGCGCGCGCAGCAGTCCGGGGTCAATCGACGTCTCTTCAATAAACCGCCAAGCAGGGGCTTGCGAGATCACCACATATGGATCATCGGGGGTGTCGCGCGCCATCAGGGTCGAGTTCACGACACTTACCGCCAGACGCATTTGTAACAACGGCCATATCAGGTCAATTTCTTTGGTGGTGAGGGGGTTGGCCGCGTGGTAGCCCGCGACAAGAGCGGCCAGACGTCTTTCGGGATCGGGCGTATCCAGCAGCAGATAGGCCGCAGCGATGGCCAGATTGCAGATGCGCGGCGCTGCACAGATATCGCCCAAATCAATCAGGCCCGAAATACGAAGCGGCTGCGATACTGCACCATCCACCAGAATGTTGTAGTCATTCACGTCGTTGTGGATCGCTTGCACGGGCAGGCGTTGCAGTTCAGGAAAGATCGTCTCGAACTCTGTCACGATGCGCTCCAGAGCAGCATGGCGCGGTCCGGTGGTAACGCCGGCGATCTCAGGTATGATCCAGCGCGCCTGCATCAGGTCCCATTTGAAATCGCGTGTCAGACCCGGATGTGTGAAAGTCGCCAAGGCCAGATCACTGCCCCCAATGACACGGCCCAGATCGTGGATGAGCTCGGCGGTTTTTGGCAACGCTTTTGCAAACGTACGGCCTGGCAGGCGTTCCAGCAGCCACAATATGCGCGTCTCGCCGTTTGGGGTGTTATGCGTTATCGTGGGATCACCCTGAAGGGTGGGGATGACGGCAGGGAACGGCAGATCGGGTGCATGTTCCGCGATGTGTCGCAGGGCCGCGATCTGCAGTTTCACAAAACTGCACTCACAACCCAGGCGCATGACCTTGAGGACAAATCCATCCCCGTCAGGTGTTTCAGCCATAAAGTTCAAATCATACTCACCCGGTAGTTTGGTGAGCTCGGCGTCAATACCCCATCGGTCGCGCAGAACGTTTTGCCAATGGGTTGTCACGTGGCGGTCTCTGATTTGGCAGCAAGATCTGACAGGAAACTGCTGACTTTGGCCAGGCCACTGCGCAGGATTTCAGGATCATTCGCATAACCGATGCGCAGCCATCCCTCCATGTGCATGACAGATCCGGGGGTAAACATCACACCGGTCTGCTCAAGCAATTGAACGCAGAAATCGCGCGAAGGCATGTCAACGTCGTACTTTAGCAGCGCGGTGGTTCCAGCCTTTGGCTTGATATATGACATGAGCGGTTCCTGCGCGACCCAAGCGTCCAAAATTGAAAGGTTGCCACGTGTGATCTGTTGAGAGCGGGCAAGGATTTTATCCTTGGCCTCCAGCGCCATCGCGGCAAAGTAGTCGTCCAACATGCCAACGCTGATTGTATTATAATCGCGGTGGATCGAAACAGCTTCCAGCACATCCAAAGGCCCGGCAATCCATCCCAGCCGCAATCCCGCAAGCGAGAATGTCTTGGACATGCCTGCAACGCTGATGCCTTTTTCGTAGATATCGGCCATGGCCGGGGCAAATCCGTCACCGGTCTGGTTGGTGCCGCGGTAGACTTCGTCACAAAGCACAAAGGCATTCACACGTCGCGCAATCGCGACAAAGGCGTCGAGCGCATCAGCTTCCATCAACGCGCCTGTGGGGTTATTGGGATTGTTCAACACGATCAGCTTGGTTTCAGGGCGTACCATCGCATCAAGTTCGTCAAGATCAGGCAGAAACCCGTTTTCGGGGCGCAGCTGCAATATATCAACCTCGGCACCGTAACTTTCAGGGATCGAATAGTGTTGCTGATAGGTCGGGCGTACGGAAATTACATGATCACCCGGTTCCACCAGCGTTTCATGGATCAGCGCGTTGGCACCGACGGCCCCATGTGTCACCACAATATTATCGCGGGTTTGTTTGGTATACATCTGGCAGATGGCATCGCGCAGCCGGTTCGATCCTTGAATGGCACCATAGGTCATTTTCATCGGCAAAAGATCAGACATCACGCTGTCGTTCTTGCCCGAAAGTTCCAGTAATTGTGCAATCGTCAGAGAGGCCACACAGGTTTCTGCCAGATTGAATTCGCAGTGGTCTTCGAATTCATTCATCCAGATTTCAACGCCAAAAGGTTTGATCTTCATAGTGTTTCCTCTTCGTTGCTGGTTTGGGCCAATTTCCAAATGCCATACGCCATCGCAATATCTTCCAAGCCTAGTCCGATTGAACGGAAATAGACAGGTGTCCCCATTTGCGGCAGCTTGCTGGTGCCGGTGACCAAACCGGGCAGGTCTCCTAGAATACTGGTTTTGCTCCAGCTGTGGTCTTGCGTCGCAAGACGCATGTCAGCTGCGCTGTCTGGGGTTGTTGGCAGATAGTCGCAGTACACTTGCGCATCGCATAAAAAAGCGGGCGGGACCTCGTGAGCGTTTGGCGCATTGGTACTGATTGACGTGAACAGAGCAGCTTTGCCGGTGTCCGCAGGGTCGATGACCGGGGTGCCGGATGACGTACACAACATAACCACGTCACTGCCTGCCAGGCAGTCGTGTGTGGTTGCGGCGATGCTGACACGGGGGTCCGCCTGACGCCAGTTTTCGGCCCGAACACCGGCCAGATTAGGGGAATAGACCGAGATTTCCTTCCAGTCTCGCAATCCCGCGACATGGCGCAGATGGGCAAGCGCCACAGGACCGCTGCCTACAATTGCGAGGCGGCGGGCAAGGGCGGGGGCCAGCAGATCGACGGCTAGCGCGGTTGTGCCTGCGGTGCGTTGTGTTGTCAGCAGGCCCGCATCACACCAGACCAGCGGTTGGCCCGTTTCCATCGACATCAAAGCGGTCCATGCAGTGATCACCGGGCCTGCATCGGTCACGATATAGGGTGACATCTTTGCCCCAAAAACGCCCGCGCCTTTGATCGCACCCATATAGGCGATGAAGTCTCCAGCAGCATCTGGAAAATCGACTGTGGTTTGTGCTGGTTGCACCGCACTGCCATCACCCAAGGCGCGAAACAGCTCGGTCAGTTCTGTCTTTACATCTAGTCGCGGCAAAAGGTTTGCGACAGCCTGTGCGTCCAGAATTCGGGGGAGGTTCATCAGATTACCCTTTGATGATTGCGACAGCCTCGTCTAGCCGCGCTTTTCCACCCGCAGCAAGGACATGACCCGCCATTTCTAACGTAAGTGGATCGCCGTTCCAATCGGTGACATAGCCGCCAGTGCCCTGAATAATCGCAGCGGGGGCATAGATGTCAAATGAATCCAGATCGCCGTCTATCACGAGGTCTGTACGGCCCTAAGCAAGTACCTCAACAAAATAACGCGCGCGTCCATATTGTATGGAATGCGCAGGCTAGCGCAGCAGATCAAAGCGCACAGTTTGTGCGTCGGTCATGAAATCGGCATTTCTGAAAATGCCGAATAATCTCAATTTTGACGTGCAATGACGGCCCCTAATGTCTATGTCGCTACGTGCGGCCATTGTCGCCGCCCAGCTTGTCCTTTGCTCCGAAGTTGCGGGATGTTGAACATCTTGGGGTTCAGCGCTGAGGTTGGGTCGTCAAATAGTAAAGTCGCGGGCATTGTGCACCAAGCACGGGCAATTCCAACGCGCTGCTGTTGGCCGTCTGACAACTGATTGGGTGCTTATCCGCTTGTTCAGGGATTTTGACACCTTCGAGGTATTCAATGACCTCGGCCCAAGCTGGGACTTAGGAAGTTTTGCAAAGCAGTCGCCGTACAAGTATCAGATTCCTGACAATTGCTAAATGCGCGAATATGTTGAAGCTGATAACACCATCTCTACATTACGCCGCACAGTGTTGATACCCGCGAGCTGGTTGGTCATCCCTAAACCGCCAATGATGGTCTGCCCTTCATTATACTTTTCCAGCCTGTGGATGCAGTGGGTTATGGTGGATTTTCCCAAACGCGATGTGCCAGCAGCCAAGCTGCGCTTCACGTTTTAAACGTGCAGGTTGATACCCTGAAGCACCTGAAAGCGCCAAAGAACCAGCCGGCATTCAACATTTGTATCAACGCGAGTTCTGTCAGGTCGATTTCATTTTTTCTAAATGTCGGCCGAGGTAGCGTTAGCCCCGGTCAAGCGACTATTGAAAGGTCAAGGTTGGGATCAAGTTGACAATCGCGCAAGAGATAAAAATTTGTTACGGCGCGAAGGTCTGAGCAACGTGGGTATGCGCAATGTTGGTCATGCCGGTCAGAGTGATTGCACCGGCAAGCGCTGTTGATTTTTCCCAGCAAAAGAATTCGTGGACCTAAGCGGGTAGGGCGAGGCATAGGGCAATAAGAGTCGTCAAATAGATGACCCTTTGGCGCGTAACTAAACCAAGCGCAGCGTCGGCATTTAGGATGCCGCAATCAACATCCAGCACCCCATCGATCAGGGTTTCGGAAATATACGCTCCGGTCTTAAGAGGCAGCGCGAAATTGTCGTAGCCAAACGGGTTGTAACAAATGGGCCAGAGGAAACTGTTTGAGATAAAATCTAGCTGAGGATAGCCATAAAATACGGATAAATATCGGCGTGCTATAACACATACACATGTAGAGCCGTGCCTGCTATGAGCAATACGATGGCCCGCTGATCGGCGTTAGCACCGTTACGTTGGCAAGAATCAGGCCGTAACGTCGCATCCTGCCATGGAGAAACAAACTAAGTGGGTTGTCGCGCCACGATTTTTTGGCTGGGTATTCGAATGGCAAGTTTATTCATTATTGGACATGATTTCGATATATGGAACGGGTTCCCAACCATCTGTAGAAACTCCAACGTCAAATTCCACTGGCAAATAGAAGGATACATTCCCTATTTTGATGATCTAGCTGGCAAACGGTCAGAGCGCGCCAACGCTGAAGAGCCATTATAGTCATTTGATGAAGACGCTTTCCATGAATACGCAGCGATACACCCTGATTTGTAGGAAGCGAGTGAGCGTCCGGCGCTGCTTTTCGGTTTTAAGAAGGAAATCTCCATTTAGGACGAAGAACTTGTCGCGGAAATCAAGAGCGCACACAACTCTTGGTGTCGATCTGTTGACGTAACTTAGAGGTGGTCCCAGATTTTCAAACAGTTTGCAGTGTAGTTAAGATATATCAGGGTTTGTTCAGGCTGCCATTCTCGTCTTTTCAGGGTTGCTGTCATAGGCCTCATCGAGGGTCGATATATTGTGCGTCGCATGCGGACGCTCGGAGTTGTAGTGGGCGACCCATTTTCTGATTATGGTCTGCATTTCTGAACCCGTCTCGAAGGCATTCAGACAGGCGCATGCGCAGTTCCGTGACCGCCATAGTTGTTCGACCGCCCAGTTGTCGCACCATGCTCCTTTCCTGATCCTCTTCAGTTTTGGATGTCCCGCTCCTTCTTGAAAGCCGGATCTCGCGTCGACACCGTTCATTTTCTTTTACGAGGTCTAATTCCCCTTGTGAGACCACGTTTGTGTCTCGATCTGCCATGGTCCATTTGTTCAACGTCGACATGCTAACACCCAAATCACCAGTCACCTGCGTGCGCGGCTGCCTGTTGGTCGGCACAATAAACACCGCATCTTGATGGAATTCGTCCGTCCGCTTCAGTCCCATGGTCGGTCTCTCTTGTTGTCGTAAATGCTATCAAAGGAGCGGCATCAAACCGTTACTGGTACAGGCTGTCCACAAAGCCACGATTATCTTTTGCACAGCGGTGATCTAGGGCATTGCCGATTTCATGCCCTGGTGTGGCTCTGCAAGGAATGGCCGTAGGCTTGCTACGAATTCGTCAATAAAATCCAACACAATGGGCGAGCTCGGGCCTGATGCGGGTTGCAGGATTGACAGCCGATGAGAAACGTTTGGGCGAAAGGGCCGAATGACGATACCAGTCGGGCGGAACGCCTCGGCATCAATGGCGCTGACGACGGCGGCCCCCACGCCTTTGTGGACCATCGTACAGGCGGTCGTGAACTGTCTGACTTCAACCAAGCTGTTTATTTCTTCGCCGCTTTCAATAAACGCGCGCGACAGTTGCTGATAGAACTGGCTATCCCGCCGCGTGTGAATCATACGTTCACCAGCTAGATCTCGAGGCTCAATTTCGCTCTTTTTCCCAAGGGGATGACCTTTTGGCAGGATGCAGACTGATCTGATGGACAGATCCTGATTGTGCGTCGCCGGGTGCCCAAAAAAACCATCGGTCAGGCCACATTCGTATTGTTCACCAATGATCCACTCCAGAATGCGCTCTGGGCGGTCAGGCTCAAGAGAGACGGTCACGCCTGGCCGTGCTTTGAGAAACTGTACCAAGACTTCTGGCAGATGACTGGTGGCAAAGCCGGGAAGGCACGCGATGCGAATATGGCCGCGTTTGCGTTCGGTCAGGTCGCGACGAAGATCATCAAGATGATCGAGCCGTTCGAGGATCCGCTTCACCTCTTCCAGAAGATATCTCGAATCGCTTGTAGGTTCGAGCCCACCGCGGCGGCGGGTGAAAAGATCAAAGCCGACCGAGGTGGAGAAATCCGATAGTAAACGGCTGACCGCGGGCTGTGACACGCCCAGCTTTTCTGCCGCCTTCGTAACGCTCCCAGCATCCGATGTTGCACGGAATGCTTCCAGTTGTCTGAGTTGAAACTTCAATGGCTTAGACCTTCAGTTCATGCTGCGGAGACTGCGCAACGCCGCCAGTATCATAACATATTGTTATGCATTTTGCCGAAAAAACCAACTTGAATTATTTCTCGTTTTCCCAAATGCTGCATCTCATAACTATAAAATCATACCAGGGAGGAAAGTATGACACTTTCAAAGACTCTTCTTGCGGGCGGTGCAACGCTCGCGATGACAGCCAGCATGGCAGCGGCCCAGACAGAAATTAACTGGTGGCACGCGATGGGTGGCACAAACGG
>JAYQEA010000074.1:0-20847 GCA_038138625.1 Roseivivax sp.
TTTTCTATGCGCGATCCGCGCGTGACTTCGACCATTGTCGGCGTTTCGCGGCCTGAACGGGTGGCACAGGCCCTGGATTGGGCAGCCGCAGACATACCCGAGGCATTGTGGGACGATCTTGAGGGGCTTGGCTATGTGACAACTGATCCAGAAGCCAACCGTATCTACACTCCGGGATAACATTTTGGACCATCACAGTTCGGTGATCCGCAAAACGACGGGTCACGGACAAGGTGATGCGGCTCAAAGCCCCTTGGTTTCAAGGTCGGCCCAGATCTCTTCGACCCACGATTTGATTTGAAGTGCTTCTTGCCACCGGTTCGACATCTCGCGGCCATCTGCGCCGGTCATTGCGTATTCCGGCGGGCCCAATTCACACAAAAAAATGCAATCGCCTGTTGGGTTACGCGATCGCCAATCTGTCAAACCTTCGCGCCACCAGCCGCGAAACAGATCCACCCATTTCTTGTTCTGTGGGAAATCCAGCTGGAGTTGGATTTGCTGGCGCGAGGCCACGCGCCCTTGAAAGCTGTCGGAACGCTGTAGAACACGACTGATCAGTCCCTTGTCCCGATCACTGATAGGAAACCAGAATTCACGATCCACCACATAGTGAGACAGGTCTGCACAGATCCGCATTTCCGGCACAGCATCCATCAGGCAAAGCGTTGCATAGAGATCGTTCGTGATGCAGTTGCGATGGGTTTCGAACTGGATCGGCATGTCCTGTTGTTCGGACATTTCAATCCATTGGCGGATCACTGGAATCATGCCGTCGACAGACAGCGGCATCACCTGCCCGATTACATCAACGAAAGGAGACCCGAAATCTTTGGCCATCTTCAACGTATCGCGCAAAGACTCCAAGGTCTTTGGAAAGGCGACAATCAGCGGTGTCAGATCGTTGCGTTCCAGATGCGGCCGAAAGTCATGAGCTTCGGCGACATCTGCGGCTCCCAGATCCAGCGCCAGGCCCGCATATCCCGCATCCGCAACCATCGCACAGATATCTTGTTTGGGTAAAATCCTGCCAGTGTGATCATGCGGCTGCATGGCCCAAGCCGAGGTATAGACCTTGAGACGACGCGTCATTCTGCGGGTACGCGATAGGTTTGGGTGCCTCGCGACATAATCCAGACCTCGTTCATGGGATATTGGCTTTCATCCTTTTGCATCAGCTTACGGATGACCTCAATCTGGAACTCGATCCAGCCCATGCGCCAGACCTCGCCGGTTTGGGCTTCGATTTTGGTGTTCAGATCCCGCAATTTCCAAAACGGCACCGTTGGAAACGTATGATGCGCCGTGTGAAATGGCATCTGCCAGCACAACCAACGCATCACTGCATTGGTCCGCGTTGATCGGGTGTTTTGCAAAATATCGCTTTCATGGCTAAGGCCAAGATGTTCGATGGTGTTTTGCAACTGGTGCACCGGTTTGGTCAGTATCATCGGGATCAACCAGAACGTTGCCCAGGCCCATGACCCAAAAGCCAGTGATCCCGCGATAATTGCTACATAACCAAGCAGATGCAGGCGGCTTTCTGTGATGACCTTACGCTCTTCTTCTGGGCGAATGTAGGGTTCAATGATGATACCACGGGCGCGTCGGACAATCCCAACGATCCGATTGCGCCAATAGCTGATCCCGGACATCCATAGCAAATAGGTGCGCAAGGTATAGGGTTCGCGCACCAGCTCGCCGTCGCGGTCCCAGTCTTGGGTCCATTGATGATGCGCAAAGTGCATGATCTGATCAAAATCTCGTGGGAATAGCATGAAGAACCCGATAATCCGCCCCCAGACACTATTCAGTTTGCGCGTGGCAAACACAGTCGAATGGCTAAGCTCGTGTTGCGCCGCGTAGAGAAAATTTATCAACACGCCAAGCGCAAATCCCGTCACCAGAACCCACCATGTGCCCATGACAAGGCTGTGCAGCCATACCGCAAGCGAAATGGCCCCAAGATGGGATAACAGCTGCCCCCACCCGTGCAGATCAGATTTCTGGTTCAGCGCGCGCATTTCGTCACGTGTCAACAACTTGCGGCGGGAAAACTGGGCGTCCATCGAATGCTCCTGATCAGTGGTTGGGGAAAGGTTAGGCAGAGGTCGGGCACGACGTCCAGAGATTTGAAACACATCGGGCTAAATTTTTGTATCCTGCCTTATTGATGATCTTTTGTGTGTCCTAACAGATCGCCCGGCTTTGGCGGAGCTTGTCCTGCCAGCCTCAACAGATCCCAGGCCAGCACAAGGTTGGATGACAGAACCGGCATATCAAGCGTGTCTTCAAGCGTGGGGATCACATCAAGCGTATGCAGATTTGTACAAGACAGAAATACGCCATCCACGTCTTCTTTTGCCACCAGCGCCCGTGTCGCCGATGCAACTGACGCCTGAGAGATGTTGATCACAGCGGCCTCGGAAGGTTCGTCAAATGTTCCAAATACAGGGGTTTCAATACCTGCTTTCCCAAGCTCCTCGCGCAGACGCGCAGAGACCTGCGCCACATAAGGTGACAGAACTGCCAACCGTTTTAGCCCAAGGGTCTGACATGCTGCCAATAGCGCAGAAACCGGATCCGTCGTGCCCCTTGTGCGGGCACCGGCACGCAACAATCGGGCAATTTGCTCTGGACCCACCTGTGCCGCCCCCGATGTACAACAATACGCCACCCCGTCAAATGTTGTCGCTTGTGGTAAAAGACCGGCCGCAACCGGGATATGGGCACCAATGGCTTGCAAGCTTTCCTGACTGACATCAGGCGCTGCTGGCACACGGCTGACAAGCCAACGGATGTCTTTCGGGATCAGGCGGCGAAAATCCTCTTCTAATGTTTCATCTGTTTGCAACACCACCAGCCCCAATCGCGCCAAAGGCTGGGGAGAGATTGTATACGGAAAAACCGTCATATCCGGATAATGTCTTTGGCAGGCGGCGTCAGCCAGTCTGCACCGGTTGGCGTGATGTGGATGTTTTCCTCATGTACGAGGTTAACGCCCGGCGCGACCTGCAGACCCGGCTCTAGCGTCAGAACCATCCCCACCTCCAGACGGGTGTGATCGGCAGGAATAAGAGACGGCCACTCTGTCAGCTGTAGTCCCAGACCATGCCCGTAACGACCCGCGTCGCTGCCGCCTGCCCCGCCAGTCAATACTTGGTCCATGGCATGAAACAAATCCGCCGCCGAGGCGCCAGGCCGCGCGGCTGCGAAACCGGCATGCGTCGCCTCGATCAGGCGCGCGTGAGCGTCTAAACTGGCCTGAGCCACAGGACCCACAGCGAAATTTCTGTCAAAATCGCAGAAATATCCGTCCAGAACCACCCCTGTGTCCAGCATCAGCACATCGCCTTTGGCCAAGGGGATATCCCCTGCCGGAGAGATCACATCGTGATATCCTCCACGACCTGCCCCACCTGCCAGATAGGCCACCCAATCGGCACCTTCTTGCAGACACAGACACTGAAACTGCCGAAAGACTTGGGACAACTCAACGCCGGTCGAAGCGATTTCCGGCACACGCTCGAACGCCCGGGCGGCAATTCCGCAGGCCTGTCTGATTTTTTCAATCTCGGCCGGGCTTTTCACCAATCTCAAAGCCCGCAGGATGCCCTGATCACCCGTCAGCACCATGGGTGAAACGGACTGCTCAAGATATTGTAGATCTGCCCATGGCATGCGGACATGGGTTTCATGTCCGTCGGGTATTGCAATGCGAGCCTGCGCAGGCAGTACGTCCCGAAGGGTCTCGGCCAACAAAGATAAGCCGTCATCTTCCAAATCCGGAGAGCGCCATGTGCGGATATCTTCTATCCAGCTTTGTCCCATGAGATGTGCCCCGATAGACGGAATCACCGCAATCGGATCACCTGCCGCGGGAACAACAAGAAACCAAGGGCGGGTCGGGCTTTCCCAAAAGCGGGTCAGAAAACCGGTGAAATACCGCAGTTCTGGCTCAGTCGTTAACAGCAGGGCGTCCAGTTGCGCGCTGGCCATGGCCGTTTGCGCGCGCGCGACGCGGGCTTTGTACTCTTGGATGTCAAAGCCCCGCAATACAGGCTTAGGGCTCATGCCTCGGGTCCCTCGCTCAGAATGATCAAAACGCGGGCCTCGGCGCCCGGTGCATGAGACATTGCCCCGGCCAACCCCGCCGCCCCCGAGGCTGTGGTGGCAAATCCGTGCTGAGCCGCCATCTGTGCGGCCGCCTGCCCTTGTGCTTCGGTGATCAACAAAAACCCATCAGCATCCCGTGCCAGACCTTTGAGCGCAATCAGCGACGGTTCTTTGCAATCCAGACGTCCCATCGCAGATTCCGGGCCCGACGTGCACAGCGCAGCTCCTGCTTGAACAGAGGCGTGCAGTGCTGGCGCATGGGTCGGCTCGACCACCACGATTTCCGGTGCATCCCCCCATGCCTTCCGCGCCATCACCGCGCAGGCTGCCGCCAATCCACCAACACCGGCCTGCAGGTATATATGCGTGGCAGGCTCTGGGCACTGACTGATCGCTTCTGCCATCAGCATGCAATACCCCTCCATCAATCGGTGCGGGCGTGCGCTGTAGCCGGGCCATGAGCTGTCTGACAAAAGGCGCAGATGCTCGGCGCTGGCGGCGGCCGCAGCGGCGGCCATGCTGTCTTCGTAGACCGCGCCTTCGCGGCGCACTTCGGCCCCTTTGGCGCGCAAACGATCGGCAAAGGCCTCTGGGACCGTATCGGCTAGATAGACCACCGCACGGGCGCCAAAAGCCTGCGCGCCAGCCGCTACCGACAGCCCATGATTGCCTGCGCTGGCCGTGACATAGCCCTGCCCTTTGGCGTCACCTTTTGCGGCATCACAGGCAATAACATAGGCCGCGCCGAGCGCTTTGAAGCTGCCCAATCCCATACGATTGCGCTCGTCTTTGATCCAAAGCTGATCAACGCCAACCGCACGCGCCAAACCGTCATGCGACACCCAAGGTGTTGGCGCCGGATCAAACGTTTGCGACATTATGGACCTTGGCGCGGCAGCGTCCGCCGACGGCCACGGGATGGGATCTAAATCGGGATGCGCAAGACCTAAGCCGCGCCATGGATTATCAATATAGCTCATGCGCGTAACCTGCGCGCAGGGCGCGGCGACGTCAACGCCTTAACCCGACAATCCACGCACCCAAGCGACTATCGCGGCCCGATCCTCAGCCTGCATCTGCACTGCATTGGGCGGAGGCATCGCATGGCTGACGCCTGATTGAATATAGACGGCATGGGCATGGCGCAGCACATCGGCATGTGTTTCCAGATACACCCCCTTTGGTGCCCAGTGAATCCCCGGCCAGACGGGTTCGCGCGCATGACACATAGAACAATTCCCAATCACCGCATCATAGGCTTCGTCAAAACCGGGCGCGGCAACAAGACGCGTCTGTTCTGGCGTTAAAGCGCGCGCATCGGCAGTTTCATAGCTCTCGGTCGTTTGGACAGTGGACAGCCAGACAATGCATATGAAAATGATTACTGTGGCAAGCCACGTCCACCATTTGTATCCCCCACCAGCATGCAGGGTGTTAAAGAAGTGCCGGATCGTCACCCCAAGCAAAAAAACCAGCGCAGCGATGAGCCATGCAAAGTCTGTTCCGAAGGCCAGCGGGTAATGATTGGACAGCATCAGAAAAATGACTGGTAGCGTTAGATAATTATTATGCGTCGAGCGTAGCTTGGCGATTTTGCCGTATTTTGCGTCAGGCGTCCGGCCCGCCTTGAGGTCCGTGACGACGATCCGCTGGTTTGGCATAATTATGAAAAAGACATTGGCCGTCATAATGGTTGCCGTAAATGCCCCCAGATGCAGCAATGCAGCCCGTCCTGTAAATACCTGGTTCAACGCCCAGCTCAGCCCCACGATAATGGCAAACAAAACAATCATCATGGAGGTTGGAAAATTGCCTAAAGGCGATTTGCAAAGCATGTCGTACACCACCCAACCCACCGCAATGGAGGCCGCGGAAATCGCAATTCCCTGCCACAGGGTAAGATCGACCTTGGTCGGATCCAGCAGGTACAACTCTCCACCAACCCAGTAGACAATCATCAAAAGCGCCGCGCCAGACAACCAAGTTGAATAGCTCTCCCATTTGAACCACGTCAAATGATCGGGCATTTCGTCGGGTGCTACCAGGTATTTTCGAACGTGGTAGAACCCTCCACCATGTACCTGCCATTCCTCGCCATGCGCGCCTTTGGGCAGAGACGCATGTTTTCGCAAACCCAGATCAAGCGCAATAAAATAGAATGACGATCCGATCCACGCGATGGCCGTGATCACATGTAGCCATCGCACTGCAAATCCGATCCAATCCCAGAGTATAATGACATCCATCATCTAGCTGCCTCGATAGGTGGAGTAGCCAAAGGGCGACAGCAATAATGGCACGTGATAATGCACGTTCTGGTCTAGCCCAAACCGTATGGGAATCTCATCCAGAAACAGGAGATCATCCGTCACCAGCCCGTGAGATCGCAGATACTGCCCTGCGTGAAAAACCAGTTCGTATTGCCCGGGTTTAAAGGACTGCTCGGGAAGGATTGGCGTGTTTGTTCGTCCGTCTTGATTGGTCACTGCCTGAGCAATCAGGTGATGCACACCGGCGTCGATCATTGACAAGGTGAGAGAAAGACCCGCAGCAGGGCACCCGCGTGCGGTGTCCAAAACATGGGTCGTCAGATAGCCGGCCATAAAAGCTCCTTTGGAAGACAACGATTAACACCTTCCGCTTTGCGAAATTTAACGTCAATATCCATTTAAAAGGAAAGGATCAGGCAATGACCAGCTACCCTCGCGATATGACCGGCTATGGCCCCACGCCTCCAGACGCTCAATGGCCGAATGGCGCGCGCATCGCTGTGCAGATCGTGTTGAATTACGAAGAAGGCGGCGAAAATAATATCCTGCACGGAGACGCAGCCTCTGAGGCCTTCTTGTCTGAAATCGTTGGTGCCGCGGCTTGGCCCGGACAGCGTCATTGGAACATGGAATCGATCTACGAATACGGCGCGCGCGCTGGATTTTGGCGTTTGCACAGGTTGTTAAAGGATATTCCTTTGACAGTGTATGGCGTGGCAACCGCGCTCGCCCGCGCGCCCGAGCAGGTCGCGGCCATGCAAGAGGCCGGCTGGGAAATCGCCAGTCATGGTCTGAAATGGATCGAACATAAGGATATGTCCGAGCAAGAAGAGCGTAGCCAGATCAGGGATGCGATCGCATTGCATACCGAAGTTACCGGTGCCCCACCGGTCGGATGGTACACAGGGCGGTGTTCCATGAACACTGTGCGCCTTGCTTCTGAGGAAGGAGGTTTTCAATATATAGCAGACAGTTACGCTGATGACCTGCCATATTGGATAAAGATAGGTGACAGGGATCAATTGATTGTCCCCTATACCCTTGACTGCAACGACATGCGATTTGCAACGCCGCAGGGTTTTAATTCCGGCGATCAGTTCGAATCCTACATCAGAGACAGCTTTGATGTTTTATATCAGGAAGGCGGACGGATGTTGTCCATCGGCTTGCACTGCCGTTTGATTGGACGGCCGGGGCGCGCCGCCGCGCTGAAACGCATGCTGGATTATATGGCAGGTCATCACGGCGTCTGGTTCGCCACCCGTCAACAAATTGCCGAACACTGGACAAAAACCCATCCCGTGCCCTCAGAATTAAAGCCATCCGAACTCGGCCATGATCAGTTTGTGGCAGACTTCGGCTCGGTTTTTGAAAATAGTGCATGGGTGGCAGAGGCCGCTGCCCCGGAGCGCGGACCCAGTTTTGATACAGCAACAGGGGTGCATGCTCTTTTGGTGCGTCAGTTTCGCAGGGCATCAGTCGAACAAAGACTTGCCGTTTTAAATGCGCATCCGGACCTCGCGGGAAAGCTTGCACAGGCTAAACGGCTTACATCTGACAGTACCTCCGAACAGGCGTCTGCTGGTCTTGACATGTTGACCGACGACGAACGCGCAATATTCACTGAATTGAATGGCGAATACACTCAAAAATTCGGGTTTCCATTCATAATCGCCGTACGCGATCACACTAAATCGTCTATCCTCGCGCAGTTTCAGGAACGTCTCTCAAACAGTAAAAACCGCGAATTTGCAGAAGCCTGCAAGCAGGTAGAACGTATCGCAAGCTTGCGCCTGAAGGATAAATTCAAATGAATATTAGACCACAAAAAATTGATAATGAGGCGTTTCTTGAATTTGGTGACATTCTGGAGACCTCGGGCTCAGCAGATCAGGTTATTAACCAAGGCCTTTGCGAACGCTATAATGACAGGGCCAACCTGTCATTTGACGACGGTCGGGCTGGCATAAGCCTGTTTCAGGCCCGCGTGCAACATTTTCCATATACGCTGCGCATGATGGAACGACACCCCAGAGGCAGCCAGTGTTTTATTCCTATGAGCTGGACCGGTTTTCTTGTTGTTGTTGCACCGGATGACGATGGCCGACCCGGTCAGCCAGTGGCGTTTATTACGCAGCCCGGTCAGGCAATCAATTTCCACAAGAATATCTGGCATGGCGTGTTAACCCCGCTCTCTGATCCAGGGCTATTTGCCGTTATTGACCGCATTGGTGCTGGTACAAATCTGGAAGAGTATTGGTTTCCCACCCCCTATGTGATTGAACCAATGGCATAGGTCGCCTCACACTAGGGCTGTCCAAGTGCCAACGGGCCTGCAGCGTATCCAAAATTCAGACCCAGCTTACACCCGCGCCGCCAAAGATTTTAGGCTAGACCAACTGTACGCCCGCGTTGCGCATTCTGGTTATGGCGCTGTCAAGGGAGCCTTGATTGTCTATGGCCTTACAGGCATCCATCACCACGCTGACGTCAAAGCCGTGTTTTACAGCGTCAAGCGCGGAAAACGCGACACAGAAATCCAAGGCCAGTCCCACCAATTTTACTGACGATACGTTTCTTTCTTTCAGCAGGCCTGTCAAACCAGTTGGTGTGGTCTGATCGTTTTCATAAAACGCAGAATAGCTGTCGATATCTTTGTTCATGCCCTTACGAATGATCACATCTGCCGCATTCAGGTTTATGTCAGCGTGGAATTCCGCCCCTCTACTGCCTTGAACACAATGGGTGGGCCAAAGCGTCTGTGGGCCATAATGCATGTCAATTTGCTCAAAAGCATTCTTGCCAACATGATTTGCACTAAAGGAGCTATGATCCGAGGGATGCCAGTCCTGCGAGAATATGACCAAATCTGCATCAGACATCATAGTGTTAACCAGTGGCACAATAAGGTGTCCATCATTCACCGCAAGCGCACCACCCGGACAAAAATCATTTTGAACATCAATTACAATCAGGGCTTCTGTCATACTTGTCTTTCAATCATCCGTGTAATTTGACCGATGGGCTATGAAGCTCTGACAAAGTCTGCGAGTGAAATCAGGACATGACATTATATCGTTTGGTCAGACGCAACACACCATAGGTTGAGTGTGTGATATGTTGCATCCGATTTGTCCACTCACATTCCGCAAAATTGGTATTAAGTAACAATAGACTGCAAAGAGATGTGCGTTTCCTGTAACAGCCTCGACACCATGATTTTAACCCGTGCCTCCAAAGGGGGATAAGGATCTGTTTTGACGTTGCCATCCGGCAAGCAGCAGACGACATACAGGCGATGGTGCCCTTGATGCAATTAAGGTAAAGGCTTAGGGACTCTTCCTAGGACTTTGAAATATATTGCTTATCCGCGACCCAGATAGGGCATATTGGTCGCCATGACAGTCATGAAGGGTATATTTGCCTCTAACGGTAGGTCGGCCATATGCAATACGGCATCCGCCACGTGACGCACATCCATAACCGGTTCAATCATAACACTTCCATCAGCCTGCGGAACACCTTCAGTCATCTTTTGCGCCATCTCCGTCAGGGCATTTCCGATATCGATCTGCCCGCAGGCGATGCGATACGGACGCCCATCAAGTGATATGGACTTGGTCAACCCCGTGATTGCATGCTTTGACGCAGTGTAGGGTGTCGATCCCCAACGCGGAACATAGGCAGAAACCGATCCATTGTTGATGATCCGCCCACCCATCGGATTTTGTGTCTTCATCCGTTCAAAAGCTGCACGCGCGCAGATAAAACTACCGGTCACATTGATATCAATCACACGCCGCCAGTCTGCGACCGAGACCTCGTCAATGGTGGCACCAAGGGCAGAAATTCCTGCATTGTTGAACAAAACGTCCAGGCGACCCCAAGCTGACATCGCTTGATCAAATGCGCTATTCACCTTGGTTTCATCCGTCACATCGCACGGCATTGCCAATGCATTTTCAAATTTTTTCGCAAGATCGTTCAGGGGCTCGGGATTGCGACCCATCACGCCAACGCGCCAGCCGGCATCAAGAAACCGATGCGCGGCAGAGAGACCAATACCGCGGCCTCCCCCCGTAATAATAATAGTCTTGCTCATAGGGGATGTCTTTCTTTGGTCAAATCTTGGATGACTGTGCGACTTATCACGGGGGATTGACGCAACGGCGGCACACAAGCCTGGTCTGTGCTGCGCCAAGCAAAACGCAACCGCTCTAAGCGCTCAATCTCGATTAATAGCTGGTTACAGATTTTGATAATGGTCTGCCCCGCATCAGTGATTGTCGCGCGGCAACGCCCTTGCCACCTTGTGGTAGGCTGTCGCCAGCTCAAGGCACCCACCCTCAGCAAGCTGACCGACATGGGTGCGATAAATCTCTTGCCAGGGGGTTTGGCTCTGTATTTCGGGGGCTGTCCAGGCATCACGCCGGGCTGCCCATTCCTCATCAGGGACCAGGGCATTCATGGTGCTGGTGTTCAGATCCAAACGTACCCGATCGCCGGTCTGCAAAAGCGCCAACCCACCACCGACCACTGCCTCAGGCGACGCGTTTAGAATTGACGGGCTTTCCGATGTGCCGGACTGGCGTCCATCCCCAACCGTTGGCAGGTGATGTATGCCGGCCTTGATCAGGGCATCAGGCGGCTGCATGTTGACCACCTCGGCGCTGCCCGGGTATCCCACACATCCCACATTGCGAATGAACAGGATACAGGTTTCATCAATATCCAAGGACGGATCGTTTAGACGGTCATGATAATCCTCGGGACCTTCAAAGACGATGGCGCGCGCCTCGTGGACGCCTTCCTCACCGGGGCGTGACAAGAAACGCGTGCGGAAATCATCCGATATAACCGATGTTTTCATCAGCGCGCTGTCAAACAGGTTGCCTGACAACACCTTGAAGCCCGCATTGGTCCGCATCGGTGCATCGTACGGCAGGATCACGGATGTATCTGCACTGCTTTTGCCTGCAATATTTTCACCCATGGATTTGCCGGTGGCCGTCATGGCGCCTTCGTGCAAGCGACCGGCCAGACGAAGCGCCTCCATCACAGCGGGCACCCCCCCTGCGCGGTAAAAGCTTTCGCCTAGGAATTCACCCGCAGGCTGCATATTGACCAATAGGGGCACGTCAAAGCCGATGGTTTCCCAGTCTTTTACATGCAGATCGACCCCTGCGTGACGAGCCACCGCCTGTAAATGTGGTGGCGCGTTTGTTGACCCGCCAATCGCGCCATTGGTCAGGATTGCGTTTTCAAACGCCTCGCGGGTCAGGATGTCTGACGGTTTAAGATCTTCATACACCATCTCGACACAGCGTTTGCCCGTGGCATATGCCATGTTCATACGTTCGCGAAACGGGGCCGGGATGGCCGAATTCCCGGTAAGCGACATGCCCAAAGCCTCGGCCATGGCGTTCATTGTGCTGGCCGTGCCCATAGTATTGCAATGGCCTAATGACGGTGCCGATGAACAGACCCGCTCCATGAATTCATCATAGTCAATCTCGCCTTCGGCCAGCAAGCGACGGCTTTCCCACACAATTGTGCCAGAGCCGGTGCGTTCGCCTTTCCACCAGCCATCCAGCATCGGGCCGCCGTTCAAGGCGATTGCTGGCAGGTCCACGGTTGCCGCGCCCATCAACATGGCGGGCGTGGTTTTGTCACAGCCGGTGGTCAGCACAACCCCATCAATGGGATATCCGTGCAATACCTCGACCAGGCTGAGATAGGCCAGATTGCGGTCTAACGCGGCAGTGGGGCGCTTGCCGGTTTCCTGGATCGGATGCACAGGAAATTCCATCGGAACGCCGCCCGCGTCCCGAATACCTGCCTTGATCCTGTCCAATAAGAACACGTGAATCTTGTTACATGGAGCCAGATCGCTGCCAGTGTTGGCGATACCAATAACGGGTCGGTCGCCCTGAAGTTCCCCGCGCGTATATTCCTGATTCAAATACCGCTCGATGTACAGGGCGGTCATTCCTGGGTTGTTCGGGTTGTCAAACCATTCCTGAGAGCGAAATCTTTTACCAGCTTTTGTATTGCTCATGGCGGGTCCTCTTGGATTGGCTGTCATGACCGCACCGCCTGAGGGGTGGATCGTCCCCGGCTTTGCGTCCTCGTTGATGTTGGTATACCAAAGGCACAGCGAATGAAAAGACTATCAGGAGACTGGCCATGATCGAAGAACCACCGCTGCTGCGGATCAAACAAAACTGGACACGGCCCGATCCGGCACTTTTGGCGCGTTTTACGGGAGCATTAACTGGACATGTCTGCGACGCGCAAGGCGGAGCCGGCGCCATCCTTGGTCCCATGCCCCTTCCGGGGCTTCCCATCGGGTTTGCAGGGCCTGCAATCACTGTTGACGCAGGCCCGGCAGATGTGCTGGCCCCGTTAGCAGCCATGCGACAGGCCAAACCCGGTGACGTTATGGTGCTGGCAACCGGTGGCCATATGGGGTGCGCCGCAATGGGCGATATGCTTGCAGGTATGGCGCGCAATGCAGGGATAATTGCGGTGGTCACAGACGGTCCGATGCGCGATCTTGCAGGTTTGCAAGAGGTGGGGCTGCCATTGTTCGCCATGGGTTTGAATCCGAACTCACCGTTTGGATCAGGTCCGGGCAAGGTAGGCTTTCCCGTACACATCGGCGGTCAGCGTGTCGCCAGTGGCGATATCATTGTGGCGGATTCGGATGGTGCGGTTGTGGTTGATCAAACCCGTTTATCCGCAACGGCAGATGCTTTGGATCATGTGCGCACGTTAGAATCGGGTCTAGAGGCGCAGGTTAAGGACGGATTGGCCGTCGTCCCCCAAATCGAAGAGTTGATTGCCGCAGGCAGGGTCGTGTTCGAGGATTAGCGCAGGTTTACCCGCAGAACAGCCGCAGAGGCAAAGGGCAAAACCGCGATGACAGCCAGCGTTACCCCTGCCAGAAGGTAGAGCGGCGTGTCCACGCTTTGGCCCGCAGTGCCCCGGCGGGCAACTTCGGCCCCGAAAATCAGGGTTGGAACATAAAGCGGCAGCACCAGTAACGACAATAACAACCCACCACGTTTAAGACCAACCGTCAGCGCGGCCCCGAACGCGCCAATCACCGACAGTGCGGGTGTGCCCAAACCAAGCGACACCAAAACCCAAAGATATCCCGACGACGGCAAGTTCAAAAGCACACCAAGCGCAGGCGCAACCAATACCAGCGGTAACCCCGTTGTTAGCCAGTGCGCCAAGGCTTTGACAGACACGGCCATCTCCAATGGCAAAGGCGCAGTGGCCAAAAGATCCAGTGATCCGTCCTCCCAATCCAATGCAAACAATCGGTCCAGGGACAAAAGGCACGCCAACAACGCCCCAACCCACAAAATACCCGGCGCAATTTTGGACAAAAGGATCACATCCGCCCCAACACCAAACGGAACAAGCACGGTCACAATCAAGAAAAAGGCGATGCTTAGGCCAAAGCCCCCGCCCGCGCGGAAGGCAATTGCAAGATCACGGCGTAACAGGGCAATCATAAAAACGCCTCGTCCTGAGAGGCTACGCCGGGTTTTGCCCGATACGGGGTCAGGTCCAGCGTCTCGGCCGTGGGTAGTCCAAGGTCGATATGCGTTGCCAGTATGGCACTGCCACCCGTGTCTAAATGGTGTGAGATGATTTTGGCAAACCGCGCCACCGATGCCGCATCCAAGGACACCGTGGGTTCATCCAGAACCCACACCGGCCGCCCTGTTACCAAAAGACGCGCCAGTCCAAGCCGCCGCTTTTGACCAGCCGACAGGCCACCGGCAGGTCGATGCGCCAAAGCCTCAAGATCAAATTGCGTTAAAGCTTTGGAAATATCGTCATTTCCAAAGATTTCAGACCAAAAGAGCAGGTTTTCCGTCACCGTAAGCGTTGCTTTCAGGCCATCCGAATGGCCAGCATATGCAATCACATCATCGGCACCTGTGATCTTGCCCGTAAGCGCAGGCTGCAATCCGGCCAAAGTGCGCAAAAGTGTGGTTTTGCCGATGCCGTTCGGACCTCGCAGGACCAAAGCACGGCCATCGAACAGGGTGAAATCAAGCCCCTCTAGCACCCGGCGTCCAGCGCGCCCAATACTTAAATTCTGAACATGTATCGTCATATGTCATCGATACCCGAAGGTCGATGCAGACGAAAGGCAATCCTAGACAGGAAGGGCTGCCAAGGCGACGCGGCGACCTTCACTGAGCAAGACGTTGTAGGTCCGACAGGCCGCAGGAGAGTTCATAACCTCAATACCCAGGCCGGCGTCTTCTAACGGATCTTGCAACGACTGCGGCAAAAGCGCCATTTCCGACCCGGTCCCGACAAATAAAACGTCCACCTGACCTGCCAAGGCAATCAACGTATCACGATCAGCGAGCCCACCCCAAGCCATTGTGCCCTGCGGCGTGAGACAAAGCGGCCCTTGCATCGGTTCTCCTCCTACACGAAAAAAACCGGGACCATAGCCCTCAACAGGTTGGGCATCTGAGAATTCGATTTCGTTCAGACGCATACGTGTACTCCTTCGTGCAGCGGACCGACCCTGTGCAGAGCTGCACCATCAGTGTGCCGTTGTATACCTGCATTTGTCGTCCAATCAAATCTAAGGTCGTCGCGCCAGAGGAACGAGGAACGTATTGCCCAGACTGTTAAACCGTTCAGCACTTGACCCGATTGGACATAATAGGGCTTGGGACCTGCGACAACATAGTACCGAGGCAAAATGTCGCACATTGTTTTATCAAGGCAGAATGCCCATAAATACGCCGTTTCTAGGCGTCTACATTCCCGAACTGATTGCCGGCTGTATTATCCGGTTTTGACCAGTCCCGCTTGACCCCCAACCCCAACAAGGCTGTCGATGCGACAAAAACAGACGAATAGGTTCCCACGATCACGCCCCAGGTCATTGCAAACACAAAGCCACGGATGACGTCCCCACCCAGCACCAAGAGTGCAATCAACGCCAGCAAAGTGGTCACGGATGTCATAACAGTCCGGCTCAACGTTTCATTTATGGACAGGTTCATCACCTCCTTGAGGTGTTTCTTTTTGTATTTACGCAGATTTTCACGTACACGGTCGAACACGACAACGGTATCGTTCAACGAATATCCCACAATCGTCAAAAGCGCCGCGATAATGGCCAGATCAAACCTGATCTGAAACGCGGAAAAGATCCCGATTGTCAGGACCACGTCATGCACCAAGGCCAAAACGGCACCAACGGCAAATTGCCATTCAAATCTGAGCCAGATGTAGAAAAGTACAGCCGCGATCGCCAGGGCGACAGCAAGGATCGCCGTAGAAATCAGCTCGCCCGACACCTTCGGGCCAACGGATTCGACAGACGTAAAAGAAATATCCGGGGCAACACCGGTTAGAGCCGCTTTGATTTCTTCGATAACCTCAGGCGATATCGCTTCTTGGCCCTCTTGTAACTGGATCCGGACCATCGCCACGTTTTGATCCGGACCAAAGTTCGGGTCAAACACCTGCGAGATTACAACATCGCCCAAATCCAGCGCATCAAGGGCACCCCGATATGCAGCCACGTTTACCGGCTGGCTGCTTTCTGTGCGGACCGAAGTACCGCCACGGAAATCAATGCCAAAGTTTAATCCTTGAAAAATTACTGACGCAAAAGACAGCACAATCAAAAGAACCGAAAGACCCAGCCAGACCCGGGATCGAGAAAAGAAATCCCAGCTGGTTTGCGTCGGAACAAGCTTCAATCGCATATCAGACCTCAATCGTTTTGGGGCGTCGGCGGTCAAACCATGTCACAATCAGTAACCGCGTCAGGAAGATGGCCGTGAAGACCGAGGTCAGAATGCCCAAGCCCAACGTTATTGCAAAACCACGCACAGGGCCCGATCCCATGGCAAACAGGATAACGGCCGTGATAAAGGTTGTGATATTGGCGTCAATGATCGCAGAAAGCGCGCGCTCATAGCCTCTCTCTATCGCGCGTGCGGGTCCTTTGGCAGCGCGCAGTTCCTCGCGGATCCGTTCAAAGACCAGCACGTTGGCATCAACAGCCATACCCACGGTCAAAACGATACCTGCAATTCCCGGCAGCGTGAGGGTCGCACCGATAAGAGACAACGCACCAAAGAGCAGAGCAATGTTCAAGATCAATGCGATATTGGCAAAAATTCCGAACAAACCATAGCTGAGCGCCATAAAGACAAGCACTGCAGCAAAGGCCACAAGGGTTGCAATGCGTCCTGCGTCAATACTGTCCTGTCCAAGCTCGGGCCCGATGGTACGTTCCTCGAGGAATACCAGTTCTGCCGGCAACGCCCCTGCCCGCAAGAGCACCGCGAGGTTGGTCGATTCTGCGACATCAAAATTACCGGTAATTTGACCTGAACCACCCGAGATATGCGCCTGTATGACGGGCGCGCTGATCACCTCATCATCCAGAACGATTGCAAACGGGCGGCCAATGTTCTCGGCAGTGAAATCACCGAATTTGCGTCCTCCGGCCGGATTGAAACGGAATGTCACAGACGGCTGGCCATTTTGATCAAACGCAGGCTGCGCGTCGACCAGATCTTCGCCAGTGACGACAGGGGCGCGCTCCAGAACATAAAAGGCGTCATCCCCGTCAGCCCCCGGCAAGACCTCGTTGCCCGGACCGGCAGTGGCGTTTGCATCACTTGCGATCCGGACGACCGGTTGAAACGTCAATTGTGCGGTGGTGCCGATGATTGTTTTCAGCTCTTCCGCAGATCCAATGCCTGGAACCTGGATCAAAACACGATCAGACCCCTGCCGCTGGATCGAAGGTTCGCGGGTGCCAACCTCATCAATGCGGCGACGTACGATTTCCAGAACCTGCGCCATGGTGCGTTGGTCCATTGCAAGGCGTTCAGCCTCGCTGAGCGTGACAATCAAAAGGTCGTCGCGGCTCGACACTTCGATATCTGTGCTTCCGACAGATGTCAGGGACACGATGGGTGTTGCAAGCCCACGCACGATGTTTATTGCTTGTGGCATCGCCTCTGGGTTGGCCAGCCGAACATGCAGTTCATCGGGCGGTGAGTCGCTTACCAGACGAATGCCCCCAATGGTTGCACGCTCGGGCAGCAAGGCATCCCGCACCACCGGCCAATAGCTTTCCATACGGGCGGCGTAGCTGTCTTGCAGTTGCACCTCGGCAAGCAACTGCGCCCCACCGCGCAGATCAAGGCCCAGGTTGACCAGACCAGACGGTAAATAGTCCGGCCATCCGGCAAGATCTGCGTCAAGGTCTGCCCCTGATTGACCCTCGGCCAATGCCGCCGCAGCATCATTATGACGTTCTACCTGCGTGTAGAATAAATTCGGTGCAGACAGAACCACACCTAACGCCACCGTCGCCCAAATTAGGACGCGTTTCCAGGTCTCGAATATCAGCATCGGTCGCGCGCCCCTTCGGCTCGATTATTTGGCCGGTTCAGTGCGCGAGCGCACCTGAGCGATCGTGCTTTGTACAACACGGACCCGCACGTCCTTGGCGAGCTCGATCTCTATCTCGTTATCTTCTTTGACCTTGGACACTTTGCCGATCAGCCCGCCCTGGGTGACCACTTCGTCTTTTATCTTGATCGACTCTACCATTTTCTGGTGTTCTTTGACCTTCTTTTGTTGAGGTCGGATCAACAGAAAATACATGATCACAAATATGAGGATCAAAGGCACGAATTGCATGATTGCAGACTGGTCCATTGCAGGCTCCGGATAGATTGGGATTTGGAACGCGGGAAGGCGCATCGAATGTTGCGCGGAACCTATGGTTTCAAGAGACGGGATGCAAGACGACAACAGCACATCAATAAAAGCAGGTGACAGGGCGGCTGACATTCGACACACTGCGCGGATGACACAGATTTCACCAAAACAGGCCAATGCTTGGCTCGAACAGTATTTCGCGGAATGGGTACGTGCCCCGGGACTGGAGATCACGGCGATCGGTCCCCAAGCCTGTACAATGATCATGCAGATGAGCCCGGCGATTCTGCGCCACGGCGGCATAGTATCAGGACAGGCCCTTGCCATGCTTGCAGATACGGCCATGGTTTTTGCCTGTGCGGGTCATGCCGGAGATTTTATGCCGGTTGCAACCTCGAACCTTGAAACCCGTTTTCTACGTCCCGCTTCAGGTGAAAATATACGCTGCGACGCAACAGTCGTGCGCGCCGGACGATCGGTCATCTTTGCCGAAGCGACGATGACGGATGAGCCGTCAGGCAAGCTGGTGGCGCGCGCCAGCGCGACCTTTATCAAGACATGAGCCCATACTGGACCTATGCCGGTGTCATGGCTTTGGCCGGGGTGGGCATTCCATTGCTGGCGGCGCTGAATGCAGCGCTTGGTGTGCGAATAGGATCCCCGTGGTCTGCCACCGTCGTATTGTTCACCGTCGCCCTGTGCTGCGCGTTGGCTGTTTCGATCCTGACCGGCCCCGGAGCATTGGCAAAGGTGCCAGCCGCTCCCAAACATTTACTGCTGGCCGGCGCGCTAGTGGCTTTCTACGTGATGTCGATTACCTTTGTTGCCCCCCGGTTTGGCGTTGGAAACGCAATATTTTTTGTTTTGTTGGGACAATTGGTTTCAGCCGCAACAATTGATCATTTTGGAATGTTCGGGGCACGTGTGTCGCCCCTTACACTTACCCGAGCGGGCGGCATCGCCGTCATGGCGATCGGTCTTTGGATAACGCAGCGCGGATGACATGAGCCGCGACACGCCCGCGTCATCCAAAAAAGGTCCTAAGGACGATCGCGTTAAAAATGGATGGCACGCCCCCAGGCATCCAAAACAGATTCATGCATCATTTCAGACAGTGTCGGATGGGGAAACACGGTTTGCATCAAATCGGCCTCGGTTGTTTCCAGTTGCCGTCCGATTACGTAACCTTGGATCAGTTCCGTGACCTCTGCTCCCACCATATGGGCGCCCAAAAGAGCGCCTGTTTTCGCATCAAAAACTGTTTTGACCATGCCTTCAGCTGCGCCAAGTGCAATTGCTTTACCATTGCCGACGAACGGAAAACGGCCCACCTTGACATCATGCCCGGCTGCACGCGCCTGCGCCTCGGTCTGACCGACACTTGCGATCTGTGGATGGCAATATGTGCAGCCGGCAATGCTGTCCGGCTCCACAGGGTGCGGGTGCCCTCCGGCAATCAACTCGGCCACCATAACGCCTTCATGACTGGCTTTGTGGGCCAGCCAGGGGGCTCCTGCCAGATCGCCGATTGCATAGACGCCGTCCACACCGGTCCGGCAAAATGCGTCCGTGACAACATGTCCCCGATCCAGCCTGACGCCTAGCGCCTCTAAACCCAGACCTTCGGTATTGGCGACAATACCTACGGCCGAAATAACCGTGTCAAATGCTCCGACCCGCTGTGTTCCGCGTGTCTCAAGCGTTGCTGTCACCTGGCCCTGACCCCGATCCAGCTGTGTGACCTTGGTGTCTGCACAAATGGTCATCCCCTGCTTCTCAAAGCTTTTGCGCGCGAAATCTGAAATTTCCTCGTCTTCCACCGGCAAAATACGATCCATCACTTCAACAACTGTAACGTCGGCGCCCATAGCATTGAAAAAGCTTGCAAACTCTATCCCAATGGCCCCAGATCCAATAACCAAAAGACGTTTGGGCATGCGACTGGGTTGCAGCGCATGCCGGTACGACCAGACCAAATCCCCGTCAGCCTCGAGCCCCGGAAGCGCGCGCGCGCGTGCGCCGGTGGCCAAAACAATCTGAGGCGCTGTCAGGTTTGACAAACCCGCGGGGCTGGAAACCTCGACCACTCCGGTCTGTACAACCCGTGCCTCGCCCATATGCACATCGACCTTGTTTTTCTTAAGCAGATGTCCAACGCCTGAATTAAGTTGCGCCGCTATTTTGCGTGACCGCTTGACCACTGCGGCAAGGTCAAATCCGACGTCGGACGCGGAAAGTCCAAATTCACCTGCATGCTGCATCAAGTGTAACACCTCGGCAGAGCGCAGCATTGCCTTGGTCGGAATGCAGCCCCAGTTTAGACAGATCCCGCCAAGATGTTCACGTTCAACAATGGCCACACGCAGCCCTAGTTGAGCGCCTCTTATCGCCGCGACATACCCCCCGGGTCCTGCACCAATCACGATCATATCGTAAGCAGTTGATGACATCATGTATCCTCCGGCAGCATGGCTGGGATGACGCTAACGCATTTTGGGAAAAACTGGCAACCAGACTTAGGCAGGAACCTGTAGATCGCGCACGGTCGTACCATAGCCACCATGGGCCATATAGGTCAGTTCGTCCTGCGTGCTTCGACGCTGCAGCGCGGAATTGCGAAACGGAAACCGCCCGAACATCCGAATAATCTCGCGGTGGGCACGCGCATGTAGCAAATGATCTGGCCCGGTGTCCGGCATACGATCTTTGTACAATCGGATAC